>CAADGY010000259.1 GCA_900696665.1 uncultured Acidobacteriota bacterium
CGCCGTTCATCCGTCCCTTAAGCCCCCCTTAAGCCCATGTACTCACACCTTTGGCCATCTCGCTCGCAGAATCGGCACTCAACCCTGAGTTCTCACACGCGCCTACCGTCCCGATGCGAAGTTCCTGTCGCTTCTCCTGCTTTTGATGACTCCAGTTCAGGGTGTCAGTAGAATACAGAAGACTATGAATACATCGATCCTTCGCCCGCCGGTGGCGTTGCTTTGCCTGGTCGCGGCGTGTGGCGCCCAGGATGTTGCCGCTCGCATCGATGAATACATCCAGGCTCACGCGAAGGTGCAATCTTTCAACGGTTCGGTGCTGGTCGCGCGGAAGGGCAAGGTGGTTGTAAGCAAAGGCTACGGCCTGGCAAACGTGGAACATGATGTTCCTAATACGCCACGGACCAAGTTTCGTCTGGGGTCCATCACCAAACAGTTCACGTCGATGGCGATTGCACAACTCGCCGTGCGCGGCAAACTCAGCCTGGAGGACACTGCTCGCAAGTATATTCCGGATGCACAGGAATCGTGGAGCAGAGTCACGCTACGGCATCTGCTCACGCACACATCAGGGATTCCGAGCTTTACCAGCTTTCCGGATTATCCGCAGTTCAAGATCGAACCGGCTCCGCCGCTCGAACTGATCGCACGGTTCAAGAATAAGCTACTCGAATTCGAACCCGGCGAAAAGTTCAAGTACAACAACTCCGGTTACTATTTACTCGGCTACATTGTTGAGAAAGCGTCCGGACAATCCTACGAGAGCTACCTCAAACAGAACATCTTCGATCCGCTGGAGATGAAAGACACCGGCTACGACACAAACAGCGCCATCATAAAAGGGCGCGCGGCGGGCTACACGCTTCGCGGCGGCGGTTGGGTGAACGCCGACTATATCAACATGGAGGTTCCCGGCGGAGCGGGAGCGTTGTATTCCACAGTCGAAGATCTCCACCGGTGGGACCAGGCCCTCTATACGGAAAAACTTGTGCCCCGGCAGATGCTGGAAACAATTTTTACGCCCTGCAAAGGGAACTACGCCTTCGGCTGGGTGGTGAACAAACAGCTTAACCATCGCGTGATCCGCCACGGCGGCGGCATCGAAGGCTTTAACACGGTCATTGCGCGTTACCCCAACGAGCGTGTCTGCGTCATCGCGCTCAGCAATTTGAACAGCGGCGCGCTCGATCAAATCGGCGATGATCTTGCCGCGATTGTTTTCGGCGAACCATACGAACTGCCGCGCGCACGAAAGGAAATCAGCGTCAACCCGGAGTGACGGGCACTTCTTTGGCTTGACGCCAGAGCCGCTCCAGATCGTAATAGCTTCGTGCTTCGTCGGAGAAGACGTGCACCAGCAGATCGCCATAATCCAGAAGCACCCAACCGGCGTTATCGTAGCCTTCCACGTTTGCAGGCCGTTCGCCGTATTTTTTCAGTGCCGCCCCGATTTCGTCGGCGATGGCCCGAATCTGCCGCGGGTTCGCACCGGAGCAGATAACAAAATAGTCGGCGAAGGTTGTAATCCCGCGCAGGTCCAACACGCGAATGTCTTTGGCTTTCTTGGCTTCGGCCGCCCGTACAGCAACCGCCCAGTTCGGTTCGGAAGCAGCCGCTTCGGATGGATCATGGAAAGGTTCGGAACGTGGTGTTCGTGCCACTCGCCGGGGAACGTCCTCCTGACCCGTATCGTACTACAATAAGAATATTGATGCGCTCAGCCGCCATGGGATTAGTATGTCTGTACGGGATTTTATATGCCCAGAGCGCCCGAATTCCTTCCCTGCCTTCCGATGGGCCGGACGCCCAACGTGTTCGTGAACTGGTGGATGCGGGCGCCCTGCCCCGGTTGACGCTTCAGCAAGTGGAGGAGGCGGAAGCGGATGCTCGCGACCGCGAAGTGCTCGACCTAACCCTGTATGGGAAAGTGGGGGTCGAGGACCTGAGCGAAGAGCAGGCCGAGCAGATGCTAGAAGCGGCACGCCGCCAACTGGACCGCCGCGCCGGGAAGCTGCGAAGAACCAAAGAACTGGCTGCGGAAGGCGTAATCCCGCGGACAGCCGTCGGCCCTGTTCTCGAAGAGTATAACCGGGGCCTGAAAACGCTCGATTTGGCCGAATCCCGCGCCAACCTCTTTCGGGAACTTGTTGCCATGGTTCATGCCGAGCAAGCAGCAGAAGCGGCGGTGGAATCTCCGCTGAATGACGCTGCGCGCATCGCCGAACGCTACGATGGCGCGGGGCGGTTTAACAGCGCGGATTTGAAAGCTATTGTTCTCGCTTTCGAGAAGCGGTTCGCACAGCCTTTGCCGATCAGCGCGAACGGCTCCACAGCTTTACACCGTTCGCTCGGATTCGACCACCGGGGCCGGGTTGACGTTGCGCTGCATCCCGACCAGGAGGAAGGGCGCTGGCTCCGGGAAACTCTCGAATCCCTCAAAATTCCATACTTCGCTTTCCGGCAACCGGTTCCCGGGAAAGCGACGGGCGCTCACATCCATATCGGTCCGCCCAGCCTCCGCCTGCGGAACGCCGATTGATCGCATGAGCGATCTCAAGTTGCGCGTCCTGATTCCTGCAAGTGAGATTCAACAGCGCATTGAAGAGTTGGCCCGGAAGATCTCCGCCGACTACAGCGGCAGGTCTGTACTTTTGATCGGAATCCTCAAGGGCGCCTGCTTTTTCCTGGCGGACCTGGCGCGCGCGCTCACCATTCCCGCCCGCATCGACTTCGCCGGCATCTCCAGCTACGGCCAGGGCACCGTCAGTTCGAACCAAGTCAAGCTGACCAAAGACATCGAACTCTGCATTGAAGGCATGGACGTGCTGATCGTCGAAGACATCGTCGACAGTGGAGTGACGCTGACCTATTTGTGCGATTTGCTGGCGAAACGCAGGCCGAAATCCATTCGTATCGCCGCGCTGCTCGAGAAGCCGGAGCGGCGGCGCCAGCCTGTGGAGATCCACTATCTCGGTTTCCAGATTCCAAATGAATTCGTGGTCGGGTTCGGATTGGACTATGCGGAGGATTATCGGAATCTACGGGATATCTGCGTTCTGGAGCAATAACGCGGGCAGGTCTGCCCGTAGCATTGTCAACCTATACTTTCGGCTTGGGAGGCGGCAGTTCGAACGCCTCGCATTGCGAAATGAAGCCTTTCCGATTATGACTGCCATCACAAAATGGCTTGTTCTCCGAGAAACCGCAGCGGCACAGTGAAACTACAACTCGGCCTCCCAACCCATATTCCTTTCCGTTTGCATCCTGGATAATAAAATCGCCCTCAACCCGCAAGGATCCGTTGTTCATAACCGTGATCTTCGTCGGCATGCACCCCGATCGTAGCAAATCCGCCCTAATATAATACGTGCTGGATGGTTTGATATGCGGTTGATAAGGTTGTGTGCCGTCGCCGCCACCTTGTTTTCGGACGTCTCCCTCGCAGGTCAGGAAGAACTTGCACCGGAGGAGCTGCTGCTTGCCCGCATTAAGTTGCACATGGCGGAAGTTCTCGAAAAGCTACCCAACTACACCTGTCTCGAGACGATAGAGCGCTCCCGCCGGCGGGCTGCAAATAAAAGGTATGAACTCATAGACTCATTGCGGCTGGAAGTAGCATACGTAGAACGGAAAGAGATGTTCGCGTGGCCCGGCGCGGGAAAATTCGAAGAACGGGAGTTCAGGGAATTCGTTCCTGCTGGCGCATTCGGTAACGGCAACTTCGCACTGCATGCCCGAAGCGTTTTCCTTTCGAACGCCGCCAGCTTCTCTTATGAGGGCGAGACGGTGGAAGGGGACCGGCGCCTGGTGCGCTTCCATTTCCGGATACCGCAGGCGCTAAGCGGTTATAGCATACGAGTGGGAGAGGAGGAGGCGATCGTCGGCTACCACGGCTTCTTTCAGGCGGACGCGGGAACTATCGATCTGGTCCGGCTACGGGTCATCGCGGACGAGCTTCCGCCGCAACTGCGACTATCCGAGGCCACCGATACACTGGAATACGGCCGCCAGCACATTGGCGGCACGGACTTCCTGCTACCCCTCGGTTCCGAATTGAGGATGATCGACATGTGGGGAAACGAGGCCCGGAACAGGATCGTGTTCAGCGGGTGCCGGCAGTACGCCGGTGAGTCTTTTCTTTCCTTCGCCGATCCTCCGCCGGATTCGGAACCTGCGCCGCTCACGCCGGCAGAGGTCCAACTGCCCGCCGGAATCGTTCTCGAGGTAGAGTTGGAAGCACGGCTGGATCTGCGCACGGCGGCAATTGGAGACCCCGTTATCGCGACGGTGCTTCGCAGCGTCCGCAAACAGGGCAAGACACTGGTCGACAAAGGAGCGCGCCTCTCGGGACGCATTCATAAGTTGGACCGGACGCGAAGCAGCTACTTCGCGGTAGGTTTCACATTTGGAACTCTCGAATTCGATGGAAACCATGCCGTGATCGCATCACGCGTGGAAGAAGCCGGCCCATTCTTCGGTCTTTATCGCGCCTATCGTAACTCCGCCATTCAAGACAACACGCTGGCGGTGCGAAGTACTCATCCAATGCTGCCTGCCGGCTTCCGGCTGGTATTGCAGACTATTCCAATTTCCAATGAGGCAAAACAGTGATCCAGTTCGAGGTTGAAGCCGACCGCCTTCTTTTTGACGATGCAATGAGGTTCGCCCGGTCGCAGATCAAGAAGCTCATTGAATCCCACCCGGACTTTTACCCGATGTACACCCAGGGCGGTAAGTGGAAACATGAGGGCCCGGTATGGACACACTGGTGCGATGGTTTCCTCGGTGGCATGATGTGGCTCTTCCATCGCCATCTCGGGGACAAGCATCCGGATGCGAGGTACTGGAAGAAGCAGGCGATCCGTTACTCCAAGCCACTCGAGCCGAGAAAGTTCGACCGTGACGTCCATGACCTCGGATTCATCTTCATGCCGACGTATCACCCGTGGCATCGCGTTACTGGTGAGGAGGCGCTGAAAGATGTCCTGATTCAGGCCGGCCAGACGATGGCCCTTCGTTTCCGCGAACGGGGCCAGTATCTGCGCTCGTTTGTGGCGGACGATTCGCTGTTCATCGATATCATGGCGAACGTCGGAATCATCTTCTACGCCGCCAGGGAAACAGGCGACCGGAAACTGCGCGAGGCCGCCACCCGGCACGCCCTGACAACGCGGCGCGTGCTGGTGCGCGGTGATGGATCGACGGCGCACGAAGGCATCTTCGATCTGGAGACGGGTGAGTTCCTCCGGCAGTCCACGCACCAGGGCTACCGCGGTGATTCATGCTGGTCGCGCGGCCTTGCCTGGGCGATTCACGGTTTCACCACCTGCTACGAATACAGCCGCGACCCGCGGTTTATCGAAACGGCCGAGGCGTGCGCCGATTATTACATAACGCATACGCCGGCCGATGGCATTCCGCCGTGGGATTATAACGCACCGCCTGAAAGCCGGAGACAGGTGGACACTTCCGCCGCTGCGATCACCGCGGCCGGAATGCTGCGGCTTTCGCGCCTGCTCGCGGACCCGGTGAAAGGCCATTTCTACTGGTCCACCGCGGTACACATTCTGCGCTCCCTATGCGAAATGTACCTTGCGAAGGACGATCCTTCCTGGGAAGGCATTTTGAAGGGCGGGGTATATCATATTCATAAGAACCTGGGTGTGAACGAATCCGTGATGTGGGGCGACTACTTCTTCATCGAAGCATTGGAGCACGTTTTACGGCCGTAAGCTCCTCAGCGCCGCCAGAACGGAGAAGACCGCTTACCGGCGCGTGCGGCCCCATTTCCGAGCCGCGTTTCAGCGCGGCGTTGAGCTTTGCGGAAGCTGGTCCGTGGCGCTGCCCCGGATCTTCTCCAGCCGTTGCCGCGACACGCGGTCGATCCACGTGCGGGGAAAGCCGGCGCGGAGTTTTTCGAAAGCCGCGATGGCGTCCGCTGTCTTGCCGCTATTGAGTAGCGCCTCTGCCTCGCGGAATCGCTCTTCGCCGATAGTGAGTGCTTGCGCTCCGACGCGCGCCGCCTCCTCCGGCGTAGTTGTCTCGGGAACCTTTTTCAGCACCGGAGGGTTGGGGTCCGTCAGAATTCCATAAGCGGCGGGGTTCCGTTCCCGGAAGAGCCGTGCGCGCATGTCGGTCTGCGAATTCAAAGCGTCGCCCCCTTCGCGCCCGGCGAACGGGTTGATATCGGCCATTACGATATCGTTCGGCTCTTTTCCCTCCGCCAGCACTTTCCCCTGCGGTGAAATAATCATGGCTCCGCCGCCGCGGTGGGATACGACAAGATAGATGAAATTGTCCACGGCGCGTGTGCGAAAAGCGGCACGGCTCATGTCCCGTTCGCCGAATGCCGCTCCGCCCATCGTCGGGACAAACACGATGTCCGCGCCGCCCAGGGCGAGACTCCGCGTGGCTTCGGGCATGACCATGTCGTAGCAGATCAACATGCCCACACCACCCAGATCGGGGGCTTCAAACACCGGGAAATGGTCACCGCGCTTGCGGCCGGACTCCTGGAGGGGAAGATTGACCTTGTAATACCGTCCGATTTCCCGGCCGTCGCGGCCCAAAAGAAAAGCGGCGTTGCGGTAGCTGCCATCCTGCTCTGCCACATCGCTCGAACACACCAGGTACATCCGGTAGCTGGCCGCTACCTTTCCTAACCGCGTGAGCATCCGCGTGACCGCCTCGGGAAGGACCTGGTTCATCCTCTCTGCGTTGCCCATCTCCCAATGCAGCACACCCATCGTGTCTTCGGGCAGCACCAGAACGTCGCACCCCGCTTGTCCGGCCCTGTGTACGATCTGCTCCAGGAGGGTGAGCGAACGGTCGACTTCTTCCAATACCTTCGCCGGTTCCAAACGCCAATTGATCAGCCGCGCGGCGGGTTGCGCCGCGCAAACACGTCTATCCCGCGCAGGGCGCGCAGCATTGGAAGCAGAGCCCTGCGCCAGGGCGATTGCGTTGCCGCCGATCATTAGCGCGGCGATTCCGCTCAATATTCCGCATGGGACCACGGCAAACCTCTCCCACTGATTTTGCCTCAGTGGCCGATGAAACGGGAATGAGCTTCGCGCATAATCTAATAATGGATCGCAGATTCTTTCTTTCCACGGGAGTATCGTCTCTCGTTTCCTCGCAACTCGGCGCCGCTAGCGACCGGGTACGGATCGCCGTCATCGGCATGGGAGGGCGCGGCAGCGAACTCATGCGCGTATTCTCGGGCATTGCCGGCGTCGAGGTTGCCGCCGTGGTGGACCCGGACGGCAATCGTGGTGAGAAGGCCGCCGGATGGCTCCTTGAGAAGACCGGCAAGCGCGCCACGGTGGAGACCGACATGCGTCGCGTGTTCGATGACAAGACCATCGACGCCGTAATCATCGCCACTACGAATCACTGGCACGCGCTGACCGCTATCTGGGCTATGCAGGCTGGAAAGGACGTTTACGTGGAAAAGCCGGTATCGCACAACTTCTTCGAAGGCCAAAAACTGGTGGAGGCGGCCCGCAAGTACAACCGGATTGCGCAGGGCGGCACTCAACGGCGCTCCATGGGCCGTTTTCGAAAGGCCGTACAGTTGCTGCATGAAGGGGTGATCGGAGACATTTACCTGGCGAAATGGTTTTTTCCTGGCGGCCGGAATTCCATCGGCTTCAAGCCGGTTGAGGCGCCTCCGTCCTGGCTCAAATGGGACCTCTGGCTGGGGCCCGCGCCCGAGCAGCCTTATCACGGCAACCTGGTTCACTACAACTGGCACTGGTTCTGGGACTTCGGAAACGGCGAACTGGGCAACAACGGCATCCACCTGGTCGATATCTCGCGTTGGGGCATCGGCAAGGAACTGCCGGTGAAAGTGCATTGCTGGGGCGGACGCTTCGGCTATAAAGACCAGGCCGAGACTCCCAATACGCAAACGGTGACGTGGCAGTATGCGGATGGCAGCGCCATCGTCGGAGAGATTCGCGGCCTCTACACGACAGAACCGATGCATTGGGACTTTTTTGGATCGAAAGGCCACCTGCATATCGCCGCCAATGGTGAGTTTCAGATCCTGCTCGGGAGGAACAAGCAGACGGAACCGCCGGTGGAGCCATTGCCCGAGATGAATCACTACGCGAACTTCGCCGGCGCCGTGCGGACGCGGAATCGTGATATGCTGGCCGCCGAGATTCGCGAAACGCATCTCTCGACAGCGCTATGCCATCTGGGGAATATCGCTTATCGTGTAGGGCGCGAGGTGCGCTTCGATCCGGCGGCGGGGCGGTTTATCGATGCTCCCGATGCCGACAAACTTCTTACCAGGCGTTACCGGCCGCCGTATGTAGTGCCGGACCGGATCTAGAATCGAGCGGTAAACGATACTCGAATCGTGGAGGTATTTCATGAGTACGACGCGGCGGACTTTGTTGCGGGGCGCCGGTTTCGGCTCGCTTTTCACCGCCTGGCCGTTTTCGAAACTGAGCGCTGCCAGGCGCGGACCGGTCAAAGTCTATGATGAGCTCGGCGTCCGGCCGGTCATCAATTTTCAAGGTACACACACAACCATCGGTGCCTCCAAGATGTGGCCGGAGTTGCATGACGCGATGGCCGAAGCCTCACGCGAGTACGTCTCGCTCGAAGAACTGCAAGCGAAGGTGGGTGAGCGTATTGCCAAGCTGATGGGAGCGGAGGCGGCGATGGTCACCACCGGCGCCGCGGGCGCGATCACGCTCGGCACATGTGCGGTGCTGACCGGCGAGGATACGTCGAAGGTCCGGCGGCTGCCCGAGATCACCGGCCCCAAAACCGAGGTGATTATTCAGAAAGCACATCGCAACGGGTACGACCACGCTGTACGGAACGCCGGCGTGCGCATCGTGGACGTCGAAAACCGGGAGCAGTTCCAGAACGTAATCGGCCCGCGGACGGCAATGATGTACTACCTCGGCGGCACCAGCCACGATTGGGAGTGGGAGACCCCCATACCACTCGAGGAGTGTCTGGCCATGGCGAAACGCGCCGGATTTCCGGTGATGGTGGATGCCGCCAACATGCTGCCGCCCTGGGAGAACATCCGGAAGCTGGCCGCCACCGGCGTCGAACTCATCTGCCTCAGCGGCGGGAAGCACATGAGAGGCCCGCAGTGCTCCGGCATTCTGGCGGGACGCAAAGATCTGATCCGCGCGGCATGGCTGAATTCCAGCCCGCATTCCGATGCGCTAGGACGACCCATGAAAGCCGGACGCGAAGAGATCGTCGGATTGTGGCTGGCCGCCGAGAAGTATTCCAGACTCGACTTTGCGGCCATCGACCGCGAGTGTGCCGGACAGGCGGATTACCTGATCGCCCAATTATCTAAGATCGGCGGCGTTAAGGCGGAGCGTACACCTTTCGACCGCACGCGCCGCGTACACCGTGTACACGTGCAGTGGGACGAGGCCGCCGCGGGCCTCACGACGAATGAAATGATCCAGCGGTTAAGGGAAGGCGATCCGCCGATTATGGTACTCCGCGGTAAGCCACAGGGTATCGAACTGACGGTCTTTATGAATGAGCCTGGCGACGAGAAGATCGCCGCCAGGCGCATCAAACAGATCTTCGGGAAAAAGGCCTGAGCGCTGATAGCTGCTTACTTCGGAATCACCGGCAGCACGATGTGCGACGGGTGCGCGCGCGTGTGGTAAATGGTCTGGTTGGCGATCCGCACACCTGCCTGACGGCCGAATGGCTCACCGGTGTTGGGATTGCGATCAAACTGCGGAAAATGGCTGCTGGTGATGTCTACCCGGATCCGATGCCCTTTCAAAAATGCGTTGCTGGTTCCCACCAGGTCGATCGGCAGTTCGTAAATCCTGCCTGGCTGGAGCGGCACCGGACGGCTGAGGCTCTCACGGTATCGCGCGCGCAGAATGCCTTCGGCCACGTTGATGGCGCGTCCGTCTGGAAACACGTCGATCAGCTTGGCGACAAAATCGGTATCCGGGGCATCGGAGGACGCATGAAGAACTACCTTGACCGGGCCCGTCACCTCCAGATCCTCCTTGAGGTAGTCTGACGTGTACACCAGGACGTCCTGCCGCGTTTCGATCGGGCGCTGGTCTTGCGGACCTGCGGGCGTCGGAGTACCACAGCAGTTATTGCCGCCGAGACTGGGCACGGGATCGTCAGGATCGTAGCGGTAGCGGTCAGGTTTGGAATCCGCGGGTGGTTCGTCCCAACTCAGCCTTCCATCGCCGAGCCGCGTGTTCGCCCGGCCACCGCTGGAAAAATACATCTTCCGGTAATCGGTGCGCGCCAGCGGATATTCATTCTCCTGCCGCCAGACGCCTTTGCCCATCACGAACAGGGTCACGGGAGGTTCTTTGTCCAGGCCGTTATCGATGCCTTTCAGCCAGTAATCGAACCAGCGCAATTCTATGGCATGCGTGTCCACATGGGCATGTGGGCCGAAGTCGATGGCGCCCGTTCGTTGCGAGGAACCGTGTCCCCAGGGGCCGATCACCATGCGGCTCTGCCGCCGCGCCGTTTCCCCTTTTCCCCGCTGGCTCATTCCTACGTAGCCACGCAGAGTGCCCTGGCTGAAAATGTCGAACCATCCGCCGAAGGTATGCGCGGGAATGGCGATTTGATCGAACACCTCCTCGGCGTTCAGTTTTTTCCAATACTCGTCGTAGTCTGGATGCTCGATCCAATCGCGATAAAACTGTGCGTTGCGTCCGAGCAGTTCCTGCATATTGAACAGCGGAAGGTGCCAGAGCGTTTTCTCGAAGCTGATGCTTTCGGGCCCGCCGGGCATCGTGTGCGGGCCGGTATTCTGCATAATCCTGGATTCCTGCCGGACGGGGCCCCACCCAAAATTGAACGAGAGCCGCCAGCCTCCGTTCAGCGTGATCCAATCGTGATAGAGGCTGGTAGAGGCGACACTCGGGAAAATGGCTACCAGGTGGGGAGGGGACAGCATGGCCGCGCGCCATTGTACGTGTCCCAGATAGGAGCCACCTTGCATTCCTACCTTGCCATTGGACCAGGGTTGCTTTGCCGCCCATTCAATGGTGTCGTAACCGTCTTCGAGATCGTTCCGGAACGGCTCCCACTTGCCTTCCGATTCATGCCGGCCGCGCACGTCCTGGTACACAAAGACGTAGCCGCGCCGCGAGAAGTAAACGGCCGCATCGTAAGCGCTGGGATACCGCTCCGTGCTGTAAGGCGTGCGGCAGACGATCACCGGATACTTGCCATCCGCCGCGGGACGGTAAACGTCGGCATAGAGCTTGACGCCATCCCGCATGGGGATCGCAACCATGTTGTCCATGCGGACCTCGTTCGTTGGCGGATACGACTGCGGAAACTGGAAATCGGTTCGGGGCGCACTGGCCGCATGCGCGAAACCGGCGGCGCTTAGCAGTGCAAAAGTAAGTACGGTCACTAGCTGTCTGTCAATCATGCCTTGGCATAAGAGCCTATCAACAATCGAATGAGTCTGACAACGTGCCCGGTCTGGAGGCGGCTCCGGAGTTTGTGAGATGAAATTAGCCACTGCGGCGGCAAAGCACGCGTACATTAGACACGGGGCCGCCGGTTGCGGCTGGCTGTACCGGAAGGAACTTCGGCAATGACGGTGACTTTCGCGCTTCGGCATCTCTGCCTTTTGACCGCGCTGGTCAATATCGCGGGCAATGTTCTCCTGCTCGCTTTGTACCCATCCATCTTCGGGCGGCTGGGCGTTCCGGCGCCGGAGGACGCACGCGGATTTGTGCTGGAATCGGTGCTGTCGTTCACGATGGGTGTTGTAGCGCTGCTGATCTTTCTCAATCCGAGCCGTGCGATTCCGCTCCTCAAAATCGGGATCGCGGGCAAAGGCGCCTACGCGGTGGTGACGTATTATTTTTTTGCCTTCCACAACCTGGATTCGTTCTACCTGATCTTTGCCGCATGGGATGCCTTTTTCGTGGTTGTCTTCCTGCTCTACTGGATTCACCTCGAGTCTCCAGATCTGCCGCGGCTACAAACTGTAATACACCCTGGTCTGGGCGGCGCTCTCAGCAAACGGGCGGTGATATTGACGTTTTCCTTGACGGGCAACGGCCGGAAAGCGGTCGAGCAGCTTGCCGCGGGTCTGCGGAGCGGGAGCTATAACGTTGACATTGTATGTGTGCGCCCAGCGGAGCCGGTTTTCCGCTTTCCCATGTCGCTTGGCAGTTTCGTGCGTATCGTCGTGAGAGCCCTGTTCCGCTATCCTGCTCAGATTGACCGTCTCGATGTTCCGCGTCGCGATTACGACCTGGTGGTGGTGGAATCGCCCACGTGGCTGCTGGGAATGGCGGCGCCTGTCGAGGCGGTATTTCAGGACCCGGAAAACCGCTGGCTGTTCGAGGGCCGGGATGCGGCTGCCATGGTGGTGTGCAGGGGCGCTCACCGGCGGTCGCGCGCGATGATGGTGCGCTGGATGAATCGCCTGGGCGCTAACGTTGTTTCGGCGCGCGGCTTCGAGCACGAGGGACGGGAACCGCGCCGCCTGATGTCGCTGTGGTTCTACCTGATCTTCCGAAGGCCGGGATTTCCACCGGTGCTTGCGGAGCCGCGGTACGGCTTATCGGAGAAGAGCCTGCGCGAGATTCGCATGTTCGGCGAAAGGCTGGCCGGGAGACCGCTCCTGCAGCCGGCGAGCTATGTGACGGAGGGAAGCCATGTCTGAATTCAGTACGGTCCTTGACATGTTGTCACTCGCTCCGCACACCGTGCGGCATACCCTGGTGTTGTTCTCGTTTGCGTTCATGATTAACTACCTCGTGCGCACGGCCTATATGAGCGAAGGAACCCGGAGTGTATTCGTACACGTGCTGGTTTGTGTTCTGACTCTGCTTCCGGCTGTCATCCTGGCGGGCATGCTGCTGCTCGGCGCGTACCGGTATCCGGAGCGGTCCTGGATGAATCCCGGAATCGCGGCGCTGCTGTACGTTCCCTGGTATGCCGGCGGCGCGCTGACCCGGCTGGCGCGTCCGGATACGGAGGGCGCGGACCTGGGATGGCTCGCGATGGGCGCGCTGATCACATTCCCTATCGGCTTCGCGGTTGCAATTGTTTTCGGGCGCGCCTGAACGCAACCAGAAGAACCGTTCCCGCAGCGGCGTTCACAACGGGCGCCGTAAAGATGGCACATTGTGATAGCGTGCTTGTTCCGCGGGCGAGCAAACCGTAAGCAACATCGGCCGGCACTTCCATCCACCGGAGCATTGCGACGCAGAAGAACCACTTGGCCGGGGTGCGGCTGAGCGCCCCCAACAATTCGAACACCAGAAACATCAGCCATAGCACGCCAGTCCGAACTACCCAATCGTAGGGATACCCGGAAACCGGCAGGTGCGGATGAACTATGGAAAGGTACGCCGACGGGGCCAAGGTTGCGCCCAACCCGAGCACGGCATCCGTAGCCGCGAGCAGCCAGCAGATTCCGCGGCCCCAGGCTTCGGTCATTTCACGGATTTCAGTATGTCCACAACACGGGTGGCTACCGGCGGAAGCGGCGGTAATTCGTTCTCCGGTTTGTCGAGGTAGAAAAACGCGATCGCCGAAGCGTCGTCCCGGCGGTACATGTTCACCCAAGCCTTCGCTGACGACGGATGCTTCTCCAGATCCACCGGACCGGGTTCTTCCAACAGCTTTGTGAATTTGCCGTCCCAATCGACGGTTACCGGCTGAACCTCGACGCCCGTTTTCAGCAGCTTGAGGACGTTCTCTTTTTCCGAGCCGCCCATCTGCTGGATTGTAACGCGAATATCTTCGCGGAAATAAACGGGATCGGGCACATGGTAACGGTAGAATGCCCATTGCCGGTTGTCCGCATCGTTCACGACGCTTCCTTGAAACCGGTTCTGGAACAGACCCTGGCCCCATCCGGTGCCGATATAATCCTCCGTACCGGTACCTACCAGCGTGGGCGCGCCCGTGTCTCCGTCCAGGTAGATTTTGACCTCGCCCTCACCCCACCAGCCGACGTTGGCTGGGTGGCCGATGAGGCCGAAATGCGTTCCCAAAAACCGGCCTTCGCCAGTGACGCGCGGAAGAATTTCGAAATCTTTGCCTAACTCGGTCCATCGCACCCGGTGCCAGAACGCGTGGAAATAGAGCGCATTCGGATCCGGCGTATCCAGCATCTCGACATCGATTTGATAGAAGATCCATCGCAGGTCGCGTCCGCTTTCATTCGTCACCGTGATGACCGCGCGTTTGCGGAACGGCATCGGGATGTAGCAGTTGAAGGAGCGCCCTTCGGGGTTGGTGAAAAATTCGTTTTCGAGCGGTATGGCGCGTCCGAGAATGGCGCCGAAGAAATCGCCCAAAGGAGCGGAGACAGCGGGACGCGTTGCGCCATCCCAATACATTTCGACACGCAGGGAGCGCAGTGTATCCGGATCGCGGTTCGGAATGGTGAGCCAGATGTGACGCACCACTCCGGCGCCCGGTAAATCCATCAGTGTTTTGGTCTGCCCCGCAGGCCATCGGTCAGCCGGGTGTCCTTTCGCGCCCTTGTTCTCCAGTGCGCCACCCCCCTTCACGCCTTTGGGATTCTCAAAGGTGATCCAGCGGGGGAAACTGCCTGGACGTTTGTGAAAAAGCTCCGGCGTCTGCTGCGCCGGCGCAACCATCGCCAGGGCGGCAGGCAGGAAGATTTTGAGAATAGAGCTTCGGTGTATCACGGATCTCCTTGTCCGGCTTTTGTTGGGAATGGAGCTAGGCTTTCAACTCGAACCGCTTCACGTCGATAGCGGCGTCATCGAACCGGCCAAGACCCAAGGCTCCGGACAGCTCGATGTGTTCTACCTGCGTCGATATCATAATGTTGTGCTTACTGCGTTTCGCTTCCGCCACGGGAGGCAGGCCCTGCTCGATGCGCTTCGCATCAATCACTTTCCAACCTGTCTTGTCGAGCGCAACGGGGTCCGTGCCGAAGTACATGGTGTTATGTTCCCACATGAACTGCGGCCTGCCGCCGGGGCCGCCTTCGTACTGGGCGCGCACGCCGTCCACAATATGTAGAACGACTTTTTCCCGGAAGACCGGCAGATTCAGCACCGCCGGAATAAAAGTCCCTGTGGCGTTGAGCGTCGGCGTGGGGTGGCTGCGCTCCACGTTATTGACGAATCCATGGGACAGGTTCTTGAGCGCGATGGTGACTCCGGCGGCATTGTGGTGCTTCAGCACGGGAAGATTGATCACTTTGTTAACCTGCTTGCTGAGTAGGCGGGCGACGTAGGAACGCCGCACCCGCTCTTCGCGGATGTCCTGTCCCGGCACGGCCAGCGCCAGTTCGACGAACATCTCGGGGTCGTAGCCCTCAATATCCTGTTGAATCTTGTTATAGGCTTCCGACGCCCAGGCGAGCCGCACTCCATCCGGCACCCATTGCGGTATACCCGCGGAAAACATTTCACGGCGATAACGATTGAAGACGAAAATGTCGCCCTGCTTGACGCCTGCCTGCTTCAAACCGTCGATGATGCGGTTTAAAACCAGTCTGTCGGAGCAGATGCGGCGGCCTCCAACAGGGCAGACTTTGATCGCCACCACGTCGCCGGGTTCGAAAAAAGTACGCCAGGCATCCGGCCATCCCGGTGCGCCGGTCAGTTCGGTCATTCCTTTGTGCATCATCTGCTCGACCGCCGCGGGCTGATAGGCTCCTGCAACGAGGGCGGCAGGATGATGTGTTGTGATTACACGGCCCGGAAACAAGCCGGGCATTCCCAGTTGAGCCCTGTCTTGTGCGGCGGCCGGCCGAACGGGAACTGCTGCCCAGAGCAGAGATGCCTGGAACAGTTCGCGGCGAGTGTGAATCATAATATTCTCCTGCTGGCCATAGCCTTTTGGAGGCGCAATGGCGAACCAGTTAGCTTGTGGACAAGTGTATTAACTTTTGCCCGGCAGGACAAATCGGAACACTGTCATCGGTGACCCGCCACCGGGGACCTTTGTGGGCCGGCGCGATAAAATACACCACTGTGAACTCACAAGATCAGGTCATGCGCCGCAGAGAATTTCTGGCGCTGGCCCCTGGATCCCTTCTTGCGGCTGCCTCGCAGGCACAACCCGCCAAGCAGCAGTTGTCCCAGGCGGCCTTCCGGCTTGCCACGGGTTCTCCGGTTCCCGACCCGTTTTGCGTGCGGACAAAGGAGGGCTGGTACCTGACAGGAACCCAGCATGCCCGCGGAATCGAAGACCGGCGCTTCAGCCTGTTTTTCTCACCGGATCTGAAAGTCTGGCGTGACCTCGGTCCAATCCTCTTACGTCCCGAATACGAGGGAAGCCACAAAGCTAACTATTGGGCCCCGGAGTTCATGGAACACAGAGGAACTTACTACCTCTACTACACGTCCGATTCGTTCGGCGATCCAGAGCGCCGCTTTGTGCGGGTTGCCACCTCGAGCCGGCTCACGGGTCCGTACCGCGATTCGGGCGACAGGCTCGTGACCAAGCCTTCCATTGATGGGCATCCGTATTTCGTAAGTTCCAGCGAGGGCTGGCTGTTCTACTGCGGCAACGAGGGCAACCCGCACGCCGGACAACTTCTCGTCGACCGGTTCCTGTCCCCATCGCAACTCGAGAACAAGCCCCGGAAAGTCTTTCCGGACGAGACTGTCGCGTGGGAAGAAGGCGCGTTCGTCATCCGGCGCCTAGGGGTTTACTACTTGTTTTCCAGCATGGGGAACTGGCGCAATGGCACTTATCACGTGCGCATCGCACGCTCCCCGAGTATTGAGGGGCCGTGGGAGCGTCTGATGGAGAACGGCGCGCCGTACAAGGTTCTCCGGACCGTTAAGGGACAGTTGGGCGCGGGGCATAACTCCCTGTTCCGCGGGCCGGATGACGACTGGTGGATCTGCTATCACGCTTGGGATCCCGGCAAAACAGGCCGCTACCCTTGGGCGGCGCCACTCTCCTGGGACGCCCGCGGTTATCCTGCCGTGCAACAACTTGCCGAAGCAGGCAGCGGATAAAAGCCCGGACTCTCCCGGACTCCGGCGAGCTTGACTCGCCTAGCTCGATGTGTAATTATTCATTTATCTGAATATTAATTCAGTCAACAGCATGAAAGGGAGCGACAGGGTGGCCACACCAATATCAGCCAGTCCGGTCTGGAAGTCCTCTGCGCGGGATTTCGCGCGTGATCTCGACCTCTCCACCGAAGAAGTAGCGAACCTCCTGGAACTGGCTCGAGAGATAAAGCGGCACCCGGCTCGATTCCGGACGGCGTTGAGCGGGCGTTACCTTAGCCTGCTGTTTGAAAAGCCATCCCTGCGAACACGGCTCACCTTTGAACTTGCCATCAAGCAGCTTGGCGGCGACTCTATCGTGTCGAATGGGCCGATTGCCGCACGGGAGCCGCTGAAGGATGTTGCGCGCAACCTGGACCGGTGGACGAACGGGATTGTCGCGCGCACGTTTCTGCAAAGCACGATCGACGAGTTGGCACGCTGGTCGGCGGTACCGGTAATCAACGCCCTGAGCGATCTTTTTCATCCCTGTCAGGCGCTGGCGGACGTGCTGACACTACAGGAACATTTGGGCGAGTTGCACGGAAAGAAGATCGCTTTCCTCGGCGACGGGAACAATGTAGCCCACTCGCTAATGATTACCGCCACAAGGCTTGGAATGGATTTTGCTCTGGCGCACCCAGAAGGATACGCGCCCAGCGCGGAGGTTGTGAGCGACGCGGCCGCTGGCGCCGCGATCTCGGGCGCCTCGATTACGATTACCACCGAGCCACAGGAAGCGCTGGCGGGAGCGCACGCGGTGTACACGGACGTGTGGGCCAGCATGGGTCAGGAAGATCAGGCTGGAGAACGGCAGAAACGCTTCGAGGATTACCAAGTCAGCGCCGAACGATTTGCGCAAGCGCGGCCTGACGCGGTTTTTATGCACTGTCTGCCGGCGAAACGCGGCCAGGAAACAACCGATGAAGTGATGGAATCGCCGCGTTCGGTCGTGTTCGATCAGGCTGAGAACCGCCTGCACGCACAGAAGGCTTTGCTGCTGATGATGCTCGGTTAGCTTCCACCCCAAATTTTTATATGAATAAACCTAAGAAAGTGGCGCTCGCCTATTCGGGCGGTCTGGATACGTCCATCATCATGCCGTGGTTGAAGGAAAACTATGGCTGCGAGATCGTCGCCGTTTGCGGCGACATCGGACAAGGCTCCGAAGAACTGGCGGGCCTTGAAGAAAAGGCAAGAAGAACCGGCGCTTCCGAGGTGTACGTGGAAGACCTGCGCGAGGAGTTTGTCACGGAGTATTTGTGGCGCCTCGTCCGCTCCGGGGGCGTTTACGAGCACAAGTACCTGCTGGGAACCTCCATCGCTCGTCCGCTGCTGGCGAAAAAACAGGTCGAAGTTGCGCTCCGGACAGGTTGCGACGGACTCGCCCACGGCTGCACCGGCAAGGGAAACGACCAGGTTCGTTTCGAGCTGACCTATAAGGCGCTGGCACCTCATCTTCAGGTGATCGCGCCCTGGCGCGAATGGGACATCGTTTCGCGGGAAGATGCGATCGGCTACGCCCACAAGCATGACGTTCCCATTTCGCAGACCACCACAAAAATTTACAGCCGAGACCGGAATATCTGGCACATTTCGCACGAGGGCGGCGCACTGGAGGACCCTGCAAACGCGGCGCCGGACGACATCTGGATGCTCACGAAAAGTCCGAAACAGGCGCCGGACACACCCGCCGAGGTAACTATCGGCTTCAACCAGGGGCGTCCGGTATCGCTCAACGGACAGCATCAGATGTCCGGCGCCGGTCTTCTGGAGAGGTTGAACCAGATCGGCGGCGAACACGGCATTGGACGAATCGACCTGGTGGAGAACCGCTTCGTCGGAATGAAATCGCGCGGCTGCTACGAAACGCCGGGCGGCACGCTGATCATGGCCGCCCACCGGGAACTCGAGGCGCTCACGCTCGACAGGACGACACTGCATTATAAGCAGAAGCTGGCGCTCGACTACGCCGAGATGGTGTACAACGGCTTCTGGTTTACTCCGCTGCGGGAGTCGCTCGACGCCTTTTTCGAAGCGGCGAGCCGCAACACAACCGGTGAAGTCCGGCTTCGCCTGTACAAAGGAAACATCGAGCCGGTCAGCCGGAAGTCTCCCAATTCGCTTTATTCGCTGAATATTGCCAGCTTTACCATGGGCGCCGAGTACGATCAGAAAGACGCCTTGGGATTCATCAACCTCATCGGGTTGCCGATCAAGACGCGGGCCTCCATCAGCCGGAAATCATGAAGCTCTGGGGTGGACGTTTTGAGAAAGGCCCCTCGGAGGTCTTCGAGCGCTTCTCCGGCTCTCTCCATTTCGACCGGCGGCTGATTGAAGCCGACGTGCGGGGCTCGCAGGCTTTTGCGCGAGCCCTGGAGCGCGTCGGGATTCTGACACCGGCCGAGCGCGAGCAAATTGTGTCGGCATTCGACAGGATCGCCGAAGACGCCCGCCTGGAAAGCTTCTTCGAAGGCGCTGCTGACGAGGACGTACACACGTTGGTGATCCGGAAGCTGAAGGAGCGGGTGGGACCGCTGGCGGACAAGATTCACACGGGACGGAGCCGCAACGAGCAGGTATCGCTCGATACGCGCCTCTGGATCCGTTCGGAATGCCGCCGTATACAGAGTCTGCTAGCCGGACTTATGGGCGCGCTGGTCGCCCATGGCCGCCGTTATCCGGACGCGATCGTACCGGGCTACACGCATCTCAAACGTGCGCAGGCCGTATTCTGGCCGCACTATCTGCTGGCTTATTTCGAGATGTTCGCACGGGATTTCGCACGGTTCCAGCGCGCCCGCGACAGCGCCGGGCTGATGCCTCTCGGCTCGGGCGCGTTGGCCGGCAGCGGGTTTCCTTTTGACCGCCAGGAAATTGCGAGCGACCTCGGGATGGATGCAGTGACCTTGAACAGCATGGATGTCTCGGGCGATCGCGATTTCGCGCTCGACTTCCTGTTCGCCGCGTCCACGGCCATGCTGCACCTGAGCCGCTTGGCCGAAGACTGGATTCTTTATTCGAGTGACGAATTCGGGTGGCTCGAGTTGAGCGACGAAGTCACCAGCGGATCCAGCCTGATGCCACAAAAGAAGAACCCCGATTCGTTGGAGCTGATCCGCGGGAAATCGGGCCGCGTGACCGGCAACCTGGTTTCGCTGCTGGTGACGATGAAGGGTCTGCCGATGACCTACAACCGCGACATGCAGGAGGATAAGGAGCAGCTTTTCGAGGCCGCGGACCAGGTATCCGCGTGCCTTGAAATGGCACGTGCGGTGGTCGATTCCGCTCGGCTGAACCCCACGCGGCCGGCAAAAGCCGTCGAAGAAAGCTGGGTAGTGGCCACCGATCTGGCGGAAGCCCTGGCGCGTGCAGGAACGCCCTTTCACCGCGCGCATGCCCTTGCCGGCGGCCTGGTTCTCGAAAGTGTGCGCCATGGAAAGAAACCTTCGGAGTGGACGGCGCAGGAATTGGCGGCTTTCGCGCCGGAGTTCACGCCGGACATGGTCCACCTCCTCAACCCGGCCGAAGGAATGAAGACGCGGGAAATCCCCGGTGGAACCGGCCCGGCGGCGGTGCGGAAGGCGCTGGAAGAGGCCGAAGCCCGTCTGAAGATGATGAGCGAATGAACAAGGCCTACCGGCAGGGGCAGATCCTATCCCTGATCCGCTCGCGGACGATACACACACAGGAGGAACTCGCCCGCGAATTGAAATTTATCGGCGTACCCGCCACCCAGGTAACGCTATCGCGGGATGTGCGTGAGCTTGGGCTTGTCAAGACGGCGCAGGGTTACCGGCAGATCCGCCCCGAAACCGGCGGACCGTCGCTTTCCATGATGGCCGCCGAATTCCTATGGGAAATCCGGGCGGCGCAGAACCTGATTGTCTTGAAGACCTCGCCGGCACATGCGAGTTCCCTCGCGGCGGCTTTGGACCGGCAACAGTGGCCGGAGATTGTTGGCACCGTTGCCGGTGATGATACTGTATTGGTGGTCACGCCGGACAATGACGCCGCGCACGCCCTGCGCGAAAAGCTTCTCCCGTTTATTTCACCCTAGCTGAAAGCCTGGTGGCGGTCCTTTACAATGGCGGATATGGTGCGAGTGGAGACAGTATTGGATTCCTGGAAATCCATCCGGAATGACACTGCCCAAGCAGTAGAGGAATTTCCATCCGATGCCTTCGACTTCCGTCCCACTGACGGACTGATGACGTTTGGCGAAATCGCCAGGCATATTCACGAGGCAGGGCACGCTCTGACCGGATTGATGCTCGCCGGCGTAGAGGATTTTTCCGTTCCCGGGTTCCGCGAGATGCTAAACGAACATCTGCCTGAATTGCCCGCGGTCTCCGATGGAGCGCAACTTGCCTCGATTTTAAGGGCCGGGTTGGATGCGCGGATTGCAGATCTTTCCAAACAGCCCGGCACGTTTTACTCACACATAATGACCCGGTTCGACGGCATGAAGGTAACGCGCTGCGAGATGCTGCAGTTCGTCAAGGAGCATGAACTCACTCACCGCGCGCAGCTTTTCCTTTACATGCGTCTCAAAGGTCTTGTCCCGCCGACAACAAGACGGCGCCAAGCAAAAAAATAGTAAACTTTCCCCTGAGCGGATTGTCTGTCCAAAAGGATTCATTCAGGTACTCATAATGGAGGGAACACATGGTTAACTGTCCGGTGTGCGACGCAGCAATAGATGTGGACGAAGACGAAGTCGCTGAAGGCGAAGTGCTCACTTGCGATGAATGCGGCTCTGCTCTGAACGTCGTAAGTATCAACCCTATCGAAGTCGAGTCCGCGGACGAAGAAGACGAAGACGAGGACGAAGAGGATTTCGATTACGATGAGGACGAAGAGGAGGACGAAGACCAGGACGAAGATGAGTGGCGCTAGGCTGCCTGTTACGTTCGCGGCTTTCGCGGCACTGCTGATAGCTCAGGCGGGCTTTACGGACAAATCCGCACGCGCGCCGGAGCCTTATGCGGTGATTGCCGGTACGGTCTTTCAAGAATCCGGATTCGCCCTGCCGCGCGCCCAAGTCACCTTGCAGGCCGCGGCGGAAAGCCCTCCCAAAACGAAGTTCAAGAAGCTGAAAAGCGCTACAAGCAGCCGGGGTGAGTTTACCTTCCGCGTGCCGGCACGGGAAGCGCAGTATACTATTGTTGTAGAAGCATCCGGGTTTGAAACCCAGCAGCAAACTGTATCCGTCCAAGGGGAAGAGCGTATAGACCTTTCAATACGGCTGACCGTTTCCGGGCGGAAGTAAATCGCCTTCAGACAAGAGATGCTTATGAAATTGAAACTGACTACCTTCATAGCGCTATTGTTCGTCGTTCTGGCAACGGGGACATTTGCGCAGCGTGACCGGAGCAAGGACCCCAATGTCCGCTCCGTGGAAGGAACGGTCACAAATTCTTCGGGAGCCCAGATTGAGGGGGCAGTGGTTCAGTTGAAGAATACAAAGACCCTACAAGTGCGATCCTTCATTACCCAAGCCGACGGTAATTATCACTTTCACGGCCTTAGCACGAACGTCGATTACGAACTGAAAGCGGACCATCAGGGAGCATCGAGTTCAGTGAAGACGCTCAGCAGTTTCGATTCGCGCGCCAAGGCAGTCATCAATCTCAAGGTAGAATCTAAGAAGTAACCCGGCTGGGCCGGACATCTGGGAGGTCGAACGTGAAGACTCTAACTATTTTTGGCCTGGCGGCGCTGACCGCGGGCCTGTTAATAGCGGGGCCATACAACGTCGGGTCAAAGGTGGAGAATTTCACCATCCAAGATCTGAACGGCCAGGGCGTTAATTTTTCAGACCTGAAGGGCGATGTGACGGTTGTGATGTTTATAGCCACTCAGTGTCCCATCTCCAACGATTACAACCAGAGAATGAACGAGCTTTACAGCGAGTTCGCCGGCAAGGGCGTCAAGTTCGTGTTCATCAACTCGAACGCCTCGGAACCGGCGGCCGAAGTCAGCCAGCATGCGAAAGCGAACTCGTTCCCTTTCAAGGTGTACAAGGATGCGGGTAATCAGGTGGCAGACCGTTTCGGTGCGCAAGTAACGCCCGAAGCCTTTGTCATCGACAAGGTGGGCACGGTTCGTTATCACGGCTATATCGACGATTCGAGGAACGCGGCCAACATCAAGGTGCGCGGTCTCAAGAATGCGCTCGATGCAGTGCTTTCAGGGCAGTCGGTTGCCAACGCCCAAACCAAAGCGTTCGGTTGCACAATCAAACGCGAAAAGAAAGCTTCGTGAAATTTCCGGTCGCGTTGATTCTCTGCTTGGCGGCAGCCGCTTTGCCGGCGCCAATGGAGCGGCTGTCGCCACTCGATGAGAGCATACTCCAGCAGGTTCTGAAGTCGAATCGTGGGAACGTGGTGCTGGTGAACTTGTGGGCCACGTGGTGCGCGCCGTGCCGGGAGGAAATGCCCGCCCTGGTCGCACTGCAATCGAGACTTGCATCGAAAGGTCTGAAGCTGGTCACCGTCTCGGCAGACGAACCGGAGGATGAAGCTTCCGCCCGCCAGTTCTTGAGCGAGCAAAAGGTTCCCTCTCCCGCTTACATCAAACGGGTCGAGAACGACGAGAAGTTCATCGAGTCCTTGGATCCGAAGTGGAGCGGAGCACTGCCGGCATCCTTCCTTTATGACCGCAACGGCCGGAAAGTCCGGGCCTTCATCGGCGAAGTGGATATGAAAGAACTGGAAGCGGCCATCCGGAAGTTGCTGTAGGATGGCCGCATTCCCGGTGGGAAACCTAGCGGATCAAGATAGCTTCAGAATGCCACCTTCAATCCAAACTGGATGATGCGCGGGTCGAATGCCGTGGTGATTCGTCCCACCGCGGGAGACGTGAGTGTGGCATTCGGAAGACGGAAGTTCACATTGTTGAAGATGTTGAAGAGTTCCGCCCGAAACTGCACGTTTATCCGTTCGCTGACACGCGTGTTCTTCAGAATGCCAAGATCAGTGTTGAAGTGCCTGGGCCCGCGGAGCACGTTTTTGCCGGAGGTACCGAACGTGCCCGGTGCGTTCTGCCGGAACAGCGAGGTGTCGAAAAACCGCGAGATCGTTTCGGCGTGAGACCGTCCGGACCCAAGATCGGCGTCGTTAATGTTGGCGCCCACAAAGTCCGCGCGGTTGCGGCCGACTCCACTGAATGAATTGTCCACTCCGCTGCGCACTCCGAACGGGAACCCGCCGCGCCACAAGACGTTCGCGGTGGCTCCCCACCCGTTGAGAATCGCACCGGCAGGGCCGCCGGGGTTCACGCGCGGAATCTCCCAGATGGAGGACAGCTTGAAGAAGTGGGCGATGTCGTCGCGCGAGATCCCGTAGTCGAACCGGCGATTGAAGGGGTTGGTCCATCCAAAGTCGTCGATGGCCTTGGACCAGGTGTGGCTCGCCAGCAGGGAGAATCCGTGGCTGAAGCGCTTCTCAACAGTAAGCTGGCCGGAATGGTAGTTCGAGTTGTGCCCCGAGACGATGGCGCTCACCCCGCTGAAGTCGCGGTAAAGGCGTCGCTGCTGCGTGTTGCCGCGCGTAGACTGCCCGGGGATATAGATGGCCGGGTTCATCTCCTGCGCCGGGTTGTAGTCGTCGGAACCCGAAAGGTAGGTACCTTTGTTTCCGACGTAGGACATGCGCACGACCCAGTTGCCGATCAACTGCCGCTCCAGGGTCAGGTTCCATCCGATGATTTGGGGAATTCGCAGATCGCGCTGCATGTAGTACAGGGAGACGGGCGTGGTGAATCCGGCATCCGGGCCGGGGATATTGGCGCCGAACTGTGCCGGAAACGGGCTGGGCGTTCCGATGCTGCCCCAGGGATCGTCGAAAGACACGTCCTCGAAATCGAAGATGGGGCCGAAGGGCGGGTCTACGTGCATGTAGACCAGCGCGCTCAGGAAGGGCGTGTAGTAGATTCCGGCCCCTCCCCGCAGGCTGGTCTTGCCGTCCTTGGTGAGCCGGTAGGCGAAGCCGGTGCGTGGACCGACGTTGGCAAGGTTGCGCTCGTAGCCTCGCGAGGGGCAGCCCGGATCCGAATTGGGCCCGCCATAGATGAGGCCTGCCGGCGCGTTTGGATAACGGGCCGATTTGGCGCCGGGCAAGAAACAGGCGACACGTCCTTTCTCTTCGAGGAACGGACGCGCGGGATCCCACCGCATGCCCAGGTTCAGTGTGAGGCGCGGCGTAGCGCGCCAGTTGTCCTGAACGTACAGGCTGAACTTGGTTCCCGTCATGTCTTTGAACTCGCCAGCGCCCTGCGTGAACGCCGACACTCTGCCTAGCATGAAATCCGCGAGGTTGTTGCCGGACAATTGATCTGTGAAGTTGAAGTTGCCGCTTTGCAGCCATTTGGATGCCATGCTGTTGCGGATGCGCACAACCTCGCCGCCGAAATGCCACTCGTGGGCGCCCCGGATTTTGGTGACGTCTTCGCGAATCGTCCAGTCGCCACGGTCGTTCTTCCCAAGCTGGCTGGTGCTGACCCTGAAATAGCCGTCCACCGAGAAATCCACCTCTCGTTCAGCGGGGGCAGCGATTTTCATGCCCGCTTCAGGGAAGCCAAAGGTGGAGTTGGGCTTTTGGCCGCCGGTTTGCGAATTCCAGCCGAACCAGGTATTAAACAGCAGCGACGGCGTCACGGTGAACGTGTAGCTCACGGCCACGTTCTGCACGCGCACACCCATGACGTTTCCGGCCGCAACCAACAGATTCGTTTCGGAGAAGTCGCCGGGCCGGTTGAAGTCCGTGAAGAAGTAGCGCCCGTTCAATTGGTGTTTGCCCGCGTTGTAGTCGAACTTCGCCATCCACTGGTGCTCGTCTGAGTTGGCCGCGCCGCCGGTGAACGTGACCTGCTGGCCCGGCCCGTCCGGCAGCGGGATGCGGCCGACCAGGTACCTGGCAACCGGGCTGAGACGCGACTCCGGGATGATATTTCCGGGGAACGGCTGCTTGGTCACCGGATCTATAAGCTGGCTGGAAATCGTGGAGAAATCTCCCTTGCGCTGCGCTCCGGTAGGAACGAACGCGATACGGCCTTCGGGTGCGGTTCGTACGGGCGTCCCCTGATACGTGCCGAAGAAGAACAACCTGTCCCGCTTAATGGGTCCGCCGATGCTGACACCGAACTGGTTCCGCTTGAGAGAATCCTGGCGCGGGGCGAAGAAATTCCGTGCGTTGAACTTGCCATTCCGGAGAAATTCGAAGGCGGTTCCATGAATATCGTTGGTTCCGGACTTCGTTACGATGTTGACCACTCCGCCCGCGGCATTGCCGAATTGCGCGCTCAGGTTGTCGGACTGCAACGCGAATTCCTGGATTGCGTCGGGATTGGGAAAGGGAAGGTTCAAGTTCAGGTATGTGTCGTTGTGGCCGGCGCCGTCAAGCTGGTAATTCACCTGGCCCGGCCCGGTGCCGTTCACGTTGGCAAGTTGCTCGCCGGGGTAGACGCCCGCATAGCCCAGGCTACGCGACTGGTCGAGGTCAATGGTTCCTGCCGACAGATACAGAAGAGATTGGGCGCGCCGGCCGTTTAGCGGCAGGTCGATGACACGGCGTTCATCGATTAACTGACCGACGGTGGCGGTTCCCGTAGTGACCAGTTCGACGTTGGCCGACACGATGACTCGTTCGGAAACCTGGCCGACGCGCAACATCACATTCTGCGTTGCGGATTGATTTACCGTCAGAACAATGCCTTCCTGAAAATACGTCGTAAAGCCGGATTTTTCAACTGTGAGCCGGTAGTTGCCCACCGGGAGCCTTGGAAAGACGAACAGGCCGTTTACGCCGGTCCCGCTGGAGATTTCGAACCCCGTCTCCGGGTTTTGTATCGTGACCTTCGCCTCCGGCACAGCGGCGCCAATGGGGTCCAGCACTACCCCGCTGAGGCTGGCGGTAGTGAACTGGGCGAACGCCAGCACCGAAGATGCAGCCAGTACAAGGAGTCCTCTCGCGATTGACATAGCATCCCCCTGACACGGAATTATACAGAGATATTTGCAGTATGACGCCGGATTTTTTTCGCATTTCCGCCGTGATTTTTCCGGTTTTCTCGACTTTTTTCTCTTGTGGGTTCAGAATGGGGCGAACAGGTATTCCTATTGTGCGGGCGCCGGTGTTTAGTGGGTTTGCGTCAGGGAGTTTCCGATGGGCGGCATGAGACGAAGACGGTTTATGGAAATCGCGGGCGCGGGTTCTTTCGCCGCGCCTCTAAGCGGCGCGGCGACGCCAGTCCGCGTAGGGTTGATCGGGGCCGGACGCCGTGGAACGGGTCTGCTACGGATTTTGCTCAACATCCCCGGAGTGCA
>CAADGY010000260.1 GCA_900696665.1 uncultured Acidobacteriota bacterium
GGCTTGTCCGGCGCGTCTTCGGGAAACACCGAGAGCGTGTTGAAGTAAGCTCGGTTCTTGAGACTCCCCGCGTCGAACCACGGGGCTTCGAGAATGCCCGCCTCGTAGGCGACGTGCAGCAGACCTCGATCCATTGAGAACGGCTTCTTCGCGCTGGCCTGCACGGGGATCTTACGTTTCTCGCAATACGCGATCATCTCTTCGCGTCCGGGAAACTCGTTGCGATAACGCTCGTCCCGCCACGGGGCGATGACCTGCAAATCCGGCGCGAGGGCGGCGGCGGTGAGTTCGAAGCGCACCTGGTCATTGCCCTTGCCCGTCGCGCCGTGGGCGATGGCGTCGGCCTTTTCCCGCTTCGCAATCTCGACCATGCGTTTGGCGATGAGCGGGCGCGCGATGCTCGTGCCGAGGAAGTATTGGCCCTCGTAAATCGCGCCGGCGCGGATCATCGGGAAGATGAAGTCGCGGGCGAATTCCTCCTGCAGATCGTCAATGTAAACTTTCGTTGCGCCGGTTTTTCTGGCCTTCGCGCCCAGACCGTGGAGTTCCTCCTCCTGCCCAATGTTGGCGCAGAAGGCGATCATTTCGGCGTTGTAGGTTTCTTTGATCCACGACAAGAGCACTGAGGTGTCCAGTCCGCCCGAGTAGGCCAATACGATTTTCATGTGGCGCAGATTAAACAGCGAAGGACCGGGGAACGCAAAATGGAAATCGCGGGACAGTGTCGCGCCGGTTTCGAGGTGTTCCCGAGGCGGGCACAGACCGCGCGTGTGGTGAAGCAGCCGGCTTCCGCTCAAGCGGGCCATTGATATCGGAGACAGGCGCGACGCCCGTCCTACGGCGGAAAGCCGATGGCGAGTTTCACCGCCGAATACTCGGGGTGAATCTCACCGCGTCGCGTGCGAATGATGAGCGGTGGCTCGGTCCAGGTCTGACCACGAAGCCCTTCCGGCAAATCGTGGGCGCGCATCATCCCAAAAAGCGCGACCAGCGGCGGCTCGCCTTCTCGAAAGACCACGGGGCGCTGGCGGATGATGGCAAGTTCCGCCGCTCGAGCGCCGGCCTCCACCCGCGCCAGTTGGGCCGGCTCGAAAGGAAAGACGCACGCAAAAAGCCCGCCCGGGGCGAGATGTTTCCCAGCGGTGCTGCAATAGTCCGCAATGTCGCCGCGCAACTCGAAGCGGCACGCGAGCCGTTGCGGATGACCACTCTGCACGCCGGCATCGGGCGGAAAATACGGCGGACTGCCGGTGATCAGATCGAAACGTTCGTCAGCGCGGAGAATGCCTGGCTCGCGAAAATCGCCTTCCCGGATTTCATAACGCTCAGTCAGACCATTGTGGCGCGCGGACTTTTGAGCCAGCGCCACGCTTTCGCTTTGCGCCTCAACCGTGACGAACCGCGCGCCCGGCAGGCGCCACGCGCAAATCATCCCCACAGTGCCGATGCCGCTGCCAAGGTCCAGCGCCGTGCGTGCCGTTGGACACCAACTCGTGCCGTACCAGGCCACCAGCAAATCGTCGGTCGAGAAGCGATGACCGTCGCGCAGTTGGAACAGGCGGAAATAACCGCTGATGGCATCGAGCGTTTCGGTGGCGGCGACGCCTTCGGTGCCGACCGCCGCCAATCCCGGCGGAATCGGCCCGGGCTTGGCCCAGCCTTTGAAGTGGGGATCGGGAAGCACGGAAGTCAGGAATTCTTGCCGCGCTCGAAGGTTTGATCGTCCCACGACGCCGGGTCATCGAGTGATTCGAGGTGGGTGAACACCGCCGCATCCGGCAGTGCCCGACGAACGTCAGCCTCGATCTGGTCGAGGAGTTCGTGGCCGCGCTGCACCGTCCAGTCGCCCGGAACGAGCACATGGGTGGAGACGAATTTTCGGACACCCGACTGGCGGGAGCGCAGGGCGTGAAATTGAATCCCGGTCTGCTCGTAAGTTCGAAGCACCCTGCGCACGGCGGCCATGTCCTCCGCGGGCAGGGCAACGTCCATCAGCCCGCCAATCGAGCGCCGCATGATCCCGACGCCGGTCCGGACGATGTTGGCCGCGACCAACAGCGCCACCACCGGATCAAGCCAGTGCCAGTCTGTCAAAGCAACGAGTCCCACCCCAACGATCACGCCCGCCGAAGTCCACACGTCCGTAAGCAAGTGATGGGCGTTGGCTTCAAGGGTGATGGAGTTCTGTCGCCGTCCGGTTCGCATGAGGAGCAGCGCGACCATCAAATTGATTACCGCGGCCACGGCCGTCACGGCCAGACCCAGTCCCACGGCTTCCAGCGGTTTTGGCGTAATGAGCCTGAGCACCGCCGCGATGCCGATGCCGACGGCGGCGACCAGAATCAGTCCGCCCTCCAGCCCGCTGGAAAAATACTCGGCCTTGCTGTGCCCGTAGGCGTGATCCTCGTCCGCCGGACGCTCGGCGATTTTCAACATGGCCAGCGCCATGACGCCGCCGGCCAGGTTGACGAGCGACTCCACCGCGTCGGAAAGCAACCCGACCGAACCGGTAATGAAGTAGGCGGCGGCTTTGAGGACAATCGTCAGCAAGGCCGCTCCGATGGAGAGCCACGCAAAACGGGTGAGCGATGAATTCGGCACGCCGAGCGCATTAGACACCACGCCACTACTTTCGCCAAGCCTGCGGTAGGAACACAACATCGTCCAACTATCTACGGTCGCAGTAGCGGGTCTTGAACCGCCGACCATGGAGGATCATAGAACCCACCAACCACTCTATCGGGGCGCAAGTTTTCCGCATGACCGTCACTAAATGCAACGTTGATGCGGCGCGCGTGAGTTAGTTTCCCAGGCTTGAACGCGGAACGATTGGTCCATGCCATGCGATCGCCCACGATTGGGTTCGTCGAAGATGCCGCAACCAAGCCGTCGTAATAGGCGTAGTCGTTGCCATTGGAACGAAAGAACGACGCGTCAAACTCCGGAGCAAATTTCTTTTGAAACCACCGTTGGTTGTCCTCCCTTTGCTTCGTCACAAATGGACACATAAAGACGTCCAGTCGCTTCAAATAGTTGGTAGTCGCTGCCAGTGTCACAGGGCCATCGTTGCCCGGCAAGTGATCGAGATTGGGAAATCTGCCGCCGTGGTCTTCTTTGTAGATAATTGCACAGAGCGCAATCTGTCTTTGATTGTTAAGGCAGACCGGCGTGATAGGACGACCGCCGTTAGAAAGCATTGGCAGCACTAACAAAGCTGCAATAAAAAGGACCACAACCACCACTAACAGTTCAGTAATCGTAAACCCGCTGTGAGAACTCCTGGCGCCCATGCAGACATGTTGGAC
>CAADGY010000261.1 GCA_900696665.1 uncultured Acidobacteriota bacterium
CCCGTTCGTTCGGCTCGTCAGCGCCGGCATCGTCTCCGTAAACGGAATTCGGCGCGATACCAAAACTGTTCTTGATGGTGAGCGTGATGCCGCACTCCTCGTGATGCTTCAATTTGCTGAGGCTGATAAACACATCGGTATCCTCGTAAGAAGGATTCAGATCGAAGGCGGGATAAATATAAGGTTTGGCCACCTTCAGGCGCGCGTAGCGTCTGCCGCCGCCGAGCCGGTTTGTGTCCTCGAACTCCACCAGCGGCGCGGCGTTCCCTAGCGCTTCCACATCCCAGCCGGCGTTGAGCATCTTATCTTCGAGCGAGTCGCCGCGCCCCGCGCCTTCAAGCAGGCGGATGCGTTTCGCTCCGGCGCGCCCGAATAGATGGCAGCAAACACCGACGAGCGTTGGATGCACCCAGTGAGTCTGTCCCGGAGTGTGGTTGCCGATGCGCCCGCCACCCGTCAGATTCAACTTGATGGCGACGGTCTTACCGCTGACAAGGCGGCCGATTCCCCCAATCTGGTCGAACTGCCGGCTGAGCACGCCGGCGAGATCGCCGTCGTAGCCGGCGCATTTGGCGATGGAAACAGGAGATGCCGGTGCGGCCCTGTCCGCACCCATGCTTTGCCCGGCGGCTATCGCGCCCAGGCCGGAGGCGGCCAGCATCTCACGCCGCGTCATCACATGCACGTTCCGGTACATAGGAGCACATTGTTTCACCGCGGTGTGTGGAATACAAGCTTCTCAGGCATTTCCCCGAGCGACACAAGCGGGCTTTCCATCTTAGTATCGGGTCATGGGAGCGATATCAGCGCTTGCCTTTGCGGTGGCGGTTGCCGGGCAGCCAGCGTTCCTGCGGACGGCGTGTTCGAGCGACTCTCCAGTCGTCGCGGCGTTGCACGCCGGCGACCCTGTCGAAATCCGCTTCGCTCTATCGGACGCCTCGGGAACCTGTTACAAAGTGGCTGTGGGGGGGCACGAGGGCTATGTTCCGGCAGCGGTGTTGTCCGGCATGGATGCATTCGAGCGGGAGAGAAAGACCGCATCGGATGTGGATCTGCCACGGCTCATGAGAGCACATGTGGATGCCGTCCGGAACGGCTTCCCCCTTGCGACCGGGGAAGCTGCGGCCGCTGCGATTCGCCTTCTCGACTCCGGGCAACCAGCCGAAGCGCTCCAGGTGCTCGAACGCATCGCCAAAGGAACGAATTCCGATCCACAGGTGTTCGCGTTGGCAGGCGTTGCCGCTTACCGCAGCGACGATGTTCGCCGCGCCGCGGACTACTGGTCGCGCTCGCTCGCCCTCCGTGAAAATGCGGCCATCCGGCAGATGCACCGCAAAGCGGAGCGCGAACTCGCCGCGGACCGCAGCGCCGAAACCAAATACGGCACGCGTTTCATGCTCCGGTATGACGGCAGCGCGATTTCCGGCGAAACAGCGCGAGCAATGGTGAGTGTACTCGAAGAGGAATATTCGCGGATCGATGCCGAACTGGGGTGCCAGTGGGGCGAGCGCATCACTGCCATCGTTCAAACGCGTGCTGCGTATCTCCAGACGACGGAAGCCGCCGAATGGAGCGGAGGCCAATATGACGGGCGCATCCGGATCGCCTTGATGGAAGGCGATAGAGTGGGGCCTGCAACGCGCCGTGTATTCTCACATGAACTGGTGCATGCATGCCTGTCGAGCATCGGGAAGTGGCCAGCCTGGTTGCAGGAGGGACTGGCCCAGAAGCTTTCCGGTGAAACTTTGACTCACGCAGCACGCCAGCGCGTTCAAAGCTATTTCCGCCAGGGTCGAATGCCCCGCCTGGACCGGCTGGGACAGGACTGGTCAAGGCTGAGCCCGTCGCACGCCGCCATGGCTTACAGCTTCTCCCTCGCAGCAGTGGAATCGCTTGCCGAAACCCACCCCGGCATGAGCTACCGCACGCTGGTGCACAGCCCCCACCTTCTGCCCCAGGTGACCGCAGCGCTGAACCAGCGCCTGGCGCAGTAGAATTGGAGCGTTGCAAGGCATCCAACGCGCCTATCTCCGCTTTTATGCTGAATTGAACGATTTCCTGGCAGCGGAGCGCCGTTTCCGGGAATTCGAGTATCCGTTTTACGTCAGCGGCTCCGTAAAAGATGTCATCGAATCAGCGGGAGTTCCCCACACCGAAGTGGACCTGGTGCTGGTGAACGGCGGCTCACAAGGATTCGACTACCGTGTGCGGAACGGCGATCGCATCAGCGTGTACCCGGTATTTGAAGCTTTCGATATCCGCTCCGTTTCGCGTTTGCGGAGCGAGCCGCTGCGCGCCCTTCGCTTCGTTCTGGATACTCACTTGGGCAAGCTGGCGCGATACCTCCGTATGGCCGGTTTTGACGCGCATTACCGGAACGATTCAAGCGATGCCGAGTTGGTGCGAATCTCCAAGGCAGAACATCGCATCCTGCTGACTCGCGACGTTGGCCTTTTGAAACACTCGGCGCTTACCCACGCATCTTTCGTCCGCGAAACGGATCCGCGCCGGCAGTTTGTAGGGATACTAAAGAGGTTCGATTTGCACAGTCCCGCAGCGGCCTTTTCACGTTGTCTCGAATGCAACGAGCCCCTCGAGCGGCCCGATTCGAGCGAGTTCCACCAGTGCCCAGCATGCGGGCGGATCTACTGGAAAGGATCGCATTACAGCCGCATGCAATCGTTTCTGGCGCAGATGTTCAAACAAGCGTACCCAAACTCAGCTGATAAGGCGCCTGGGATATGATTGGGGTACCGAATTTGATATTCAGGAGTCATCATGACCGATAAACGTCGTCCGAGCCGTCGCGAATTTCTCGGTAAACAGGCGTCTCTTGCCGCATCGCTTTCGCTAGCCTCGGGAGCGTACGCCAAAGCACCGAAGTTCACACCCAAAGCCAATACTCGCGTTCTGGGTGCGAATGATCGTATCAACCTGGGTTTTATTGGAAACGGAATGCAGTTCCACGCCCTGGTGGAAGGCGCGTTCCGTACCCGCAAACAGCAGAAGAACGATTTCGAGTTCGCCGCGGTATGCGATGTTTGGGAACCCCGGCTGAAATATGCGCAGGAACAAACGAAAGCCGAAAAGACATACCGCGATTACCGCGAACTGTTATCGAATCCGGACATAGACGGAGTGGTGATTGCCGTTCCCGACCAATGGCATTTCCTGATGGCCAGCCAGGCCTGCCAGTGCGGCAAAGACGTGTACCTTGAAAAGCCGATGACATACACGGTAGCCGAAGCGGCAAAGCTGAACGAGATCGTCGGCGATACAAAACGCGTCTTGCAGGTAGGGGGAACCGGTCCCAGCACCCGCCTTTATTGGAAGGTGAATGAATACATCCGTTCCGGCAAGATGGGCAAGGTTGTCTGGGGCCTCATCAGCTATAACCGCAACACACGCGAAGGCATGTGGGATTATCCAATCCCCGGCGTCGGCAGTGATCACTGGCCCGACGCCGAGGTCAGCCCGAAAAACCTGGATTGGGAAATGTGGCTCGGGCCCGCGCCGCACCGCAAATTCAGCAAGGAGCGATACTTCCGCTGGAGGAAGTACTGGGACTATTCGGGTGGTAATGCGACCGACCTTCTCTATCATCGTCTGGGCATGATGAGCACGATGATCGGTTTCGATTTCCCGACGCGTGTCGTGGGTACCGGCGGCATCTACGTGCAGAAGAACCGCGAGGTTCCGGATACCTACATGACCCTCATCGAGTATCCGGGTGAGTATGCCGTCAATATGGTGTCGTGCATGGCCAACTCCCGATCCGTGCCCATGACCGTCTACAGCAACTGGGCCACGCTCGAAATCACAGAACCGCAGATGGCAGGGAATGCCATGGGCGACCAGCGCCGCGGAGCGGCCGCGCCACGACGTCCACAGGTAGGGCTTGTCCGGCCGGAGCGGACGTTCCTGAAAGAATTTCAGGAAGCAAACGACGGGAAGACCGAAGTTGTCATCGAATCCGAGCCCAGTAAGAGCCTTGCAGACGACTGGCTCGATTGCATGCGTAACCGCGGCACACCGGTCTATAACGTATTGCGCGGGTATCAGGTGATGACGGCGATCGCACTCGGTGTGGAATCGTACCGCAGCGGCAAAGTGATGGCATTCGATCCCGCCACCCAGCGCGTGCTATCGTCGCCGCCGTCTCACAAAGAGTACCTGCCCGCGGACGCCTGATTGCGGCCCTACAGTTCCTTGATGAAGATATTCCGGAACTGTACGAGGCTCGGCGGACCCATAAACCGGCCATCCCGGAAAGTGCCGTGATGCTGCAAGGCAAACGGCCCTTCCGCGGGTATGCCTGGTAACTGTGCATTCTCGACAACGGTCTTGCCGTTCAGTACCACTGTGACGCGATCGCCTTTCATCGTGATCTCGAACGTGTTCCACTCACCGATGTTCTTGTCCGCGTTGTACTTTGGTGTAACCGCGGCTTTGATGGCTTGCGGCATGTTGCGATCGGTACGGTATCCGTAGAATTCGCCGGAACCTACCGGCCAGTTCCAGATGTTGACCTGCGCTTTGCCGCTTCCGCGTATGAAAATACCCGAATCCGAATCGGGAACTTCGATTTTGATCACCTGGCCGTTCTCGTCCAACTTTTCGGAGCCGTCCGGCATCACAATGCGAACGTCCTTGTTGCGAAAAGGCGTGGCTGTGATGCGCCAGTCCACACGGAGCACAAAATCCTTGTAGGACTTCTCGCTCCAGAGATTCTTATCTTTGGGAGCTTCGCTCCGGGCGTCGTAATCGATGACGCCGTTCACCACTTTCCAGTGGCCGTTATCGCCCTCGGGAATCTTCCAGCCCGTAAGGTCCTTTCCGTTGAACAGGGACGTGAAACCCGGCGGCGCTGTTTGGGCGCCGGCTGGAGACAGCCCTGTCGTAAGAGCCAAACCCGCGATCATGATGCCTGCTGCGACAAGTCTCATTTATCCTCCCGTACAAGCATATGAAATCATTCTTTAGGGATCACAACAAATCCGACTGATTAGGTCGCATATCTGCTATACTGGTGCCGTGCCCAAGATCACCTTCCTGCCTCAGAATGTCACGGTGGAGTTCGACCCCGAGACCATGCCCTACGCCGATCACGGGAAGCCGCTCTCAATTCTGGACATTGCGTTGAACAACGGAGTGCAGCTTGAACACGCCTGTGGAGGGTTCTGCGCCTGTACGACGTGTCACGTCGTCGTTAAAGAGGGCCAGAAACACCTTTCCGAGATGGATGACGAGGAAGCCGACCGCCTGGACATGGCCGCGGATCTGCAACTTCATTCGCGGTTGGGCTGCCAGGCGGTTTACGAAGGCAACGGTGATATCGTGGTCGAGATTCCCGCCTGGAATCGCAACTACGTGAGCGAAGGGGGCGGCTCGATTCTTGGGGAGGCGATTCCCGCCGGCAAACGGGACTAGCCAACTCCGTGGCCGTTACGGCTCAGAAATTCACGGGCGGCGGAATTCTTCGGCCGTCGCCGCCAGTTTTTCCACGAGTTCCAGCGGAAGATCCGCCTCGATCTTCACGGTGCGCTCCTCCATGCTCACATCGATCTGGTCGTATACCTGCAGTAAGTCCGAGCGTCCATCCGGAGTATTCAACCGCGCCAATCCAAGCAAACCGCGAAGGGCATCATGCAGCCTTTTGGCATCCTGTGCCGTTGCGCTGGTGCCCAGTGCTTTAAGGTTAAACCCGGAACTGAGATCGGCCCATCCGCTGAAACCGTCGAGAGAGCGGAATACTCTTCCAAGATTCGCCAGGTTACCCCCAGCCGGAACCCCGGGCGGCAACCGGCTGACGGCGCCGGAGGAGACAGCCCACAATTGTGCGCTGGACGGGATCTGCTTCGTGCGATCCAGCAAAGCCGCGGGTGGTTTCGCGCCCGAATCCCTCTGGTCGATAACGGATTGGACGATGCGTGACGGACCCGCCACCGCGGTCGACGTATCTATCAACGTGATAGCGGCCTCGTCGCTCCCCACCAGGGTATAGCCTTTGTATTGAGTCCGCCGGGCTCCTTCTTTCTCCAGTTTCGGCTCGATACCTTGCGGAGAAAAGCGTCCGCGCGCGAATAGCACGGTATCCTTCCCGTCCGACGCCGCGAGCACCTCCCAGAGGTCTTCCCGCGCATCGATGCCAAGCCGCTCCCGCAGTGCGTCAAAAGCCGGAAATTGCCGCTGCGCGATGTACTTGCTGTACACGGTGGTCTTCTTGATCTGGTCGATTCTTGCGCCGCCCATCGCGATGGTGTCCGGGGGCACCAGTGTAAGCAACACCGGGTCGATTCTCAACGACTGTGTATCCCTGGAGCCGCAGCCCAACGCTACAATCAGCAAAACTGCAACCGCCGGCAAGGTGACGGAACGCATTCGATCAGTAGTCCCTTCTCAGGAAAATCAGGAAGCTCAGCGCGAACAACACCAGGCCGAAAGCGGCCGAGGACCATACCGGTCCCAGGTCGGCGGCCCGGCGCTCATAGACCAGGTCGAGCGTCATTCTTCCCATATCGTAAGCCTTCGGCAACACATGATAGAGCCCATTCCACACGTCGCGCGACCACTGCGAAGACAACAGCTTCTCTGCCACCCTGTTCTGTGCCAGAATCGGGCTCATCATCATGAGCGCAACGGTAACCATCACGGCCAGGGCTGCGCTTTCAAACAGAACGCCAATAAAAAAAATGACGGTCAACAGCACAGCGAAAAGAAAAATGATGGTCGCAATGGAATAGAGGAAGTTTGGCGCCCATATTCCGGTCTTGGCGCCAAGCACCAGCCAGACCCCTGCAACCAGGTAGCAGATGTTCAACGAGACTACCAGCAGATTGCCCAGGTAGCGTCCCAAAAGGATCTGGCCGCGGGTGACGGGTTTGGACAACAGTAGTTCAACCCGCCCAGGTTCGAGAAAGCTGGGCACAAGGCCCGAAGAGGCGAATACGGCCAGGAGCATGCCCCACGTATAAAGGAAAGTCGCAATCGCACCGTAGACGCGCCGGATGAGCCTGGCGGCATCCACAGTTCTGGCCTCGTCCATTCCAAACAGCGAGATGGTTGCGGTCGCACCCTGAACGATGTCGATCCTTAACAGAAAGAGGAAGAACAGGATCATCAGCGTCGACAAGGCAAACAAGCCCCAGAAGATCTTGCGCGCGAGGGCCTCGCGAAACGTATCGCGAATCAGAGCCAGCATGGTCATCGCTTTCTCTCTATGGTTCGAACAAAAACCTCTTCGAGCGTACTGGTAGTGGGCGCCAGTGATTCAATTTCGCAGCCGTGACAGCGGAGAAGGTCCACCGCACGATTGGCTTCCTCGCGGCTGGTGAATTGGAACTGAACGAACCCGTCGCGCACACGTTCCGGCGCCGAAGCGCGCAGCTGCCTGCGCAGTTCGTCCGGGACGCCAGCGGCCGTAACCTGGTACCCAGGCGCCGCCGTGAGATCACGGACAGCACCCTGTAACGCCACTTTCCCGTGCTGGAGAATCGCGACCTCGCGGCAAAAGGTCTCGACTTCCACCAGCAGGTGAGAGTTGAGAAAAATCGTTACACCCTGCCGCTCGAGTTCACGGAGCACCTCCCGGATCTCCAGCCGGCCCACTGGGTCCACCCCATCAGTTGGCTCGTCGAGCACCAGCAGGGCCGGTTTGTGCATCATCGCCTGAGCCAGTCCGAGGCGTTGCAGCATACCTTTGGAGTACTTGCCGATGCGCACCGTTCCCCATTCCTTCAGACCCAGACGCTCCAGCAGCTCCGTCGAGCGCCGCCGGCGTTCCGCTGCTCCCATTCCGGAGAGGGCGCCATAAAAATCCAGCATTCCGGCCCCGGTGAAATAGGTGGGAAAGCGATGGTTCTCAGGAAGGTAGCCGACCGGTTTCCGCGAGGAGGCGAGCCGGGCATCACCGCCGAAGATGCGCGCGGCCCCTGAACTCGGATGCGTAGCGGACAGCAGCATCTTGATGAAGGTGGTCTTGCCGGCGCCGTTCGGGCCAAGAAGCCCGAACGTGGTTCCCCGCTGGATCTGGAGTGAGACCCTGTCCACCGCCCGGATCTCGCGGCCGGTCCAGCGGTTCCGGAACACCTTGGTCAGATCTTCCGTTTCAATCGCGTGATCGGATGTCATGTAGGAGTTGATTCCATTATCCATCGCCGCGCGCGAAGCTCACTTTGATACAATGCACGCGCTGTCCTTCTACCTATCAACGCGATGGAACGGGAGATTGCTCAATGAAATTCGGTGTGAATATGTTCATCTGGACCGCGGAGTTCGGTCAGAGCGACCTTCGTCTTCTACCCACAATCAAGGAACGCGGTTTTGACGGAATCGAAATCCCGATATTTAATCCCACAACGTTTCCGGCGGCCCAAATCCGCCGGGCGCTTCAGGAGAATGGTCTCGAAACGACGATCTGCTCCGTTATCCCCAACGGGCTCGGCGTCATTGCGGACGATGCGAACGTCCGTGCTCAAACGATTGCACATCTCGAGGCTTCGATCGCCCGCGCGGCAGAGGTTGGCGCACGCGTGTTCGCCGGACCGCTATATTCTCCGGTGGGATACCTGCCCGGCCGCCGCCGCACACCGGACGAGTGGAAGCGGGCAGTGGAAGGCTTTCAGACGCTGGGGCCAGCCCTGGCACAGCATAATGTCACCATTGCTATTGAGCCGCTGAACCGGTTCGAGACCTACTTTCTGAATACCGCCGCCGACGCGGTTGCCCTGGTGCGCGAGATCGGCCACCCGAACGTCGGCCTGCTGGTGGACACGTTCCACGCCAACATCGAAGAGAAGAGCATCGCGGATGCATACCGCACCGCGGGTTCTTATCTGAAGCATGTTCATACGTGCGAGAACGATCGTGGCACGCCCGGCTCGGGACACGTTGAATGGCAGGACGTGTTTCAGGCCCTGCGTGAAGTGGAGTATGACGGCTGGCTCACCATTGAGAGCTTCGGATTCGCGATCGGCGGCCTGTCTGCCGCCGCTTCCATTTGGCGGGACCTTGCGCGGACTCCGGCGGACATCGCGTTCGAGGGGCTCGCATTCCTGAAACAGAATACTGCAAAATTTGCATAATTGTGGGTGTTTCGTTAGAAACATGAAACGCTGAAACAAATTTTCTCTTGACAGTTCCGGGACACTGACCTATTCTCCTACTCAGCGGGGGGTAAGTCGTGAAAGCAAACACGCGTTATCTGTTTATTTTGTGGGCAGTGGTGTCTCTGTCATTACGAACCATGCCCGCTCAGGAATTACGCGCATCGGTGTCCGGCACAGTGATGGATCCGAGCGCATCTCCCATTCCTAACGCGAAAGTATCCGTGCGCAATCTGGATACGAACGTGGTTACCGACACCGTAACGAATGAGGTGGGACGATACACGCTGCTGTTTCTCCAACCCGGCCGCTATGCTCTTTCCGTGGAAGCGTCGGGGTTCAAACGCTACAGCAATGAAAACGTTGTGCTCGGGACTTCCGACAGGGTGTCGCTTGACGTACCGCTCGAAGTCGGGCAGATCACCGAAAGCGTAACAGTGACAGCCGAGTCGACCCTACTGCAGACCGAAACGGCGTCCTCCGGCAGCCTGGTGACGACGAACCAGGTTCGGGACATTCCGAACAACGGCAGAAATGTCTATCAGCTCGTCTGGGCGGCGCCTGGAGTCATCAAGGGCAGCCGTTACTGGGGTTCGATGGAGAACTACGCTCTTGGAAACTCCACCGGGGTTTCGATCAACGGCGGCATCCGCCGTGAGAACGAAACCGTAATGGATGGGGTCACCAACACGCAGCCAAACCGCGATGTGAACTTTCAACCGCCGCTCGAGTCCGTGGCGGAAATGAAAGTGCAAGTGAGCAACTACGACGCCAGCTATGGACGATTCGGGGGCGGCGTCATCGCGATTACAACCAAATCAGGAACAAACAGCCTGCACGGCTCGCTTTACGAATTCAACAAAGTGGCGGCGTTGGCCGCCAATCCCTGGGTTTACAATTTCTACGGCGAACCCAAACCTCACTTTGTGAATAACACCTTCGGTTTTCAGGTGGATGGGCCGATATACCTCCCCAAGATCTTCGACGGACGCAACCGGCTGTTCTTCATGGTGGCATATGAAGGATTACGGGAGCGTTCATCGGGAGGTGACGCGACGGTTTTACCTACCCAGGAGATGCGTTCTGGCGAGTTCTCCGGGTTGCCTGTCACGATATACGACCCGCTGACCACTCGTTCCGAAGGAGGCCGTTTCGTCCGCAACCCGTTCCCGGGAAATCGTATCCCGACGAATCGCATCAGTCCGGTGGCGCAGAAAGTGCTCGAATTCGTTCCGCAGCCGAACCTGATCGGGCGCGGTTACGGGCTGGAGAATTACGCGAACTTCGGCGGCGCCAAGAACGGATATGACCAGTTTCTGACGAAGCTCGACTACCGGGTCAACGACCGGAACAACGTTTACTTCAGCTACGGGCGGCTTCCGTACCAGGAATTCGACGATATCCTGTTTGGAGGCGACAGTCCGGCGGAGCCCAGCCGCGAAAATCCGCTGCACCGGAACTTCTACCGTTACGTGTTCGATTGGACCAGCACACTAAGCCCTCAGACGGTATTGAACTTCCGCGCCGGTTTAGCGCGCTATGTCGACCGGGGTGGGAGTCCGCCGGCGGTTGGATTCGACCCTCGCAACCTCGGGTTTGCAGACAGTCTGGTTTCCCAGTTTACCTTTCTTGCCTTCCCGCGATTCAACATCGGAGGCTTCTATACGTCGGTCGGAAGCGATCGTGCCCTAAACCAGTCGGTTCGCGACTCGTATTCCTACCAGTTGAATCTCAACCGGAGCCAGGGCAGGCATCAACTGAAGTACGGCGCCGAGTTCCGTATCTACAACGAGAGCACCCAAAGCCCAGGCAATGCAAGCGGCTTGTATCAGTTCAGCAAGGGCTTCACACAAGCCAATCCGGCGCAAGCGGATCGGGAATCGGGTGACGAATTCGCCGCTTTCCTGCTTGGATATCCCTCCGGCGGTTCAGTAGACATAAACATCGACCCGTACTTCAAGAACCACTATTTTGCGCTGTTCGTGCATGACGATTTCAAGATTCATCCGCGCGTGACGCTGAATCTTGGTCTGCGGTGGGATTACGAGCAGCCTCCGGCCGAGCGCTACAACCGCATGCTGCGCGGGTTTGCGTTCGGCCAGCCCAGCCCTATCGCGAGTCAGGTTACGGGCCTCGATCTCCGTGGCGGGTTGCTTTACGCCGGCTCGGACGGGGATGCGCGCAGGGCTTTCAATTCCGACAAGAACAACATACAGCCCCGTGTCGGGATTGCAGTGCAACTCACGCCGAAAACAGTATTGCGCGGCGGCTACGGACTGTACTACCTCGGGGCGAGCGGAGGGCAGCCTACGACCGGCTTCAGCCAGTCGACTCCTCTGGTTTCAAGCGCCGATGCGGGCAACACGCCTCGTGTTTCGCTGGTGAACGCATTTCCCGAGGGACTGATTCGCCCACAGGGCAACTCGCAGGGCATGTCGACATTACTGGGACAAGGAGTTTCATTCGGTTATCTCGACCGTGTGCTGCCGTATGCACACCAGTATTCCGTCGGGGTGCAACGAAGCCTCCCAGGGGGATTCGTCGTGGATGCGAGCTATAGCGGCAACGAAACCCGGCGCTACCCTGTCACGGCGAATCTGAACGCCATTCCCCCGGATCAGCTAGACCAGTCCGATACTTACTACCGTGAACGGGTTCCGAATCCAATGCGCGGGCTGCTGCCGCTGAACGCGTCGAAGAACGGCGCTACCATCGTCCGCCAGGATCTGCTCGTTCCGTTTCCGCAGTATTCCGGCGTAACAATGAGCAATGTGCCGATCGGGCGGAACCACTATCATTCGCTCCAGGTGTCCGCGCGCAAGCGCTACTCGCAGGGGCTGACGGTAAACCTGTCGTACACGATATCGAAAACCATTGAGGAGCTTACATTTCAGAATGCGCAGAATTTCAGTCTTCAGGACATCGACGCGTCCAGGCTCGAGCGGCGGCTGACAGAATACGATGTCCCGCAAAAATTCGCGGCGCTTGCGAATTACGAGTTGCCATTCGGCCGGGGCAAGCCGTTCGGCGCGGGAGCCACCGGTGTTGTAGGAAGACTCATCTCCGGCTGGCAGTTCAGCACGCAGACAACGTTCCAGTCCGGTTTCCCTGTCGATTTTCCGAATGCCCCGAACCTGGAAGCGCGCAGCGCGAAGCTTCCTTCGGACCAGATTAGCCTCTTCAACGCATTCGACAAAACATTGTTCCCTTCCACCGCGCCAAATCTTTCGTACCGTTTACGGACCTGGCCCACGCGTTTTCCCGACGTCCGCCTCTATCCTCTGAAGAACGTGGATTTCAGCGTCTCAAAGAGGACCGCAATTGGTGAGAGAATGAACGTCGAACTGCGGGCCGATTTTCTTAACGCCGCAAATCATCCGTGGTTCTCGCGCCTGCACGGCAGCGGAACGAATGTGGCGCGGCCGGAGTTCGGCTGGTATACCTTGGAAGAACAGAACCAAAATCGTCTGATCGCCCTGGTTCTCAAGTTTAGCTGGTAATCTATTTTCGGAGATCGCGGGCCGGTTAGTCCTGGGTTGACCCGAAGTTCCCGATGGTTTTGCAGGATTATTTGTTTGATTTGGACGACGAATGAATGCCGCTACAAAGGTGAGGTGTATCGTTTCACGCCCAAGCCGAGACTGCCGCAAGCAGAACATCGCCCCCGATCAGCTTACGATCCATGCCGGCCGCGGCTCCTCGATAACGTCCAAGCCCGTGGCTTTGCTTTTGGCCGACCTCGGCGTCACCAAGACCCATAGCCGCCCGCACGTCTCCGATGACAACCCGTTCCCGGAAAGCCAGTTCAAAACCCTGAAATGCCCGGGCGGAGTTCCCCCCAAACGGTTCGGCTCGATCCAGGATGCCCGCGCGTTCTGCCAGGTCTCCTTGCTCTGGTACAACGCCGAGCACCACCACAGCGGCATCGGTCTGCTCACGCCTGAAGTGCTCCACTACGACCGGGCTGATGAGATCATCGCCCAGCGCCAGGTTGTTCTCAGCCAGGCTTTCCAACGGAATCCGGAACGCTTCGTCCGGGCGCATCCCAAGCCGGCAGCCAAGTCCGGGCGGTCTGGATTAATCCGCCACCGCCGGCTGCAAGCGAACGGGAGCAACGCTAATTTATGCGGGCAGGTGTCTCCAAGCAAACGTCCAAAGCAAACGTCCATGTCAAGGCAAAGTAAGAAGTTCCGCCTCCCAGCAAAGTAGAACGTTCCGGTTTGGGGTGTCCACTTGGGAAGTGCGTGGTAGTCTGTGCGTGCCGGTGAAGCGGAGACGGGCTCGTGCCGGAGCGCCGCCAAAGCGGTGCGCCGCCGGTCCTTTGGGTCCATGAAGCCGGTAAACAGGCGGATGGCATGGAATTCGGCGCCCTGGAACGTCTGGCACGCAGAGGCTTGCTGGTAAGCAGCGTTGATGTACGCGGCATTGGCGGCACGCGACCGGCACACACGCCTTCCATCATGAACCCGCCCGAGTTCCGCCACGTCTTCGACACGGAGACGGCGATGAGCTACATGGCTTGGTCCATGGACGAATCCCTGTTCGGCATGCGGGTGCTGGACGTGGTCCGTAGTGTGGATTATCTGGCCGAGCGCGCGTCCGCGAAACAAGTGCACGTGGTGGGCAAAGGCGCGGGAGCACTCTGGACGATGTACGCCGCGGCGCTGGATCCGCGCATCGGCGCCGCCGTCTGCGAGCGCGGTCTGTTGTCTTACCGCGTGTTGACGCAGTCGGACCGCTATCTGCACAACGCAAGCATTTTCATCCGGGATGTGTTGCAACACTTCGACCTGCCGCAAGTAAGTGCAGCCATTGCGCCGCGACAATTGATGCTGGTTGACCCGGTCGATGCCATGAAGAAGCCGGCGAGCCTCGGGACGGCTCACCGGACGTACGAATTCACGCAACAGGAGTACGCGAAGGCGGGCGCCGCGGGGTGCTTCCGCATCGTCCAGCGCGGACCGGACGGCGATCCGGTCGAGCGCTTCCTGCTTGGCGCCTGGCTTCTCCAAAAGAGATAGTATGGATGTCTCATGGCCCTAGCTTCGGCGGCAAGCTCCGGCAGGCGACTTCCGGGCAATTGGCGAGTCGGAATGCCGGCACGCGACACGCTTGTGAGGGTGCGTACGGGGTGCAACACGCTGGTGCAATCGGCGCTGATCGCGGTCAACTACAGCTCATACCTGAAGCGGTTCTATGAGCAGGTTGGAGCGCGGCGCGGAGCCGGTAAGGACCTCATCACCGTGGGGCGCAAGTTTCTCGGCATCATTCACCGGACTCTGAAGAACGGGTGGATTTTCGAGGACTTCCCGGACTTCGTTTTGGCGGAGGCCTCATGAACATGCTCTGGGACCCACCGGCGGAAACCAGAAGCAAAGCAGTTTCTTCGTCTTACAAAAGACGAGAGCCAGATTGCAGTTGACAAAGCATCATAGGAGGAGGAGGAGATTACCGATGCTCAGATTGATCTCTTCATTTCTGCTGGTTGTGGTCTGCGCCATGGGTCAGACCACCTTCGGCACGATCACGGGAACAGTTACCGACCCCACGGGATTGCCTGTCGCAGGCGTGAAAGTGGTCGTTCGCAACGAACGCACGAACATCGCGCACGAGGCCACCACAGACACACGTGGGAATTACGGCGTTTCGCACCTGAATCCCAGTAGTTACTCCGTCAGTTCCGAGCACGCTGGTTTTAAAAGATACGTGCGAACCGGCGTAGTACTGGAGACAGCGGCAACCGTGCGGGTTGATGTGCCGCTCGAGGTGGGGGCTGTTACGGCTGAGGTCACTGTGACCGGGGGCGCACCGCTCGTGGAGAGCGAAACCTCCAGTATTTCAGGTGTGCGCGCCGGGGAAGTTGTGCAGAAACTTCCTTACAACTACCGCGGCAGTTGGGACGGCGTCGTCTACCAGTTCGTTGAGCTAATCCCCGGCGCTCAGCGCGACGGCGGCGTCTTCTCGCTGGGCGGCACGCGCGGGCGGCAGTACCAGGTGACACTCGACGGAACCAGTGTCAACTCGCCGTTGTTCGGAAACTCGATTGGCCCGGCGTCCACCACTATCGATGCCATCGAAGAGATCAAGGTGGACCTGGCGAACAATAAAGCCGAGTACAACCTCCCGGCGATGCTCACCTCCACCAGCAAATCCGGCGGCAATGACCTCCACGGGGCGCTCTTCTACTACCACGACAATGGGGCGATGAATGCGCGCAACACCTTTCAGCAGCGTGTGCCGTTCAACATTCGCCACGACGTGGGAGGAAGCGCCGGCGGGCCCATCTGGATTCCCAAGGTCTACAACGGTAAGGATAAGACTTTCTTCTTCTTTACATTCGAGACCTTCCCCGGACGTAGTGAACGGGTTTCCTCTCCCAACGTGCCCACCGTGCGGATGCGCGCCGGTGATTTCTCCGCGCTGCTGCCCGGAACCGTGGTGCGAGACCCCTTCACAGGGCAGCCTTTCGCAGGTAACCTGATCCCCGCGAGCATGCTGAACGCGGTCTCGACACGCGTGCAGGAGCGCTTCTATCCGCGCCCCAATTTCGGCGACCCGAACAGCTTCGTCGGGAATTGGCGCGGCGCGATACCGGGTAGCGCCTTTGCCCATAATCTAACCGGACGGCTGGACCACCGCGTGTCGCAGGCCAACTCCTTCTTCGCCCGATATACCTATGCGCGGCGCGGTTCGCAGGTGAGCGATTCCGATCTGCCCGCGGTTGGCAACCGTCAGCAGAACCGCCGAGCGGTGGCCCTTACACTGGCGGACACGCATATCATCAGCCCGCAGATCATCAACGAATTTCGCTATGGCTACGTGTTCAACACGAACCCGTACGGGATTCCTCCATCGGGTGCCGCGCTGGTGAGTGAGTTAGGCCTGGAAGGGCTCTCGCCCACGTTGCCACCGATCAACGGGATGCCGTTCTTCAACATCACCGGCTTCACCGCGGTTTCCACCTCCGAGCCATTCGGCTATGCGTTTGAGAGCATCCACAACTTCATGAACAACGTAACATGGACCAAGTGGTCGCACACGATCAAAACCGGCATCGAAGTACGGCGCAACATGGGGGCGGCGTATGCGAGCAACCCGAATGGTGCTTTCGGAAACTACTCCTTCACGGGCGCGTACAGCGGCTTCGCCTACGCGGACTTCCTGCTGGGAATTCCGCAGACTTCGTCCCGATTGAATCCTGCCCCTCCATCCACTTTGCTGAATACCGACTGGTCCTGGTTCGTGCAGGATGACTGGAAGATAACACGGAAGCTGACGTTGAACCTGGGACTTCGGTACGATTACAATCCGCCATATCATGAGAAAGACGACGTGCTCTTCCTATTCGACCCCGCGACGGGCAGAGTGGTCGTTCCCTCTCAGGAATCGCTGCAGTATGTGAACGCGCAATTTCCGCAGAACCTTATCCCTGTAGTCACTGCCAAGGAGGCCGGCTACCCACCGAGCCTGTACAACACGGACAAGACGAACTTCGCGCCGCGGTTCGGATTCGCCTACCGTCCCTTTGCGACTGCCACGTTTGTGATCCGAGGGGGCTATGGTATCTATATCGACCCGTTCACAGCCGCGCTGTACCGCTCCGGAACCGGCGGCCCGTTTCTGTCCAGCGAGACCTTTACGAACAGCATCACCGGTGGCCGGCCGCTGTTCATGTTTCCGCGCGCCTTTCCGGAAGGGTTTGGCACACTGGGAGCGCAGAACTTCAGTCCCATCGATCCGAACCTGAGGAACCCTTATATCCAGCAATGGAACCTGACCGTTGAGCGCGAACTCCTCAAAATGGGCGTGCGGATCAGCTACATGGGGACGCAGTCCACACAGTTTGTCTGGATGCAGAACCTGAACCAGCCTCTCCCGTCCATGACTCCGTTCCGGAACGAGATGCGGCGGTTCCCGGCGATTCGCGACGTGAACTACCAAGTTAACGGTGGCGTATCTACGTATCATTCCTTCCACGTCGTCGCTGAACGCAAATACTCCAGCGGAATTTACTACCAGTTGGGGTGGACTTGGGCGAAAAACCTCTCCGATGTTCAGACAGAAGGAGAAGGGGGCGGCCGTCCGCAGAACTCGTATGCGCGATACCTCGATCGCGGTGATTTGCCATTCATGTCGCGGCATCGCGTAGTGGGACAGATGTTGTACACATTGCCGTTCGGCCCGGGGAAGAAGTTCCTGGCAGATATGCGAGGCTGGCAACGGGCGCTCGCCGGCGGCTGGACCCTCAGCAGCACGCTGGTGACGCGAACCGGACTTCGCTTCTCACCTTCGTTTTCAGGATTCGACGTGTCGAATACGAACACCGTCGGCGGACGTCCCGACCGCATCGCGGACGGTAACCTGCCTGCCGGAGAGCGGACAATCTACCGTTGGTTCGACGTGTCAGCCTTTCGTGTGCCGGGAGATGTGACCGGCGATGGCCGCCCGGATATGGCGGTTGGCCGCTTCGGCAATAGCGCTCCAAACGTGTTGATAGGGCCGGGCAGCTTCATATTAAATGCGGGAGTACACAAGGACTTCTATCTGACGGAGCGTGCACGCATGATGTTGCAGTTCACCGTCACCAATGCGCCCAATCGCGTGAACTACAACAACCCCGCAAGCAACATCAGCGCGCCGGCAACCGTCGGCCGCATCACGAGTGCCGGCGCAGCCCGCACGGGCCAGGTGGGAATGCGCATTGAGTTTTAGCCGGCAACTTTCTCTTCTCTGGGTCGCTGTTACTCTCACTTGCGCGGGGCGGCCATTGCCGCTCGCCAAGTGGGTGTATGCGAAGTCGCTCACCCCGGAAGTGGCGATTGAAACCAACCGGCAGGGGATTACCGGCGGCAATCACACCCGGCAGGTGGGCCTCGAGCACACACGGTTCCTGAAGTTTACTGAAGTCCTTTGCACCGAGGAACAGAACTCCGCGAACCTGCCTCCCGGCGGACTGCTGCTTTCCAAGAGCCACAGCTACAAACGGGCCGGCGTGTTCAACAACATCCTGCTCACCAACCTCGGAAGCGAGCCGTCGCTGGCTAAGGCCCTGGCGTCCAACCAAACGCTCGGCTTCGTGGAGAGCCATTCGCGGACCGCGCGAACAAGGAAGGACATCCACTTTAACCGCAAGTATCGCGCGCCGTATGCCGGAACGGAGGACGCGGCGGAGGTGGCTCCGTTGTGCTCCGTGCCGTTGATCACCTGCAACCACCCGGGCATGCAACTGAGCGTTATCCTGACGGAACAGGTGCTGATTCAGGCGCAGATCCCCTTCATGCGGGTGTTGGACGAACACCTGGAAAGCCTCTCAAAACACAAAGTGCTGATCCCGCCGGATTCCGAGTGCCGGTCAGGCAAGCAGCTTGCCTCGATCCGTGATTGCGTCGAACGCGAAGAAGGGCTGGTCGCATTGGGTCAGACCTGCCTGTATGGCTGGTGGCGGCGTCTTCGCGTGCAACCTGGCCTTGCGGGACTGATTGACGTGCGCGTTTCCGCCCGGGCCTATGAAGAGCGCCCGGAAGCCGTGGCGCAAACCAGCGCTGCGGTGCTTGAGAACTACACTGCGTCCGCGGAAGCCGGCGCTGAGGTAACGCTCCGGATGCCGGGTGCCTCCGGGGCTACGCACTATTCGCCTGATTTCGATGCGCCGCAGAGGCCGCCCATGAAGGCGGGCACCATCGCGGTTGCTCCGGCGAAGGTCTATACGATTTTGGATGTGACTTGGTGATAGATTATGGCATTTCGATACTGGCTCAGCACACTCGTTTTTGGGCTTCTCGTAGCCACCGGCACAGCGTCTGCGCAATCCCCGTCTGACGCGCGCCTGCCCAAGCCGTCATGGCTCGGCAAAGAACCTCTCGTGATTGTCGGCAACTGGGATAGTATGCCCATCTTCCGCCGTCGCGTGGGCGGTACCCCGGCATGGCAGGAAGAAGACTATGCGCGGGAGCATACCGAAGAGGCGGTCCTTAAGCTGAAAGAACTCGGCGTCACCATGGCCGTGATCCACTTTTATAAGGGATACGGTCTGGAAGCCGAAAAGGAGCACATGGCGGACGCCAGGCGTCTGGCCGATCTGTGCAAGAAGCACGGCATTCGTGTTGGCGTCTACGTGGGCAGCACCATCGCCTATGAGACCTTCCTGCACGAGGAGCCAAAAGCCAAAGACTGGTTTGTCGAGCGGCACCTCGGGCGGCCGGTAGTGTATGGCGACCAGACGTTTCGCAAACGCGTCTATTTCATGCACCCCGGATATCGCGAATACATGAAGCGGGTCGTGACCATTGCGATCCGCGACTTCAAGGCCGACCTGATCCACTTCGACAATACCAGTCTGCAAGCGCAGCCGGCGATCTTCTTTCACCCGATGGCCGTGGAGGACTTCCGCGCATTCCTGAGGAAAAAGTACACGCCGGATCAGTTGAAGCGGCGCTTCGGGTTCTCCGACGTGAGCTTTGTCGAACCACCCGAAATCGAACGCACTCCGGTTCCGATCAACGACCCGATGCACCAGGAATGGGCTGATTTCCGGTGTGAGCAGCTCACCGCCTATTACGCCGAGATGGAACGGCTCATTCGCAGCCTCAATCCGGAAACCGCGGTGGAGTCCAATCCGCACAGCGGTATCTCCGGCCGCAACGTGGTGTGGGAGCAGGGGGTGGATTACGCACGCTTTCTGCCGCACATGGACGTGGTCTGGACTGAGGAAGGCAACGAACCCGGCGTCACGAAAGACGACATTCTGATCTCCAAGATCCGCACCTTCAAAATGGCCGCCAAGTACAACACCAGCATCTTCACCTATACAGGTGGAGGCCGCGGCGGCAAGCTCGCGATGGCGGAGGCCATGGCGTTCAACCGCCAGAACCTGGGAATGGTGGGCGGCGCGCTGGCAGGCTACGAGCTTCCCGAGGAACAGCGCACATACATTCGGTTCTACCGCGACCGTTTCCACGATCTCTACCGCGATGTGCAGAACCGCGCCGACGTGGCGGTGCTTCACGGGTTCGCCAGCATGGCTTACAACAGCGATCTGCCCTGGCAGAGTTCGATGCTTTTTGAGCAGGCGCTGATTCAGGCGAAAGTGCCTTTCGATATCATCTTTGACGAACACCTGCGGGATTTGTCGAAGTACCGTGTGCTGGTGTTGCCGGACCAGGAATCCATGAGCGACGCGCAGGCGGCGCTCGTGCGTGAGTACGTGCGGCGCGGCGGCGGTCTGGTAGCGACCGGACACGCATCGCTATTCACAGAAGAACGGCGGAGGCGGCGGAACTTTGCGCTCGCTGATCTGTTCGGAATCGACGCTCCTGCGTATGCCGCCGGACGCGCGCCGGAACGAATTGTAGACTCAACGCCGGTGCGTAATGAACTGGGAAAAGGGAGGATTGTCTACATCCCACAGGTTCAGCCGGCAATGGAGAAGCCGTCGAACGCAGCCATGACCAGCCAATACTGGAAACTGCCCCTCAACTGGCATGAATTGATCGACGCGGTGAAATGGGCTGCAGGCGGAGAACTGTCGCTCGACGTGCAGGCGCCGCCGCATGTGACTGCGGAGCTGATCGATCAGAAAGACCGCGTCCTTGTCCACCTGCTGAACTACGCGGCGGAGCGCGGCCCGGTCTCCGGCAAAATTGCGGTAAGCGTGGCAATCCCGCAAGGGCGCAAAGTAGGAGCTGCACATCTGGTTTCTCCTGACCACCCGGTGGAGTCGCTTCAGGTGGCGATGCGCGGCAATCGCGCGCAGTTCGCGGCTCCGCGGCTCGACACGTATGGCGTGGCCGTGCTGGAACTTCAGTGACGGCTTGATAAGGCAAATTGGCGTATTGAGGACGCTACCCGGGGCGGCGCGGGGCGGCGCTGTTCGAAGTGAGCCGCGGCAAAGTGTACGCTGGAGTGGCGTATCACGACGGCGATGGCGACAAGGTGTATTACGACTCGAAGACCGACCGTATGCACGGCATCAGCAACCTGGCCGAGTCTCTGTTCCACGCCTTGCGCAACTTGCTGGCCGGTAGAACATGCCGCTGCGCTGCGCCCAAACGTTCCTGGACCACGCTGAGCAGCTTGGGTGCGTGCTCGACGCGCAATTGATGGCAAACAGCCAAGTCGTAATCGTTCACACGCAGCCGTTCAACTGCGAACGGATCATCAGAATCTCACACCGATCCAGAGGGGGGCTCGCCGTTTGAAGCGCAGGCGCAGACTGGACCCTGGACCCTCGAAGCCAGTCATGTCAGCGCCTATACCTGGTTGGTTTGAACCGCTGCGAGAAGGCGGTATTTGAGACATTTGGTGGACCTGGTGAGATTCGAACTCACGACCTCTTCCATGCCATGGAAGCGCGCTCCCAACTGCGCCACAGGCCCGCGTGGAGTCGACAACGTTAATATAACATAGCCGCATGCCAGTGCGTTGCAGCTTTCAATCTCAGTCCGCGTCGCCCACATGATTGCGGCAGAAATCCTCATCGATTGGCTTGCGGCCGCGAAAACCTTCGGTGAGATTGTGCCAAAAGCGAATGCCTTCTTCGCCCAGTCTCCAGCAAAGGAGAACTTCCTCGCCGCGATAGAGCGTTGGGAAGTCCAGCAGTCCGATCTCAAGATCTTTTATCTGGCAGCCGGTTGACTGGATTTCATCGATGCACTCCTTCAGCCGCAAGCCCGCTGAATCCCGGCGGTTTCGAAGCACCAGCGCTTCCTCCTGATTCACGCGGGTGCCCCCAAGCGCAGAAATCCGCTTCGCTATGCTATCCAACTGCTCATCAGACTCCTGAAAAGCCGTTTTCAGGGTCATAGCGCGGCGGACCGCCGGTTCGAGCATAGCGAGAAGCGATTCGGCTTGCCTGAGAGAAAAGAATCTCGACATCTGACTTTGATTACACACCCGAAATCTGAACGGCTAACGAGCGGCTTCGCGGTCCGTCGAATTCAGCAAAAATGATGCTCTGCCAGGTTCCAAGCAGCACAGAAGCATTCCGCACCTGAAGGCATACCGTCTGTCCCATCATCATGCCCCGCAAGTGCGAATCCGCGTTTCTCCGTTCGCAATCCGAGTAATCGGGATCGTTGTGGCGATAATACTGGTCACGCTGTACCACCTGGTCGAAGAAGGACTTCACATCCTGAATCAGTGCATCCTGCCACTCATTAATAAAGACGGCGGTAGTGGTATGCAGCGATTGCAGGTGGACGATGCCGTCGCGCACGCCGCTGCGGCGGACAATTTCATTAATGCGGTCGGTAATGTTCAGCAACTGCATCCGGTCGCTCGTAATCCAATCAACGATTCTGTTGAAAACCTTGTAATTCCCGACGCTCACGGGCGCCGAACCGTTAGCGGAGCCCAACTCCGCGTCCGCAGCATGAGTTTGTGAGGATTTCATCACCCAAGTCCCTTCTCGATGAAATGATGGATCTCGATTGAACGACTTACGCGAATTGCCCGCAAAGTAACGCTTCGATTATACCAGCGGTGGGGATTACGCTGTCTTTCAACTGCCAGAAACAGCAGTAACGCGACGCCCCCGGTGCTAAGATACATTCCTTGAGGAGCACAACATCCAATGGCCTTTTGTACCCACTGCGGAGCGCGTTTGCAGGATGATGCCAGGTTCTGCGCCGCATGCGGACAGGCGACCGGAACGGCAGGGACAGCAGCCCCGGCCGCGGCCGAGCCACTCGCTTACACCATTCAGGGCGATAACCTGCAAGTCGCGCGTGTAAAGCTGAAGCCCGGCCAGGAGATCTATGCGGAAGCGGGAAAGATGCTGTACAAGACCTCTAACGTCCAGTGGGAGACCCGCATGTCCGGAGACACTCTTGGCGCGAAGTTGTGGGGCGCGGTCAAACGGAAGTTCATGGGCGAATCCCTTTTCATGACGTACTTCCGGAGCCTGGGAGAAGGAGAAGTTGGGTTTGCGGGATCTTACCCCGGCCGTATTCAAGTGTTTGATCTGGCGGCGGGCCAGAGCATTCTCGCGCAGCGCGACAGTTTTCTGTTCGCTCAATCTACCGTGCAACTGAATATCGCCCTGGTGAAAAAGCTCGGCGCCGGCTTTCTGGGAGGTGAAGGCTTCATCCTCGAAAAGCTTACCGGACCGGGCAGCGTATTCATCCACGGCGGTGGCGATTTCATCGAGTTTCAACTCGGGCCCGGCGAACAACTGCAGGTGGATACGGGTTGCATCGTGGCGTTCGATGAATCCGTCAGCTACGACATACAAATTGCTGGAGGAATTCGAACCGCGATTTTCGGCGGTGAGGGTTTGTTTTTGGCAACACTGACGGGACCCGGACGGGCCATTGTACAGAGCATGACATTAGAGAAGATGCGGCGGGAACTGGCGCCGGCGCAGAGCGGAGGAGATGAACGAGGTCCTCTCGGTTCGCTCACCGGGCTGCTGAGCAGCGAAGATCATTAGTAGCGGATGGTGGAATCGGGTGCTGATGGATTCCCGCATTCCGCAAATAACCTGAAGCCCGACCGGCTGGACTCCTGCCCCCGGACGCCGCACAATGAGATTTCAAGCATTTGACAATCAGGAGGTCTTGCCATTATGCCGTTTACCAGCCGCCGCAGTTTCGTACGAAACGCAGCCTTGGGTGCGGGATTGGCGGGTGCGCCCGCCGTCTACCCCTCATGGGGCCAGAACAGCCCGAACAATCAGATTAATCTCGGAGTAGTCGGGTTCCGGGGGCGAGGCCGCGATCACTATCGCGCCTTCGCGCAAATTCCCGGAGTGCGCGTCGCCTACCTGTGCGATGTTGATGAACGGCTGTTTCCCGGCGCTGTCGCCGAGGTTGAAAAGATCGGCGGCAATAAACCGGCCACGTTCGTAGATCTGAGGAAGCTGCTTCAGCAGAAGGACCTTGACGCAATCTCGATCGCCACTCCGGACCACTGGCATGCGCTCCAAACCATCTGGGCATGTCAGGCCGGCAAAGACGTGTACGTCGAGAAGCCCGCCTGCCACAACCTGCGCGAAGGCCGCAAAATGGTGGAAGCCGCCCGCAAGTATAACCGCATCGTTCAGGTGGGTCTGAACCGCCGCAGCGAATTGCGCAATAAAGCCGGTATTACTTTCGTCCGCGAAGCCCGGTTCGGACCAGCCTACCGCGCAAAATCGGTCGTGTATCGCGGACGTACGAGCATCGGGCATGTTCAGGAGTCTTCGATTCCGAGCGGTGTGCACTGGGATCTTTATCTCGGGCCCGCACCGTATCGCGCATTCACTCTCAACCGGTTTCATTACGGGTGGCACTACTTCTGGGACACGGCTACGACGGAACTCGGTAACAACGGGGTCCATACTATTGACGTCGTGAGGTGGGCGCTGAACAAGAATGTGCACCCGGTGAAAATCCACTGCAACGGCAGTCTGTTCGCGGATGATTCGGACCAGCAGACCCCCAACGTACAGAACGCCACCTTCGAGTATGCGGACGGAACCCTGGTGGACCTGGAAGCGACGACACTGCCCAGCCCGACTTTTGGCGGCGTGCATATGGGCGAGTTTTTTTACACGCCGCAGGGCTACGTTACGTCGGCTCAGAAATGGAGCACGGTAATCGGCGAATTTACCCCTGGCAACACACCCGATCCGCCGTCCGGCATCTCGTTGCGCGCATCCAATCTCAGCTTCCCGAAGATCGCCTACAAACCCGGACCACCTATTCCGGATATCGAAGGACCCGAAGTGAGCCATTTCCAGAACTTCATCGATTGCATGCGGTCACGCAAACGGGAAGACCTGCACTGCGAGGTTCTCGAGGGACACATGTCCACCGCGTTGTGCCACCTCGCAAACATCTCCTTTCGCACCGGGAGAAAGCTGATCTTCGATCCCGCAACGGAAACATTTCCCGGCGATGCCGAAGCCAACAAGTATCTCACGCGTGAGTACCGGGAACCTTACGGAATACCGGATCAGGTCTGAACCGGGAACCACTTCGGTTCGTGCGTAGAGAACTGACCGTCACCGGCTCGTACACCGGCGGCAGGTTCCTCTCGAGCCATTCCAGCATCTCCGCCTGCCCCTGCCTGTTTCCAAGCGCAGCCTCGATGTTCACGTAGCGGACTCCTTCTCTCGCGGCCCAACGTGAGAGCGACCCATCGTCTTCGCCCGCCGGTGTATTCTGCAAAACGACGTTGAATGGCGAAGCACTGAGAATTTCGAAATCCCGCGGATCGGTAGCCAGTAGAAATTCTCGCGGGCTGGCGGGAGCTTTCAAGGATACCCGGTCGCTAATAGGCACTTCGTCCTGGACAGAGTAAGTTTCCCTGTTATTGTGCAGCGCGATGAGAAGGCCGCCGCGCGGAGGTGCAATCCGATAGAGAAACTTTTCACGGTCGCGATCAAGTTTCCGAAGCGCGGCGCGCACGTCTTCATCGCTCCAGTGCGGGTTCAAAGCCCGCAAACTTTTCCCGGCCCCGGCGGCCGAAAACATCCGGTTCGGATCGATCCACCCGCCACTCACCACGACGTACCGCTGTTCGCTTTCGATAACGAAACCAGTGCCTTTAAAGGTTTGAAGGTGGCTGAGCAACAGTTCTCGCGCCGAAGTTTCATTCCCATGGATGTGCAAATATCTCCGGGTCCCGCTGCCGCGCCGGATTACCCGGAACGAAATACCCGCCATTCGGACGCAACGCCGGCGCCAGAAGAAGGGAAACCCGCAAATGCACAGCCCGAGAAAATCCCGCCTTGTGACCATTGCGCCGCTTCCTTCACCCACGATGGAAATGACGGATGCAACGGGTTTTCGGTGTCATAATGTAGGCGGAGGAACGAAAGTTCATGCTCTTGGAAGCCACTCCGCCGCTGGAACGGGAGTTGAACCCTTGGCAGTCCGCCGATGCGCGATTCAAGGAGGCCGCCGCCCGGCTCGGCCTCGACGATGGAATGCGCAAAATTCTCAGTACCCCTGCCAGGGAGATCACCGTCCACATTCCTGTTCAGTTGGATGACGGCCGGCTGGAAGTGTTCACTGGATATAGAGTACAACACTCCGTCGCACGAGGCCCGGGCAAAGGGGGCATCCGTTTCGCCCCGGACGTTACGCTGGACGAAGTCCGGGCATTAGCTTCCTGGATGACGTGGAAATGTGCGGTGGTGAACATCCCTTTTGGTGGAGCGAAGGGTGGTGTTATCTGCAATCCCTCCGTACTGTCGCAGTTCGAACTGGAGCGAATTACCCGCCGTTACACGGCCGAAATCCTGGACTTCATCGGGCCTGAACGCGATGTGCCGGCGCCCGACATGAACACCAACGAGCAGACCATGGCGTGGATCATGGACACTTACTCCATGCATCATCGGACCACGGTGAACGCAGTGGTTACCGGCAAGCCGCTGGACCTGGGCGGATCAAGGGGCCGTCCTGAAGCCACAGGACGCGGATGCCTGATTGTTACACTGCAGGCTCTGCGCCGTTTGGGCCTGGAACCTTCAGCTACACGTGTCGTAATCCAGGGATTCGGCAATGTGGGGGGCATGGCGGCCAAACTGATGCAGCGCACGGGATTCAAAATCATCTGCATCATCGAAGTGGACGGCGCTGTGTACAACCCGAAGGGTCTTGACGTATTAGCCCTGGCGGAACATCGCAAGGAGACCGGCTCCATCACTGGTTTCCCGGAGGGCGAAGATATCGATAGAGACGAGGCGCTGTTTTTGGATTGCGACGTTCTGCTCCCCGCCGCAAAAGAGAACGTCATCACCTCACAGAACGCCGGGCGTATCCGTGCAAAGATCCTCTGCGAAGGGGCGAACGGTCCCACAACCGCCGTCGCTGATTCGATTCTTGCCGAAAAGCGAGTATTCGTTATTCCCGATATCCTGGCCAATGCCGGCGGTGTGACGGTTTCCTACTTCGAATGGGTCCAGGATCGTCAGGGCTTTTTCTGGAATGAGCAACTCGTAAACGGCCGGCTGGAAGAGATCATGGTGAATAGTTTTCGAGACGTCGTGGGCTATGCCGAAAAACACCAGGTCCATAATCGCACCGCCGCCTACATGCTCGCGCTGGACAGGGTCGCTTTCGCGATCAAGCTGCGCGGCATCTACGCGTGATGCAGCAGGCCGCGACGCCGCTGATGCGGCAGTATCACGCCATCAAGCAACAGGTTCCAAACGCGCTGCTGTTGTTCCGGCTGGGGGATTTCTACGAGCTCTTCTATGAAGATGCCGTGACCGCCGCACGGGAATTGGAGATCACCCTAACCTCGCGGAACAAGGAAAGGGGCGAAGCGATTCCCATGTGCGGGGTGCCGCATCACTCCGCTGAATCCTATCTCGCCCGCCTGATTCAAAAAGGGTACCGGGTCGCTATCTGCGAGCAGATGGAAGACCCGAAGCTCACAAAAAAAATCGTCAAGCGCGAGATCACTCGGATCGTAACGCCGGGAACCGCAACGGACGCCGCAGTGTTGCGCTCCAGCGAAAACAACTACCTCGCTGCGGTTAAGGTTGATGGCGGACGAGCAGGGTTGGCATACGTCGACGTATCTACGGGTGAGTTCCGGACGACGGAACTGGACGTGACCGACGTCGTTCCGGCACTCGAAAACCTAAATGTCCGCGAAGCCCTGGCCTCACAACCGGTGCCGCTTGCCTGCGGTATGCTCCGGACGGAGATGGAGGGCTGGGTATTCGAGAGCGACTATGGAGAGCGACTCCTCCGCGATCACTTCCGGCTGCATTCTCTCGACGGTTGCGGATTATCCAGCCGGCACCTTGCCGTAGGTGCGGCAGGGGCCGTCCTGCATTACCTGCGCGACACCCAGAAATCGACTCTTGCCCACCTGGAGCGGCCCGCGTTTTTCGACCGCTCGGATGCCATGGTTCTCGATTCGGTCACGGTGCGGAACCTCGAACTCGTAGAGCCCCTCTTCAGCGCGGACCAAAAAGATTCAACCTTGCTCAGTGTTCTCGATGAAACCTCGACCGGCATGGGAGCGCGATTGCTCCGGCGCAGACTGCTCCGGCCATCCGTCAGCCGCGAGGAAATCGAAGCGCGTCTGGATGCCGTGGAGGAACTGGCGGGTGCGACGATTACACGATCTGAATTGAGAAAAATTCTGCCGGGCATTCTCGACCTCGAACGGCTGCTGGCGAAAGTGACTCTGGGGACCGCCGGACCGCGCGAGATGCTGACACTGGGGCGATCGCTCGACCGGATTCCGTCTCTGAAGGCGCTAGCGAAGGAGTGCCGCTCGGAGCGTCTCCGCCTATTGCACGACGGACTGGATGAAGTCGCAGACGTGCGCGACCGGATTTTGCAGGGCCTCTCCGACGAGCCGCCGGTGAGCTTGAGTGATGGCGGAACGATCCGCGATGGATTCAACGCCGAACTGGATGAACTGCGCGGCATCCGGCGCAACAGCCGCCAGTATATCGTCCAAATCGAAACACGCGAGCGGACCCGGACAGGCATTCAATCGCTGAAGGTCCGGTTCAACAACGTTTTTGGGTATTACATCGAGATCTCAAAATCGAACCTGCATCTGGCTCCCTCCGATTACGACCGAAAGCAGACGCTGGTGAATGCCGAGCGATTCACCACTCCCGAACTGAAGGAACTCGAAAGCAAGATCCTTGAAGCGGAGGAGCGCATGCTCACGATTGAGAAGAGCATCTTCGTGGAGATCCGCGATTTCGCGTCGGGACATGCGGCGCGTATACGGCAGACTGCCGCAGCCATTGCCGAACTCGACGTGACGGCTTCGCTGGCCCACGTGGCGGTGGCGAACCGCTACGTAAGGCCGGGCTTCTCCTCCGGGGGCGACATGCAAATCGCGGCCGGACGCCATCCGGTAATCGAAAAACTGACCGAACGCGAGGCAGCCCGGTTTATCCCGAACGACATTTATCTCGATCCCGGCGGCGAATTCATCGCGCTCATCACGGGTCCCAACATGGGCGGTAAGTCCACCTATTTGCGGCAGGCTGCACTCATCGCCGTGATGGCGCAAATGGGCTGCTTCGTTCCTGCCGATACGGCGCTGCTTCCCATTGTGGATCGCATATATACGCGAATCGGCGCTTCGGATAATCTCGCCCGCGGGCGATCCACCTTCATGGTGGAGATGACGGAGACGGCAGTCATCCTGAACACGGCGACAAAGAACAGTTTAATTGTTCTGGACGAGATCGGGCGCGGCACGGCGACTTACGACGGTTTAGCGCTGGCCTGGGCCGTCATCGAGCACATTCATCAGCGCGTGAGAGCTAAAACGCTGTTTGCCACACACTACCATGAGCTCACGGAACTGGCCGGACAGCTTTCCGGCGTGAGAAACCTGCACGTCTCCGTAAAAGAGGCCGGTGACCAGATCATCTTCCTGCGCAAGGTGGAGCCGGGTAGCGCCGACCGCAGCTATGGTATCGAGGTGGCGCGCCTTGCGGCTTTGCCGATTAGTGTCATCGAGCGGGCGCGGGAGGTCCTAGCCCTGCACGAGAAGAGCGAACAAGAAGTGACGGAAGAACTGACACCCCGGCGCCGCCGCTCCGAGCCCGTGCAGATTCAACTATTCGAGCCCGTCAACTACCAGATCGCGGCTCGCATCCGAAACCTGAACCTCGATGAACTACGCCCTATTGAGGCACTGCAACTCCTGAGTGAGCTACAAAAAGAACTGAGCAAACAACACGGAGAGACATGAGAGTCGCGGGCATCATGAGCGGCACGTCGCTCGATGGAATTGACGTAGCTATCATCGAAATTCGAGGCCGCCGTTGGCAACTGCTGGAGCACTGCACCGTACCCTACCCTCGAAAGGTCCGCTCGGCGCTGCTCTCAATATCCAACGCCGTCACTCACACGGCGACGATTGCCCGCCTGCATTTTCTATTGGGCGAATTATACGCGCGTGCCCTCGGTGACCGGGAAGTGGAACTGGTAGGCTGCCACGGACAGACGGTGTTCCATGAAGGAACCGCTGTTTCTTTTCTCGGCGTAAAGGTCTCCAGCACTCTGCAAATCGGGGAAGCGGCGCTCATCGCCGAACGCACGGGCGTTCCCGTCATTTCGGATTTCCGGCCTCGCGATATTGCGGCGGGAGGCAAAGGGGCGCCACTCGTCCCTTATGTCGACTATTTTCTTTTTCGCCACCCCCGGCGCGGCCGTGTCGCGCTGAACATCGGCGGCATCGCGAATATCACCGCCATTTCTCCCGGCGCCGGACCGGGCGAAGTCATCGCATTCGATACGGGCCCCGGCAACATGGCAATCGACGCGCTGGTCGCGGAGCACACCGGCGGCAAACAGCGTTTCGACCGGGGTGGAAGCATTGCGGCCCGAGGAGCCGTCGACAGGAAATTGCTGGACCGCCTGCTTCGCGCTCCGTTCTACAAGGCCAAGCCTCCCAAGACCGCGGGCCGGGAGCAATACGGACGCGAGTTTGTGACTGAGCTGTTGGCCACCGGCCGCGGACTGCCAGACCTGATTGCAACGGCCACAGCCTTCACCGCTGCCGCGGTTTGTGAAGGCATCAGAAGATTTGTTCCATTTCGCGTAGACGACCTGATCGTCTCTGGCGGCGGCGCTCACAATCCTGTTTTGATGGGCTATCTCGCGGCGTTTTTGCCGGAGGCGGAAGTGCAGACGTCGACTGATTTCGGAATCGACATCGACGCGAAAGAAGCGATCGCATTCGCGATTCTTGCCTACGAGACCTGGCACCGCCGTCCGTCGAATCTGCCATCCGCAACGGGAGCCAGACATCCTGCGATTCTCGGCAAAATCACGATGTGAAGCGGTAAGATTAAGTCCCGGGAGCAGCGAGGTGACCGGAGGAATATGGATCTGGATCTTATTGTGACGGCGTTTCCGCAGGGAGGTGAAATTCCGCGGTTGCATACTTGTGATGGCGCGGACCTGTCGCCTCCGCTGGAATGGTCCGGCGAACCGCTCGGCACCAAGGGGTTTGCCCTTATCGTCGACGATCCCGATGCTCCCCGCGGCACCTGGAATCACTGGCTGCTGTACGACCTCCCGGCAAGTGTCCATTCGCTCGCTCAGGGCTTCAAACCGGGTCAGCTTGGCCGCGACGGAATCAACGACTTTGGAAAGCGGGGCTACGGCGGTCCCTGTCCACCGAAAGGGCACGAGCCGCACCGCTACTTCTTCCGGTTGTACGCGGTGGATACGGAATCGCTGGGGATCCCCGACGGCGTCCGCCGCGCAGACCTCGACAGGGCCTTGCAACGGCACACTCTGGCGCAGGCGGAGTATATGGGGCGTTACCAGCGGCATTAGAAGGCAGTTGAGCCGGGGAGCGACAGAGCGCAGAGTTTGTTGTGCAGCGGTTGCCACCCTCCGGAGCTGGATTGCTCCTTTACAGGTTCATCGATCAGTTGTCCTACGATGGTCTTCCGATTGAAGTGCGTATTGCGCAGCCCATTTGCACCCTCCCCGGCGACTGCGATAGGCTCGTGTCGGAATGTACTGCACGCGGTGTGGATCGAAGCTCGAAGAGGGCCAACGTTACTGCACGCGTTGCGGGATGCCGGTTCAACCTCTCGACACCCCGGCTGGTTCAACCTCCTGGACTCCACCGGAGCGACATCTCGTCCGGCTTCTCGATGAAAAGAAAATCGGTGGAGTGTGCGCTGGTGTGGGGCATTACCTCGGCGTGGACGTGACGCTCGTGCGAATCGTGTGGCTGATCGTGGCTATCTTTACCGGCGTGGGGTTCATTGTGTACCTGGTGTTCTGGGCTGCCATGCCGGGCCAGGGGGGAACCAGCGCCACACAGAAAGCGTAGCTGGGATAATCAGTAAGATAGACAAGGAAGCATCATGTTCAAGCTGTTATTGAGTTCATTCTTATTCTTCACGCTGGCCGCCGCGGCGCAGGACCGCCCGGGTCTGTTTTTCCGGGAGGACTGGAAAGAGACACCACCTGCAAAGCCCGTCACGCTGGACCACCTGGCGAATCCGAATCTGACCTTCACGCTTTATGGTCCCGGCAAAGAAGGCATCAAGAAGAGTAATCACGACAAACCGGCCGACGACCCGTTTTACATCTGGACGGGCGAATGCGTAGGCAATTGTGCGATTGCTCTAAAGCACAAGACGTCCTACGTCGATCTTCGCGGACAATCGAAACTGAAATGGCGCAGCAAACAGGCCGGTTTCCGCGGCGCTCGCATCATCTTAAAACTCGCGAACGGCACCTGGCTGGTGAGCGATGCCTATGACGGTCCTTCACTCGACTGGCGCGAGCGCGAATTCAATATCCAGGACATCCGCTGGCGCAGATTGGATATCAGCAAGATCATTGAAGGCGCCTGGGTGGATAATCCCGACCTGAGCCGCGTGGACGAGATTGGCTGGACCGATCTGATGACGGGCGGCGGCAGTATCGCCTGCACTCGTGTGGACTGGATCGAGATTTACGGCAAGCCGGTGCCGCGCGGGCAGTCGTCTTCCGGGAATTAGAGCTAAAGCGCCCGCTCGAGGGTGTCTGTCAATTCCTCACGCGTCAGGACCAGCGGATTCGCCTTCATGCTACTAGCACCCGAGGCTTTCTCCACCAGGACGGGGACCGCGGCAGCGTCGACTCCGTAGGCCGCAAGTCCGGGAATGCCCAAACGGCGGCAAAGCTCGTGAACCCAAGCTGCACCATCTTCGGCCGAGGCGCCCTCATCTCCAGTCAGGATGCGTGCCACCATTTGGTAGCGGTCCAGCACTTCATGATCTCCTGCACGAGCGGTTAACGCCCGGATGTTTGCCTTTATGCCGTGCGGCAGCAAAGCGGCGCAAACTGCTCCGTGAGGAGCGTTGAACATTCCGCCGATGGGCGCGGCGAAACCGTGTACGACGCCGAGCCCCGCGTTGGCCAGCGACAACCCACCCATGAGGCTGGCAAAGGCCATGTCTTCTCTCGCTTCGATCGAGGCGCCATCGTCATATGCCTGGACAAGAGAGCGGCTCACACGGCGCATGCCTTCCAGACAGAACAGATCCGTCATGGCGTTTCGCCGTGCCGACACGTAGGGTTCAATCACCTGTGTCAATGCATCCAGTCCGGTGAAGGCCGTGATATCCGGAGGCAGATCCAAGGTCAATTCAGGATCCACCACGGCGAGTTCCGGGAGCATGAAGGGACTTCGCAGGCTGGCTTTCACCTTGTCCGCCGGTGAGGCCAGCACGGCGTTCCTGGTTACTTCGGACCCGGTGCCCGCTGTCGCCGGTGCGGCGATGAAGGGTGCGGACGGTTTTTCCAAAGCCCGGCCTTTCCCAACTACTTCCAGATAATCGAGCGGATCACCGTTGTTCGCTAAAAGCGCGGCAATGCCTTTGCCCGCATCGATCGCGCTGCCTCCACCAAGACTGATGATGACATCGCAAGCGCGCTTCCGCGCCAGTTCCACACCATTCCGAACCGAATCAATCGTGGGCTCACCATCGACCGGAAACACCGCCGGATCCAGGCCCGCTGCCGTCAAAGAAGTCATGAGCCAGCCAGCGCGTTCCGGATGCCTCCCGGTAACAACCAGGGCTCTGGCGCCCATGCGGCGCGCTGACGGCACAATCTCGCGGACAGCCCCGCGCCCGAACACGATACGGGAGGCCGTCGCGAATTCGAAGGACATCGTGGTTACCAGTCCTCATCGGACGGAAAGACGTTCGAGTATTCGATGCTGGTTCGCGGTTCGGCCATCATGGGCGCGACCGTATCGCGCCACACCTGGTAATGCTGTGTCTCCTTATGCAGCGAGCGCGCTTCGGGAGTCCGGTACACTTCCACCAGCACGAACCGGGTCAGGTTGTCCTTCTCCTGAATGACATCAAACCGGGCCACTCCCGGCTCCTGAACACTGTTCCGCGCATTCTCCGCCGTAGCCTCACGGAACGCACGGACGTGCTCCGGTTTCACGTGCGCGAAAACATGAACAACGATCATGGCTCCCCTTTCCGTACAAACCGCGGAACCCGCCGAAGCCGGCGATTAACCGGCGCGCGTATCGAGCGAATTCACCCGCTGCGCTTCATACCGTGCAATGGCCGGTTCCTGCTGCAGGATGAATCCGAGTTCGTCCACGCCTTCCAGCAGACAGTGCTTAGCAAACGCATCCACCGGGAACTCGACTTCACGGCCGTCGGGCAACACGATCTTTTGCGCCGCCAGGTCCACACGGATGGTGGCTGCAGGATCACGGGAGACGAGTTCGAACAACGCGGCGTGGATGTCAGGCGGCACCACGATCGGCAGCAGCGAATTCTTCAGGGAATTCTGTTTGAAGATATCAGCAAATGAGGTGCTGATAACAGCGCGGAAACCAAACTGCGTCAACGCCCACGGCGCATGCTCGCGGGAACTGCCGCACCCGAAGTTGTCGCCCGCCAGCAGAATCTGCCCCTGTTTTCCCTGTGGCTGGTTGAGAATGAAGTCGGGCTTTGGCGCTCCCGCGGCGTCATAGCGCCAGTCGTAGAACAACTGATCGCCAAGCCCCTCCTTCGAAATTGTTTTTAGAAAACGCGCGGGGATGATCTGGTCAGTATCGATGTTGTCCACCGGCAATGGAACCAGCCGGCTCTCGAATGGAGTGAATTTCTTCACAGCAGTGTCCTCACATCGGTTACTACACCGGTAATGGCGGTCGCCGCGGCGGTAAGGGGGCTGGCGAGAAATGTGCGCCCACCCTTGCCCTGGCGGCCTTCAAAGTTGCGGTTGCTGGTGGAGACGCTGTATTCGCCCGGTTGAAGCTGGTCGCCGTTCATCGCGATGCACATGGAACAACCCGCCTCCCGCCAGTCAGCACCGGATTCGCGGAACACGCGATCCAGCCCTTCACTTTCCGCTTGCCTCTTGATCTCCTGTGAGCCTGGAACTACCATCACTCGCACGTTGGGGTTCACCTTACGGCCCTTTAGAACACCCGCAGCCGCCCGCAGATCGGAAATTCTTGAATTCGTGCAACTGCCAATGAAGACGACGTTTACAGGATGCCCCAGAAGCGGACGGCCAGGTTGAAGGTCCATGTACCGCAGGGCCTTGGCCAGAGAGTCGCGCTCCTGAATATCACTCAGCATGGATGGATCGGGAATCGGACCGGTGATCGGAATCCCCATACCGGGGTTCGTACCGAAGGTGATCATCGGCTCCAATTCCCCCGCATCGAGAGTCACCCCAAGATCATAAGTGGCGCCCTCGTCCGTCGGCAGTTGCCTCCAGCGCACGAGTGCGGCCTCCCACTCTTTGCCTTTTGGAGCGAAGGGCCGGCCGCACATGTACTCGTAAGTGGTGTCGTCGGGCGCCACCATACCGGCGCGCGCTCCCCCCTCAATCGACATGTTGCAGACAGTCATCCGTTCTTCCATCGAAAGTGCGCGGATGGCACTGCCGGTATATTCAAATACACAACCCGTGCCCCCACCGACGCCGATGCGGGCGATCAACGCCAGAATGACATCTTTTGCCGTTACTCCCGGCCGGAGTGTTCCGTCTACCCGAACCTGATAGGTCTTCGACCGGCGTTGAAGCAGGCATTGCGTTGCCAGCACGTGCTCCACTTCGCTGGTGCCGATGCCGAATGCGAGCGCGCCGAATGCGCCGTGCGTAGCCGTGTGGCTATCCCCGCACACCATTGTCATGCCGGGCTGCGTCAGGCCCTGCTCCGGGCCGATCACGTGAACGATACCCTGCTTTTCACTATGAAACCCGTAGCATGGGATACCGAACTCGGCGCAATTGCTTTCCAGTTGCGCTACCTGCGCGGCCGCCACCGAATCGACAATCGGGAAAGTGCGAGGCGTGGTGGGAATGCTGTGGTCTGTGGTCGCCAGTGTCAGGTCGGGGCGCCGGACCTTCAACCCGCGCGCGCGAAGTCCGGTGAAGGCTTGCGGCGACGTGACTTCATGCACCAGGTGCAGGTCAATATAAAGCAGTGCCGGCGCACCCGGTTGTTCGGTCACCACATGCGAATCCCAAACTTTCTCGATAACTGTTCGAGGCTTACTCATCAGAAATACTTCTTTCTTTCCCTTCTCTATCTACCTATATTGCGGAACAGACCGCCTCTCCCACCTCGGAAGTGGTCGCGGGCGCGCCTGCAGGCTTCAGATCCGCGGTCACCCTGCCCTGCCCCAATACGAATTCGATCGCGCGATTGACGGCCTCCGCTTCCTGCTTCAAACCAAAACTATATTCGAGCATCGCGGCCACCGACCCGATCGCACCCAGCGGATTGGCTTTATTCTGCCCGGCAATATCCGGTGCAGAGCCGTGCACCGGCTCATAAAGCCCGACCCAGGCTCCGGACTCCCGCTGTTCGCCGATCGATGCCGATGGCAACATTCCAATCGACCCGGCGAGCACCGCGCCCTCGTCGCTCAAAATATCGCCGAACATGTTCTCCGTCAGGACGACGTCGAACCGGCGCGGATTGAGCACCAGTTGCATCGCGCAGTTGTCCACCAGCAGATGATCCAGCGCGACATCCTCGAATTCTCCGGCCACTTCCGTTACCACCTTGCGCCAGAGTTGTGAATTCTCGAGGACATTCGATTTGTCGACGCTTGTCAGTTTCTTCCGGCGTCCGCGAGCAAGACGAAAAGCCATTCGCGCTACACGTTCGATCTCGGCGCGTGTATAGACCATTGTATTCACGGCCGTGGTCCCGGCGCCTTCTCCCGAAATGCCACGTGGCGTGCCGTAATAGATTCCACCCGTCAATTCGCGCACGATAATCATGTCTGTGCCTTCGATCAGGTGGTTTTTCAGCGGTGACGATTCGAGCAACGACGAATAGGTACGGACCGGCCGGAGATTCGCAAACACTCCGAGAGCTTTCCGGATGCCCAGCAGCCCCTTCTCCGGCCGTTTTTCGGGAGGAACATTGTCAAATTCCGGCAACCCGACAGCGCCCAGCAGGGTCGCATCGGCTTTCAAGGCAAGCTCCACCGTCTTGTCGGGTAGAGGGGTTCCACTCTGGTGAATGGCGGCTCCACCTAATAATGCCTCGGAAATCTCCAGCGTATGCTGGTACTTGTGGGATACGTGCTCCAGCACGCGGACGGCTTCACGGGTTACTTCGACACCAATCCCGTCGCCGGGTAAAATCAGGACTTTAAGATTCATTTGAGAGTTGGTGGACTAGAAAATCAGTCTGCGGCAGTGGCCACACGTGCGATTTCCTGACGGACCAATGCAGCGATTTCTTCGTTCCGGACACCCTTCTTGCGATCAGCCAGCGCGATGAACTGCTTATAGACCAGATCCAGTTCGTCGCGCGTCAATTCGAACCCCAGATCCTGGCAGCGTTTGTTCAGAGCGTGCCGGCCACTGTGCTTTCCCAGCACCAGCCGGCCCTCGGGGACGCCGACCGACTTAGGATCGATGATCTCGTAGGTCGACCGCTCTTTCAGATATCCATCCTGGTGAATTCCCGCTTCGTGCGCGAACGCGTTTTCGCCGACGATCGCTTTATTCGGCTGCGGCCCGAAGGAGATCATTTCCGTCAGCAACTGGCTTGCGGGGAATAGATGTTCCGTCACGATGCCGGTATGGTAGGGCAGACGGTCCCGCCGGGTGTTGATCGCCATCACGACTTCTTCGAGCGAGCAATTGCCAGCACGCTCGCCGATACCGTTGATCGTACATTCTATCTGGCGGGCGCCGGCTTTTACGGCCGACAGGGAATTTGCCACCGCCAGCCCCAGGTCGTCGTGGCAATGTACGCTGACGATGGCCGAATCGCCCAAACTCCGGACCATACGCCCGATGAGCTCACCATATTCGTCGGGAACGGAGTAACCCACCGTATCCGGAAGATTGACCGTTCTCGCACCCGCCGCGACAACGGCACGCGAGATCTTCTCCAGGAAGTCCACATCCGTACGGCTCGCATCTTCCGCCGAGAACTCCACATCATCCGCATACCGCCGCGCCTGTTCCACCGCGGCAACTGCCTCATCCAGGACCTGCTGCTGGCTTTTGCGAAGCTTATACTTCAGATGGATCTCGCTGGTGGCAATAAACGTGTGAATTCTCGGCCGCTTCGCGTGTTCCAGTGCGCGCGCGGCCCGTTCGATGTCCAACGCGCAAGCCCGCGCCAGCGCCGCTACCTGAACCCACGGAAATTCCCTGCTTACGGCATCTACCGCCTCGAAATCGCCCTCGGAAGCGATCGGGAATCCAGCTTCGAGAATGTCCACGCCGAGTTCAACCAGCTTGTGTGCTAGTTTGAGCTTTTCCTGCTGGTTCATGCTGCAGCCGGGCGACTGTTCACCGTCCCGGAGCGTCGTGTCGAAGATGTATATACGGTTGTTCATGAATCTTCCTAAAGGCACGAGTTGTGAGGGACTCCCCTTTACAGCAACGGCCTTCAGGCGGGATAGCCAGAAGGCCGTTGCTTAAAAGCGGTAGCTTAGCTCCTGCGCTGGCCTGTTTCTCCAACGCCTGAGTACGTTCTCATTATGCGGGAGCCTCAATGATTTAGCAAATTTATTGTTTTATGAAATTCTATAATTTTTGCTCATATGATAAGCTAGATTTATCAATAACGATGGAACTATTTACCCTCAAGGTTTTTCAAGCAGTTGCAACAGAAAAAAGCTTTTCCCGCGCTGCTGAGAAGATGCTGCGGACCCAGCCCGCCATCTCCCTGGCTGTCCAGCGGCTGGAGACAGAACTGAACGAGAGGTTGATTGACAGGTCTGCGAAAGAACTACTGTTGACAGACGCCGGGCGCATCGTGCTCGAGTACGCGCGCCGCTTTGAGAACCTGGAGCGGGATCTCGAGAATTCACTGGCGGAACTGCGGGACCATTCGGCGGGCCGCCTGGTAGTAGGCGCGAATGAATCGAGCTCGCTGTATCTGATGCAGCACATCGTCGAGTACAGAAGGCTGTATCCCAAGGTCAAAGTTCAGGTCAGACGCAGCCTCTCGAGCAGAATACCGGCGCAACTGATCGACGGAGATCTCGAATTGGGCGTGATCAGCTTCGATCCGGAAGATGACCGCCTGGTGTCCAACATCATTTTCACAGACCATCTCGCTTTCGTCGTCTCACCCCAGCATCGCTTTGCCGGGCGCGATACGATCTCGATCTCGGAACTCGGAATGGAGACCTTCATCGCCCATAACGTTCTCTCTCCCTATCGCGAAAGAGTTCTCCGGGAATTTCAGCGGCATAAGGTTCCGCTCAATATGGACGTGGAGATGCCCACCATTGAAACGATACGCCGCATGGTGCAACGCAACGAAGGGGTCGCTTTCCTGCCCAAGATGTGCGTAGAACGGGAGATCCAGCAGGGCACACTTTGGGAAGTGAACGTCCGGGAAATCAACATGGAGCGGAAGATCCGCCTGTTATACCCGGCGCGGCGGGCGCTGAGCCATGCTGCCCGCGCATTCCTTGAAGTAGTGCAGGGCGCCCAGGGACAGCGAAGCGAGCAGCCTTCAGCGATCGGCCATCCGCTCCCGGTAAGTGAATAGCGGATGGCTATCCCCGCGGGGCTGCACAGGTGCGGTATAGGCACAGATCGGGGCGAGCCCGAGTAGGGAACTGGTGAGAGGAACTACTCTCATAGCATAAATAGCTTTCCGTCAGATGTACCGGAACACCGGCGGAAAGGCGATCACCACAATCGCCGCCCACACGGCATAGACCGGCACGTAGCTGGTCTGCCAGCGTTCGAGGCTGGCGAAGGATCCGCGGCCGCGCAGAAAGCGAGTGTAGAGCACAGCGGACCACGCGAGATTCACCAGGAGAATCACGTTTTCACCGAGGGCGGCCACGCGGTTGGGGCTGAAGCCAAACTCGGAAATTCGTGCGGCAATGGCCGACAGTGCAACCGCATCGGCCAGCAGCGCGCTCACCACCAGGACGACTTGCAGGACATCGAAGGCATCGGGGGGCAACCGCGGGTCCCGCGCGGATGCCGAATAGAGCAGGAGGCCGATGACCACCACCAGAAGCAGGTCGAACGCGATGAGCACATCCCGCGCGATGTCGATGCCCCGCCCGGTCCATAGCAGCGTCCCCAGGAACATGATCAGTACGGCGGCGAACATCGGTGTGAACAGGCGCGTGAGCACCGGCGCCATGTTTTCGATCACGCTTTGCTTCGCTTCGACGAGCCAGGAGGCGACCAGTACCGCACCCGCCGCTCCGCAAGGCACCAGCCACGACTCGATAAACGGTGCGGCGTTGATCCCGATAGCCCGGAAGATTGTCACGATGAATCCGATGAGGACGAGGCCGCCGAGGGCGATCAGGACATAGTAAATGAACAGCTCCCCCGTGAATCGAATGAAATCCATACGGCCTGCGACCTGGCTCCACCGGCCGCCGGCGTACGCGATGCCAACCATCAGCCAAAGCGCGATCGGCAGATGCAGCGCGGCCAGCACCTCCGTGTGACCGTTTGCGGTGAATGGATAGATGTTGGCGAAAACACTCGCCACAATAAAGGCCACGGCGAGCCAGCGAAGAGTCTTGATGTCAAGCTGCCGTTTCCAAACGAAATAGCTGGTCAGCAACGGCAGCACAAAGAAACTCGCATTGCGCATGTAGAAGCCGGCGTACTTGTCCAGATCCCGCCCGAAGAACTCCGGAACCTTGACGGCCAGGGCTGCGGCAACCGCCAGACAGAAGACGATGATGGCGTCCATCCGGCCCGGCGCCTGCAACTCCCCGGAATCCGATGGCACGAGTACGAGTTGCCGCCAGAGGCGGTTCGAGTGCTCGCGGGCGAACTCCCGGGATAAAACATCGAGGTTGCCCATGCGCTTCACCGCCACAAGGAACGCTTCATCGGTCGAGAGCCCCGCAGCGATGAGACCCGCTACCTGCTCGCGCAGATGGTCTTCGAGTTCCGCTACATCAACGGAGTGGATCGCCTGCCGGCGGCGGAGATAGCTGCGCCATTGTTCGATCTGCTCTTCGAGCGATACCGCATCCCCGGGGGTGGACATCAGGCTTCACCCGGCACAGATGCGGCTGAGAACGCGTGGCTGTCCGAAACCGCAAGTGAAATCGTCTTCCAAATGCCCCGCAGCGTCGAATCCACCGCTTGCCACTGCCTGCGCTCTTCGGCGAGCTGAGCCCGGCCCTGGGAAGTGATCCGGTAGTACTTGCGGCGGCGGCCGCTCCCGGCGACCTCCCACCGTGCCTTGACGTAACCCAGCCGCTCGAGCCGGTGCAGAACGGGGTAGAGCATGGCGTCCGTCCATTCTATGCGTCCTCCGGACAACTCCCGCACGCGCTGGAGGATGGCATAGCCGTAGCTGTCCCCCTCTGCCAGAATCGCCAGGACCATCGGGGTCGAGGAAGCTGCTATCAGGTCCTTGTTGATTTCCATATGTTCGTGAGTGCCGCAGTGCTAATCAATCGCATCGCACATACATAGCAGTATTATGCATAGCGCTATTATGTATGTCAAGACAACTTCTGTTTCAGGCCGGAAAGCCGGCGGCTCTGCTACGATCAGCATCGGCTTCGCGCACAGGCTCCGAAGGAACTTCCTGCTGGTCAGCTGCGCGTGATCGGTTTCTGCCCGGATCTGCGTCCCGCCCTCCTGCTTACGGCAACGGTTTGCCTCAAAGCCCCCGCGATCTCGGAACCGGAAACACCGTTCTTACAACTGGCGATCAGCCACATAATCAGAAGCCATTTATGGAGCAGAATGGCCGAGTCTTCCATGATGAGAACTGACTGACCCGTTGAATTGTCTGGTGCGTCAAGTCCGCCTGGACAGGCGCGGCACTCCCAGCGGCTATTGGAGCCGGGACCGGAGGTCCCTTGCCAGCAGATCGGCACGTTGTGCCAAACTGAGCGCTGTTACTAAATCGTCGTTTCGCAAACTCTCGGCTTGGCGCATAAAGCTGGCAATCATGGCTGCTGAGGCGGCCTGTTCTCTGGTGAGCGTCCGCCCGCTCGCAATCTGAAGTATCTTCCCGGCCCGGTGAAGAGATTGATCGATGTTGCGGTTGTACTCGGCGCGCTGCGCCGGGGTGAGAATCTGTCCCAGTTGCGGCAAAGGCGGATCAGGTGATGTTTCCGCCGGTGACGGAACGGCCTGCTGTGCGGCCGCCGGTCGCTGTGGCTTTGGCTGGCTGGTAGCCGGCGGTGGGGGTAACGGTTCCGGCGGAGGTACTTCAATCGCACTTTCCAATTTCGCCGGTGGAGCTTCGGGTGGGGGCGGGATCGCTGGTGGAGCGGACTTCCTTGTCTCCGGCAAAGCAACCAGCGGCGGAGGCACGGGCGGCGTAGCAGGGGTCTTTTTCCGCCAGAACGGAGTACAACCGGCGCCGCACAGCAAAAGGAACAAGATAGATAAGACGGCTAACCTCGCACCGGTAAGATGCATGGATTTCAATTATGCCTCGATACCGCGGGATGCAAACACCCGGCGGCGCCGGCGTGGCAGGCGCAAAATGAAGGTACTGCCCTTTCCAGACTCGCTATTTACGTCGATTGTACCACCGTGAAGTTGAACCACCCGGAAAGTCATCGCCAACCCGATTCCCGATCCGCCGTCCTTGGTGCTGAAGTAAAGATCGAAGATCTTCTCCTTTACCTCGGGTGTCATGCCGGCGCCCTGGTCGGTGATCCGCAGCGAATAGCCCCATTCTCCTTCCTCCAGGCTGATACGCAGCACGCCACCAGGCGCCATAGCCTGCAAGCCATTCATGACGATATTTAGAATTGCCTGTTTCAGCAGGTCGTAATCGCCTGAAATAATGCAGTTTCCCTGGCCGGGATCAACGTCTACCCTCATCCCTTTCTGCCCGGCCTCCGGTTGAACAAGAGATCCGATCTCACCGATCATCTGGCAGAGGTCCACTTCCTGGAGATTCAGTTGTACGGGCTTGGTGAAGTCGAGGAACGTCTTCACTACGCGGTCGAGCCGCCGTATTTCACGTTCAATTACTTCGAGTTCCGGTGCATCCGTCCCTTCGTTGGCGATTCTGGTCTTGAGAACTTCCAGATGCAGTGTAATCGCGTTCAGCGGGTTTTTGATTTCGTGTGCGGCGCCTCCGGTTAACCGGCTGATCGCCGCGAGGCGGCTTGAAACGTCAAGCTGGCTCTGCACCTCGGAACGGCTCTCCGCATCGGCCAAGGTTACAAGGGCGCCCGCGACCTTGCGGCTGGGAAAGCTTTCGAGGATTTCCACGCTCACCAGCACCTGTCCGACAGATGTGTCATTCGAATTGGTTGAGAACAGGTGTTCTTTCAACGGCCGGTTGAACTGAATTGCGTTTTGAATAGTGCTGCCCATCAGTGTCGATGCGGGGAAGATCTCTTCGATACCCCTGCCCGACATCTCCCACCGGCTTTTGCCGAGAAACCGTTCGGCTGGCTGGCCAGCCATAATCAGGCGCAGGTCTCCATCAAACAGGAGGACCGCTTCTTCCAGCCGCTCGAACAACTGCTGCATATTGGTGCGCAACCCCACCGCATCCTGGCGTGCCCCCCGGAACTGCTGTCCCAGTAAATCGAGCTTGGATTGGACTTCCGCGAACTCACGGCTTTCCCGCCCCGGCGGCGCGACGTCCACAGCGGATTCGCCTGAAGCAATCCGGTCGATGGCGGCGCTAATCCGTGCCAGCGGGCGCAGCATCACATTGGAAAAAGCGACCGACAGCGCCATCGACAGAATGATGGCCACCAGCGAGAGAACCGCAACATCCCGCACCTGGGGCACAACGGCGTAGCGCAGCAACACCGGCGAGACGATCGCGCCGATAGTAAAAACCGTCTCCTGGGTATTCGGAAAACCTAATGGCACGCTGACACGATAGTTCTGCTGGGAGGTGAGCAGGTCCGTGAATTTCGACCAGGCTGTTTTCCGGTTCCATTCCTCAAGGCTGGGGAGATCCCCCGCCGTCTGGCCCAGCCGGTCCGGATCTGAGGACGCAATCACCTTTCCCGTACTGTCGTACACGGAGACTTCAACAATAGAAATCGTTTTCGCCATCATCTGCTGGAGCAGGTCGTGAAGAGCGGGGTCGTCGGCCACGAGCCTGGTCCAGAGCTTTTTCAACTCGTCATAGTTACGCGGCGGATGCTCCAGCGCCGCGGTGCGCTCGTTTACACGCTGCGTCAGAAATCCTCTGACTTGCTGTGTGATCATTTCCGAGCGTGAGAGTACATCGGTGAAAAGCGATTGGGCGATAGTGTTCAGGTGAACGAGAGAGAGAATGATTACGATGCCCGCCACTAAAGCGACGATCGAGGTCCTTATGCGTGCCTTCAGTGACATACTCGATCCGTCAGAAGTGTTTACGCGGGGCGCCCGGCCCCCGGGCGGCCACCCGGCTAGGCTCCCGATTGATGGGACTCGGCGGCGTTTCCATACTCTTTAAGCTTGTTGAATAACGTCTTCAGACTTATTCCAAGAATTTCCGCCGCACGCGTCTTGTTATTCTTCGTGTGTTGCAGTGTGAGTTGAATCAACGCTTTTTCGGCGTCGCCTACGGTGATTCCAACAGGCAGCTTGACGAAGTCCGGACCCTGGCTATCGGTCATCGGCTTTGAGGCGCCGGTGGCGCCCAGCACGGACGGAAGGTGAGCGGGCATAATCGTGCCCTCTCCGGACAAAACCACCGCACGCTCCAGAATATTGCGCAATTCACGGACATTCCCGGGCCAGTTATGGCGGCGCAGCCTTTCCAGCACGTCCGGGTGAATATCTACCACGCGGCAACTATGCTTTTTGTTCAACGCTGTAAGGAGCGACTCCACCAGGATCGGAATGTCATCCAGCCTCTGCCGCAACGGCGGCAGTTGCACCTGAAAGACGTTGAGCCGGTAGTACAGGTCCTCCCGTAGTTCACCCTTGCGCAGAGACTCTTCGAGCATCTTGTTCGTGGAAGCGATTACTCGCACGTCTACTACAATTTCATTCTTCCCGCCAAGGCGCCGCACCCGGGAGTCTTCGAGCACACGCAGTAATTTCGCCTGCGTGCCGACCGGCATGTCGCCGACTTCATCCAAGAGCAGAGTCCCGCGCTGCGCCAACTCGAAGCATCCCGCGCGCCGTTCGACGGCGCCTGTAAAGGCGCCTTTCTCGTGCCCGAACAGTTCGCTTTCCATCAGCGTCTCCGGCATTGCGGCGCAATTAATGGCTACAAAAGGACCGTTCCGGCGCGGGCTGAGCGCATGAATAGCGCGGGCCACCAACTCCTTCCCCGTACCGCTTTCGCCGGTGATAAACACGGCCGCCTTGCTGGGCGCGACCTGCCGGACGAAGGAGAACACCTGCTGCATCGGCGCAGACGTGCCCACCATTTCCCCGAGCACGCCCTGGTAACTCAGCTGGCGCTGGAGCCGCTCCGTTTCCTCAGCCAGTTTTCCATGCGTCGCGGCACGGTCGAGCAACACCCGGAGAGCGCTCGGAGCAATGGGCTTCTCGAGAAACCAGAATGCCCCGAGATCGTGTATGGTTGCGATGGCCGTCTCGATATTGCCGAAAGCAGTCAGTACGATAGCCGGAATCATGGCGCACTGCGTACCCAGCCGCCGGAGCAGTTCAAAGCCGTCCATGCGGGGCATCATCAGGTCCGTAACCAGAACATGAACCGGTGAAGACAACAACTTATCAAGGGCTTCCTGACCATCCGCCGCCGTTTCCACCTCAAACCCCCAGGCGGATATCATTGCGGACAAGCCGGCACGCTGGCTCTCTTCATCGTCGACAATCAGAACCCTTGTGGAGGGGCCATCATTTCCATTGGCCATGCTTTAGCTCCAATTGTATCGTGCACAACAAGAACAAGGCGGTAAAGATAACATGCGGGGTCGAACTGGTACAATTCAGACTTTGAGGATCGGGGGTTTCCGATTCGTCTTGAAATGCCAAAAGGAGGAGCGTTTCGATGCGCGGCAACGAGCAGGTGATTTCCTTTCTCAACGAAGTTCTCAAAGCGGAGCTGACCGCAATCAACCAGTACTTTCTGCACGCCGAAATGTGTGAAAACTGGGGATATGAACGGCTGGCGAATTACATCAAAAAGGAATCCATCGATGAGATGAAGCACGCCGAAAAGTGCATGGAAAGGATTCTTTTTCTGGACGGAATGCCCCGCATGCACGAGTTATTTCCTCTGCGCATCGGAACGAATGTCAAACAGCAGTTCGAAAACGATCTGGCGCTGGAGCTCGAAGCCATCCCACGCCTGAACAACGCCATCAAAGCGGCGGTAGAGGTGGGCGATAACGGGTCGAGGGATCTGTTTGAAGCGATCCTTGTAGACGAAGAGAAGCATGTCGACTGGCTCGAAGCGCAACTGCACGCGATACAGGAAGTGGGCTACGAGAACTACCTGGCACAGCAACTGGTGGAAGACGACGACTGACCATAGCCGTTCCGAGGCCTCCGAATATGCTCGTTACCAACACCAAAGGGAACTACTCGTTCATACGCGGGATCGCACCCTATTCGGCCGGCGCCGTTGCCGGTGAAGGATACGAGATCGTTCACGCGCGTTTTCTCCAACCCATCCCGCTCTCTTCCGGTTTCGAGCGGGTCCGCGGGCATCTTGCCGGAATCAAGCGGCCGGTAGAAGCCTTGTGCGGCATGGAATTGCGGTCTCCGCGCCCCTTCACCTTCCAGGGCTTCAACGATTTCAATGCCGGTTATGTCCGGGTACTTACCGGATGGGGTGTCGTCGTGGACAAGATGAACCCGGTGGCGCGTACGAACGTTGCGCCTGAAGTCGCCGCACCCTCGACGCCGTCTCTTTACGGATTCAGCTACACGGTTCCTTCCTCCACGAAAAAGAAGACATTCGTGGTGGCAGGCGCGGGTGAATTGCCGGAAGGTTCCCTTGACCCCCACGATGTCGTCCGGCGCGGCGAGACTTCAGCGGATGCCCTGCGCGAGAAAGCGCGGTTCGTAATGGGCCTCATGACCGCGCGCTTGAAAGAATTGGGTGCGGGCTGGGAAATGGCGACGAGCGTCAACGTCTATACGGCGCACCCGATCTGCGAAATGCTGGCGGGAGATATTCTCCGGCCCATGGGCGCATCGGCGATTCACGGTGTGACCTGGTACTATTCGCGGCCACCCATTGTCTCGATTGAATACGAGATGGACGTGCGAGGCTGCGAACGCGAGATTGTGCTGAGCTGACACACATCGCCGTCCCGGCTTGTCCTCTGAGGTAAGCTTACAAGTCAGGGAGAGATTGCATGAGTGACAGCAAACCCGGCGTCACGTCGCGACGCCGGTTTCTGACGGATGCCGGCCGCACAGCGGGAGCCTCAGCCTTGGCGGGGGTTGCACTTCCGCACGTGCATGCGGCTGAGAACAACACTATTCAAATCGCACTCGTGGGCTGCGGTGGCCGTGGAACGGGCGCAGCCATCAACGCGCTTTCGGTCACAAACGGTCCCACGAAAATTGTGGCCATGGCGGATGTCGTTCCAAAGAAACTCAGTGACAGCTACGACAAAATGAAGTCGCAGTTTGCGGAGCAGGTGGATGTACCGCCCGAGCGCAGATTCCTCGGCTTCGATGCATTCCGTTCGGCGATGGATGCGCTGAAGACCGGCGATCTCGTCATCCTGGGTACTCCTCCCGCGTTCCGGTGGGTGCAGTTCAGCTATGCGATTGACAAAGGGCTGCACTGCTTCATGGAAAAACCTGTCACCGTAGACGGCCCAACCAGCCGCAGGATGTTTCAACTGGGTGAGCTCTCGGTGCGGAAGAATCTGAAGGTCGGGGTGGGTCTGATGGTTCGCCATTGCCGGGCTCGCCAGGAACTCCTGGACCGGATTCGCTCGGGCCAGATCGGCGATATCATATCGATGCGGGCCTATCGCATGGGACAGGGAGGCGGCACGGCACCTCCACGGCCCGAGGGCATAAGCGAACTGGCGTACCAGGTGCAAAGGTTTCATGCCTTCCTGTGGGCCAGCGGCGGCGTCTTCAGCGATTACTACATTCACCAGATCGATGAATGCAGTTGGATGAAAGGCGCCTGGCCCGTTGAGGCGCACGCGCTCGGCGGGCGGCACTATCGCGGGGACTCACTGGACCAGAACTTCGATACTTACTCGGTGCAGTTCACCTACCCGGACGGAACCCGGCTTTTCTTCGACGGGCGTAATATGGCCGGGTGCCGCAACGAGTTCGCCAGCTATGCCCACGGGTCGAAGGGCTCGGCCGTGATTTCGACCCTGGTACATACGCCGGGCATGACGCGCATCTACAAGGGTCACAACATACCGAGGGTCACCGACCGGAGCCAACTGCCCCTGCCCGAAGACCCGAACCTGGTCTGGGCGTTTCCGCAGCCCGAGCGGAGCCCGTATCAGTACGAGTTGGACGACCTGATGGACGCCATTCGAAACGACAAGCCCTACAACGAAGTGCGGCGCGGCACCGAAGCAAGCCTGGTTACGTCCATGGGCCGCATGGCAGCCCACACAGGCCAGATCGTCACCTACGACCAGATACTCAACTGTCCGCACGAGTTTGCGCCTGACGTGGACA
>CAADGY010000262.1 GCA_900696665.1 uncultured Acidobacteriota bacterium
GGTTTCGTCTCCCTCACCATGCGATCGAAGTCGGCAAAAACCGGCGAGCCGGTGCCAATCTGGCTCTGCGCAACCTTCGCCCGTTTGCTGTTGATGTCGCACAAGCCGGCGATTTCGACAACGTCCGCATACTCGGCGGCAACGGGTCTGCCCCACGTACCGATTCCCCGCCCTCCCGTTCCGACAATCGCAACTCGCAGCCGCTTCGCGGTCTGCCCCTGAGCACTCGTGGTGGAGATCGCCGTGCTGGCAGCCGACAACGCAGCGATACTGATGAAGTCCCGCCGGGTTGCTCTCTCATCTCTCTGCATGAAGGTATTCTCCTGGTGAATGAGTCCGCGCCGCATAGATCATTCCCTTCAAGGATACAAGAGAAACAGGCCGGGAAATAACTTAAAGACACTGCGTGAAGGATCCCCGCAGGAGCATGAAACACATTTTCCGGCGGCTGAGTCCAATGACAGGAACTTACAAACGGGAGGTGACTTTATGAGCTTTGTGTTTTTTCTTGGACGGGTCTTGTTTGGCGGCTACTTCCTCTACAATGGAATCCATCACTTCCGAAACCATGAGAGCCTGACCCAGTACGCCGCGGCAAAGGGCGTTCCCAACCCCGATGCCGCGGTGAGCGCAACGGGCGCTCTCCTGCTGCTGGGCGGCGCGAGCATAGTCCTCGGCTTGAAGCCGAAACTCGGCGCAGCAGCCCTTACGATGTTCCTGGCCGGTGTTTCACCCATGATGCACGGCTTTTGGCGTGTGGAGGATCCCGGCCAACGAATGAACGAGACCATTAATTTCACCAAGAACGTGGCGCTGCTCGGCGCCGTCCTGGCGTTAATGGGTACGGAAGAGCCCTGGCCCGCAAGCCTGCCCCATTGTCCAGAGCGCACCGGCATGCTGACCAGCGAGTCCCATCCGCCGTCGTCTCCGGTGCCGGTGTAGGATGCTCAGCCCCGGCTGCCAAGCGCTTGATCGAGGTCCGCGATAACGTCCTCTACCGCCTCGATTCCCACCGACAGGCGCAGGAGATTATCGCGAATGCCCATCCTTTCCCGCTGTTTGGGCGACAGGTCGCGGTGCGAACTCATGGCCGGATAGAGAATCATGGTGTGCACATCACCTAGAGAAGTGGAGCGCACGACCAGCCGTAACCGGTCCATAAAACCAAAGATCTCCTGACGCCCCGCATCCTTAAGCTCAAAACTGACCATCGCGCCATACATGCCTTGGGGAAACAATTTCCGGATAGCCGCTGAATCCGGATGTGCGGGGTCAGCCGGAAAGTACACGCGCTCTACCGAAGGGTGTGATGCCAGCCAGCCTGCCAGGCGGCACGCGTTCGAACACTGCCGCTCCATGCGAAGGGCAAAGGTCTTGATGCCGCGCATTGTGAGATAGCTTTCAAAGGGCCCCAGGACGGGGCCGCATGTCCGCGAGAGATCCCGCAGCGGCTCCAGGTACTCCTGATCGGAGACAACCAATCCGCCAAGTACGTCTCCGTGCCCGGCCAGATACTTCGTTGCACTATGCAGCACGAGGTTGGCGCCCAATTCCAGCGGACGCGAAAGGAGCGGCGTGGCGAACGTGTTGTCCACCACCAGTGCGGCGCCCGCCGTCCGGGCGGCCGCAGCGATATGGTCGATCGCGCCGACGCGCAAAAGGGGGTTCGACACTGTTTCCAGCAGAATGCAGCCCGGCCTCCGTTCCGCTATGGCTCTTTCCACCGCGGCGGAATCGCATATGTCCACGAATCCCACTTCGAAACCCAGAGGCTCGAAAATGCTCATGAGCATTCGTACAGTGGCCCCGTAGAGAGCATCGGCCGCGAGGATGAATTTTCTACGGTCCATCAGAGCCGCGGAAAGCGCAATCTGAATGGCGGCCATGCCCGAGGCACAGGCAAGTGCCCCGGCACCGCCTTCCAGTGCCGTAATCAGCTCTTCCAGCGCCGCGTTGGTCGGATTGTCGAAGCGCGAATAACAGTAACCGCTCTCTTCATGCGCGAAAATGCGGTCCAGTTGTTCGGTGGTGTCATAGAAATACGTTGTGGCGGTGTGAATCGGGGTCGTCACCGGCACCTGCGGACCCGGCTTCTTGCGATCGCCCGCGTGCACCGCCAGTGTTTCGAGCTTCATTTTCTTTTCCAGCGTGTCCCCTCTTTCGTGTCCTCGAGCACAATACCCCGTTCAACGAGCCCGGCGCGGATCTGGTCCGCTCGTGCGAAGTTCCTGCTCTTTTTCGCCTGGATCCTCTCTTCGATCAAAGCCTCAATCTCGGCGTCCGGGATGCCTCCGGCCTGTTCGCCCGGGTGCAGTACATCGAACACGGAATCGAAACGTTGCATCACGTCCTGTGCGGACGCCACATCCCCTTTCCGAAAGCCACCGGCATCCATCGTGCTGTTGGTATCGCGGATGTACTCGAACACAGCGGCCAGGGCGGCGGCCGTGTTCAGGTCGTCGTCCATGCCGTTTTCGAATTCGTTCAGGGCCCGCGCCGCGCGTTCGTCTCCACCGGCTCCTACGCCCTCGGGAAAATTCTCTGTTTCCAAACGTGTATTGAAATTCCGGAGACGCTCAATGGAGGTGGCGGCGGATTTCAGACCATCGAACGTGAAGTTCAGCTTCTTGCGGTAGGGCACCGAGGCCAGCAGATACCGTATCGCCTCGGGTTGATATCCCTGTTCCATCAGCTCACCGAGCGTGTAGATGTTGCCCAGCGATTTCGCCATCTTCTGGGATTCCACCAGCAGATGTTCGGCATGCAGCCAGTAGCGGACAAACTGCTTTCCTGTCAAGGATTCTGATTGTGCGATTTCGTTTTCATGGTGGGGGAAAATCAAGTCCACGCCGCCCGCATGTATGTCCAGCGTCTCACCCAGGTACTTCATCGACATCACCGAACACTCGATGTGCCAGCCGGGCCGCCCGGATCCAAGCGAAGTTTCCCAGGCAGGCTCATTCTCCTTGCGTGCTTTCCATAAGACGAAGTCGCGCGCGTCGGCCTTGTCGTATTCGTCCACGTCCACGCGCGCGCCGGCGCGAATTCCGCTGAAATCGGTGTGCGAGAGTTTGCCATAGTCGGGAAACTTTGCAATCCGGAAATAGGTGGAGCCGTCGCTTTGGTACGTGTAACTTTTTTCCGACAACCGTTCCACCGCCGCGACCATATCGGAGATATGCTCGGTGGCGCGCACAATCCGTTCCGGACGCTCCAGGCGGAGCTTGGCCATGTCCTCAAAGAAGGCCTCCTCATAAACGGCGGTGTATTCCTGCAGCGATTTGCCCTGCGCCATCGCGTTGCGGATGATCTTGTCTTCCACATCGGTGATGTTCATGACATGATCAAGCCGGTAACCGCGGTACCGCAGCCACCTTCGCAGCACGTCTTCAAACGTGAAGGTGCGGAGATTTCCTATGTGGGCATAGTTATAAACAGTCGGCCCGCAGGTGTACATACGGACGATATTGCTTTCGAGGGGATGAAATTCCTCCACCTGCTGCGAGAGTGTGTTGTAGAAGCGCAAAGCCATAAAGAAGGGAATATTACATCGTATCAGGGGACAAACCGCTCTTAAGAGTTCTGGCGGAGAATGGCGGAGGATGCCGCCGCGCCTGTCACTTCAACCGCAGCAGCCAGTTGGCCGAGTTGCGAATCAGCCGCTGCATCATGGGATGGTTAAGCGCTTCCGGCGTGTGTCCCGGCGAGAGATAGACAAACCGGCCTTGGCCCAGTTCCCGCCACCAGCCCGCAGCGGCGGCGGCGTTGTTGCGTGCCATGGATCGTAGCAGCAGGTGCTCGCGATCCAGATAGTATTTCACCATGTGCTGCTCATCGAATATCTCGAAATCCTCGATTCCTGCGGTCACCGGATGATCTCTGTTTTCCACGCGGATGGTGAATACATAGGGCTCCGGATGTCCGCCATAGTCGCCTCCGAACAGCTTGTAGTACAGGCCTCCGGGAGGGTAAAGGCCCTGGGAATTATGCAGTGCGAGAAAGCCTCCGCCACGTTCGACGAAGTCCCAGATAGCCTTCTGCTGCTCGTCTGTCATCCACTTGACGTGCGGCTTGCCGTAGCCCTGGGGCCAGTTCATTCCGTCGCGCAGAATCACCAGCAGTTGATAATCTCCCAGCGAAGCAGCGCTGAGCTGGCTCACCTCTTCGATAAACGTTACGGGGATGTTTTCCCGTACGAACGCCTGGATGAGCCCATCCCGGATGTAGACCGGGCTATGATACCGGTCGCCGATGAGCGCCAGCGCCCGGGGGCGGTTCGCCGTGCTGTAAACAGACGACGTCGGCTGGGCATGTGCGCCCAACACCAAGAACAAAAACACGCACAGAGAGCGGTTCATATGCCGTGCAATTTTACAATAGAACGGTGCCGGTGATCCGTTTTGAAATTGAGGCAGAATGTCCCGTCACGGGGGCGCGCGCCGGGTTGCTTTATACCCCGCATGGAACTGTGGAGACGCCGGTGTTCATGCCGGTCGGCACGCAGGCAACGGTGAAGGGGCTGACGCCGCGGGATCTGGCGGACGATGCGGGCGCACGGATCCTCCTTGCCAACACCTACCACCTGTACCTGCGCCCGGGACACGAAACGGTTCGCCATCTCGGCGGCTTACACGGCTTTATGTCCTGGCCGCACGCGATTTTGACGGATTCGGGCGGGTTTCAGGTATTCAGCCTCGACAAGCTGAGGAAGGTCAGCGAGGAGGGCGTGCTCTTCCGTTCACACCTGAACGGCGACGCACACGTTTTTACGCCGCAATCGACGGTGGACGTGCAGTTAGCCCTGGGGAGCGATATTGCGATGGTGCTGGATGAATGTCTCCCCTACCCGGTCAGTCACGAGGCCGCCCGTGCCTCCATGGAACGGACCGTGCGCTGGGCTAAATCGGCATTCGTGCATTACGGCGCCCGGCTCGGGCGGGATGAGGTACGCTCCTCACTGTTTCCCATCGTGCAGGGGTCGATGTTTGCGGATCTTCGCGTCCTGTGCGCCGAAGACCTGCTGGGGCTCGGCGCCGAGGGGTACGCCATTGGCGGCTTGTCGGTCGGAGAACCGCGCGCGCTGAGCCTCGAGATGGTGGAAGCAACGGTTCCAGTACTGCCGCGCGAGAAACCGCGCTATGTCATGGGTGTTGGAATGCCGGCCGAACTGCCCGAGTATGTGGCCCGCGGGGTGGACATGATGGACTGCGTGCTTCCCTCCCGCAACGCCCGCAACGGATATCTGTTTACGTCCGAAGGGCGCGTGATCATTAAGCAGGCCCGTTACAGGGAGGACGAGCGTCCCGTCGACCCCGCCTGTCACTGTTACACCTGCCGCAACTTTTCCCGTGCTTACCTGCGGCACCTTTTCCAGGCGGGTGAGATTCTCTATTCGACGTTGGCGACCCTGCACAATGTGAAGCATTATCTTGACATCATGCGTCTAACGAGACAGACTATACTGCTTGGAACGTTCCCGGAATTTCTAAAGGCGGCGCGGTCCATGCCGGCGGAAGAAGAGTCAGATCCTTTTGTCCGATAACAGATTTGGGGACAAACGGGGAAGATGCGAATCCGCCACGATCATTTTCCTTTGGAGCGATGAGCGCGGTGTATCTGACTTTTCTGCTGCTGCAGGGCCAAAGTCCAGCCGGTAATCCTCTCCTGGGCTTTCTGCCCATTTTGTTGATTTTCGCTATTTTCTATTTCCTGCTGTTTTTGCCGATGCAGCGGCAGAAGAAGAACCAGCAGCGTATGCTGAAGGAATTGCAGAACGGGAATGTCGTGGCGACCACCGGCGGAATCGTCGGAACGATCGTTGCAATGAACGAAGACGATACGCTAGTATTGCGGGTAAAGCCCGACAATATAAAGATTCAGGTCGTCCGAAGTGCGGTATCCGGATTGCTTCCCGAACAGGTCATTAAGAAGTAGCACGACGCCCGATCTGTAAGGTCATCGAATGATAAAGAATCTGAAGGTCAAGGCCGTGATCATCGTCGCGGTGATATTGCTTTGTATCTACGGCATCATAGGCTTTCCCACATCCAAGGCCAAGCTTGCCGAGAACCTGAGCGAGAATATCCGCCTGGGGCTCGATCTGAAGGGCGGAAGCCACCTCGTGCTCCAGGTGCAGGTGCAGGACGCGTTCAAAGTGGAAGCCGATCAGGCCATCGAGCGTTTGAAAGAGGCACTGCGCCGGGCCGGCGTGCAGTATGCATCAGTCGACCGCAGCGACCCCACAAGCATCCAGGAAGCGGATCACATCCAGATTAATATCAGGGGTGTCCAGACTATCCAGAGCGGTACGCTCCGGAGCACCGTAGCCGAATCGCTGCCGTCGTGGAATCTCGCTCCCGTCTCTTCCACCGATTACCGGTTGACGTTGAAGCAGACCGAGGCTTTGAAGTTACGGCAGGACACGGTCACCCAGAGCATTCACACGATCGAGCGCAGAATCAATGGTCTGGGGCTTGCCGAATCGGCAGTGCAGCAGCGGGGACGTGCCGATGCCGAAGCCGAAATTCTGGTACAGTTGCCGGGAGTGGACGACCCGGCCCGCATCCGGCAGATTCTTCAGACGACAGCCATGCTGGAGCTTTACGAGGTGAAAGATGGCCCGTTCGGGACGCAGCAGGACGCCCTTGCCAAGCACGGCGGAGTATTGCCACTAAATACGAAGCTGGTGAGAGCCGCACCCCGGGGTGAAAGCGGTGACGGTTGGTATCTGCTCACCCGGACACCGGTCATCACAGGCCGGGATCTGCGTGATTCCCGTGCGGCCCAGGGTGAATTCGGCCGCTGGGAGACCACCTTCGTCCTGACCCAGGACGCCGCCCGCCGATTCGGGCGGTTTACGGAACAGCAGATTGGAAACCGGCTGGCGATCGTATTGGACAACCAGGTTCTAAGCGCTCCAACGATCCAGAATCGGATTGAAGACAGCGGACGCATAACTGGCGCAGCCAGCCAGCAGGAGGCCGCCGATCTTGCGCTGAACCTGCGCGCCGGATCGCTCCCCGCGGGCATTGTGCCGCTGCAGGAGCAGACCGTGGGGCCATCGCTCGGGGCCGATTCGATTCGCCAGGGCATCATCGCCGGCTTGGCCGGTCTCTTCGTCATCATCGCCATCATGCTTTTCTACTACCGTGGGGCTGGCGTCAACGCGACTCTGGCGTTGCTTCTGAACGCCGTAATGTTGATCGCGGCTATGGCTTGGCTGGGCGCTACCCTGACGCTGCCTGGCATCGCCGGTGTCATCCTCACCATCGGTATGGCCGTCGATAGTAACATTTTGATTTTCGAACGCATCCGCGAGGAGTTGCGAGCCGGCAAGGCGGTCGTGGCGGCCATGGAAGCTGGTTTCAGCCGGGCGTTTCTGACAATTATCGATACGCACGTAACAACCGTTATCTCTTGCGCTTTTCTGTTCATTTTCGGATCGGGACCGGTTAAGGGCTTTGCCGTGACGCTGGTAATCGGATTGGCGGCCAACCTTTTCACCGCCGTGTTCTTCTCCAAGTCTCTGTTCGAGTTCAAATTCTCACGGCAGAGGCAAGTAACCAGTTTGAGTATCTGATCCAGGTTTGATATTTTAGGGTCACGTAACGGGAACAAAACTTTCTAGTGTGGTGTCCAAGCTAATTGCCGGGCGCCCGTCGCGACGCGTTGCATGGAGTTATTCAAAGATACGAATTTTGATTTTTTGGGCAGGAAGTGGCCGTTCATCATCGGCTCACTGGTGCTCATCGCCGCTGGAGTGATCAGCCTCATCGCCAAGGGCGGCCCTTCCTACGGGATCGATTTCCGCGGCGGCGCGTTGATGTATGTGCGTTTTGCCAGTGACCCCCCCATATCGAAAATCCGGGCGGCTATCGGTGAGAAGATTCCCGGTGACGTTTCCGTTCAACGCGTTGTCGGCGAAAACGAAGTGATGATCGGCACGGAGATAGCCGACGAGAAGCAGTTGAACCAGGCGCGGGAGATCATGGCCCGGACTCTCGAAGCCACGTTTGGCGATCCGGATTCCGGAAAGCTGAACATCAACAACGCCAGCGCCGATGTTCTCTCCAATCGCTTGCGCGACCCTCTGTTGAAAGCGAATGTGGCTTTGTCCGATGAGGAACTTGGCGATCTGGCGGCGCGCATCACGCACTATCGCGATACGCCCCCGCGTTCTGGTCTTATCACCGGAATCGGCAATCTGTCCGCGGTCGAGGGCGTAACGCCGGCTGTTCTGAGCGTATTGACGCAGGAAACATACGCGGCGCCGTTCGCTATACGGAGCGTGGAGATTGTGGGGCCGAAGATAGGTGCGGAACTCCGGCAGCAGGCGCTGTTGGCGGTTTTGTACGCCTTAGGCGGCATGCTGATTTACATCGGCTTCCGGTTCGAATGGATTTATGGCTTTGCGGCTATTCTGGCTATCTTCCACGACGTCCTGATCACCGTCGGATTTTTCTCCCTCCTCGATTACGAAATTTCTCTTACCGTCGTGGCGGCGCTACTGACCCTGGTGGGCTATTCGGTAAACGATACAATTGTCATTTTTGATCGTGTTCGCGAGAATCTGAAGCTGATGCGGCGCGAGAGCCTGCATAACATTGTGAATGTCAGCGTCAACCAGACCCTGAGCCGCACAGTCCTGACCAGCGGCCTGACGCTGATAGCCGCGCTCTCGCTGTTGCTTTTTGGCGGACCAGTGCTGCACGGGTTTTCTTTCGCGCTGGTGATCGGGTTTGTGGTCGGCTCGTATTCGACATTGTTTATCGCGGGGCCGATCATGGTCTGGTGGCATGAGTTCATGGAACGGAGAAAAAGAAGGCCGCCGGCCGGTGGCACACCGGTCCGGGAGCACACAAAGAGCGGTGCGCAAAGAAAGGAATTGAAGACGGTCAAATGACTGTAGGAGCCGGAAGCGGGCCAGGCCGGGGTGAAGGGTTGTGGCCGCGGAACGGCATGGGAAAGGAACCACAACATGTTTGAGCAAACCTTTGTAGAGGGAGGGAAAACAAGGAAGCCGTGGACTGTCGCGCTTTCGTTTTTCCTCCAATGCATTCTGGTGGGGCTGATCGTGCTGATCCCCCTGATCTGGACTGATGTCCTTCCGCAAGGCACGCTGACCAGCTTCCTGGTGGCTCCGCCTCCGCCTCCCCCGCCGCCTCCCCCACCCGCGGCCGCTCCGGTGAAGGTGGTCAAGGTTATCCCGCGGCAGTTCGACGCCGGCAGGTTGATGGCGCCCAAGCAGATCCCGAAAGAGATCGCGATGATTAAGGAAGAGGAGTTGCCGCCTCCGATGTCTGGAGCCGTTGGTGTTGTAGGCGGCGTTCCCGGTGGCGTCCCTGGTGGGACTGCCGGCGGCGTCATCGGTGGAATCATCGGCTCGGTGCCCGTAGCCGCGCCTCCACCGCCTCCGCCTCCAGCGGTGAAAGAGGCCCCCAAACCGGTTACCCCACAGCGTATTCGCGTTGGTGGAAATGTGCAGGCCGCAAGATTGATCAAGCAGCCCAGGCCCTCCTATCCGCCTCTGGCCAAGCAGGCGCGTATTCAAGGCACGGTGCGCTTTAACGCGATCATTGGAAGGGATGGCACAATCCAGAACCTGCAACTTGTCAGCGGGCACCCGCTGTTGGTGCCGTCGGCGACGGAGGCAGTGCGTCAATGGGTTTATCAGCCGACTCTCCTCAACGGGGAGCCGGTGGAAGTAGTTACGCAGATCGACGTGAATTTCACGTTGCAGCAGTAGGATTGCGCGGTTCCGCGAGCCCGCTGCGCCGGGCGAGGGGAACCGCAGAGTGCTGGTGGTGTCAAAACCAAATAGTGAACCAATAGTGCAAAAGAGAAGTTAAATCAACTCGCAGGAGAAAGAAACTATGCTTTTACAGTTGCAAGTGTGGGCCTTCGTGCTATTGCAGGAAGGCGGAGCGATCGCCTTCGATGCCCGCTCCATGTGGAACCAGATGGGGTGGATGGCCAAAGTGGTGGTGATCGCGCTCTTCTTTATGTCGGCCTGGTCGATTGGAGTCATGATCGACAGGCTGATTGCTTACAGTGGGGCCCGTAAACAATCCCGGCAATTTGCTCCGGCGGTTGCTGGTGCGCTTCGCGAGGGAAAGCTCGATGAAGCGATCAAAATCGCGGATCGCTACAAGAAGAGCCATTTGGCAAAGGTTGTCGTAGCGGGCCTTCAGGAGTTCCGAGCGCACCAGTTGAGCAATGAGATTCCCGGTGAAGAAATCGAAGCATCCAAACGTGCACTGGAGCGCGCGGAAGCTATTGTGCATGCCGAGTTGAAGCGCGGCATCAGCAGCTTGGCAACCATCGGCTCTACCGCACCGTTCGTCGGACTGTTCGGAACGGTCGTCGGTATCATCAACGCGTTTCACGGCATTTCGTCCGAGAAATCCACGGGCCTTGGGGCTGTGGCCGGCGGTATTTCCGAAGCTCTGGTCGCCACCGCTATCGGTTTGTTTGTGGCTATTCCGGCCGTCTGGATGTTCAACTACTTCACAAACAAACTCGAGGCGTTTGACGTGGAGATGGGTAACTCGAGTTCGGAACTGATCGATTACTTCCTGAAGCGCTCACAGCGGACCGTCAGTAAGTAATTCGTATTGGTGAACTATCCGGCGAGTTGAGATTTCCGGCGCGGTTTGTGAACCGCGCCGGAAGCAATGCAGACACCGGAATGAGGCAGGGAGGATGGAATGGAAAAGAAAAAAGGGCCGGCCCCGATGGCCGACATCAACGTCGTTCCGATGGCGGACATTATGCTCGTCATGCTGATCATCTTCATGGTGATCACGCCCATGCTTTCCAAAGGCGTGAGCGTCGACCTGGTGCGGACGAAAAACCCGATTGCCATGCAGGCGGCCGACAAAGACGACGCAGTGCTGGTCGCCGTCACACGCGACGGGAAAGTATTCCTGGGAACAACCCAAACCAGCCCGGATCAACTTCCCCAAAAAGTCAAGGACTTGCTGACGAGCAAACTCGACAAGACGGTTTACTTGAAGGCCGACTCCCGCTCGCGGTATGAAAGGGTGGTAGAGGTCGTCGATAACCTGCGTGCGGCTGGTGTCGACCAGTTAGGACTGCTCACCGAGCAGATCAAGGAACGCGGCGCGGAAAGCACGCCGGAAGCACCCGCCCCGGGGGTCTGAAGAGGCCGCCGGTAAGGTTAATCAGAAAAGGAGTTTCTTTATGGGAATGGCAGTGGGCAACAAAGGCGGCTCGATGGCCGACATCAACATCACGCCTTTCATCGACGTTCTGCTGGTGCTGCTGATCATTTTTATGGTCATTACGCCGTTGACTCCCAAAGGCCTGGAAGCGCTGGTCCCTCAGCCGCCTCCACCGAACGCTCAGCCCCAAAAGGCGGACGACCGTACCGTGGTCATCATCATCAACCGTGACCATTCGATGATGTTGAATACGGAACAGACAGACGAATCCCGGCTGGGTAAGCGTCTGGAAGAGGTCTTCAAAACCAGGGCCGAGCGTGTGGTCTTCGTCAAGGCGGATCCCGACCTCGAATTCCAGTACGTTGCCAGGGCCATCGACATCGCCAAAGGTGCGGGAATCGACAAAGTCGGTTTAATGACCGCCAAGGTCGAAGCGGGCGAATAGAGATATCAGGTTCGAGGCACACGTATGAAGCGGAAATATTTTGTTTCTATCTTTCTGATCGCAACTTTATTTTTGTTTGGTTGTGACAAGTTGAAATCCCGGGATCAATTGAATAAGGGTGTACGGGCCTACACCAGCGCCAAGTACCAGGAAGCCGTCGAGCATTTCAAGACGGCTATCGATCTTGATCCGACAAACCCTAACGCAAAGCTGTACCTGGCGACGGCGTACATGATCCAGTACATCCCAGGCGCTGAATCTCCCGAGAACATCCAGATGGCGCAGGCGGCGCACGATCAGTTCCTGCAAGTTCTCGAGCAGGATCCAAAGAATTCCGTAGCAATGGCATCCATCGCTCTCCTCTACTTCAATCAGAAAAAAATGGATGAGGCACGGGACTGGTACCTGAAGCTGATCCAGGTTGATCCCAACAATAAGGAAGCCTTCTACACGCTAGGGGTCATCGCTTGGACCAAGACTTACCAGGATCGCATGGAAGCCCGCGCCAAACTCGGGATGAAGCCGGAAGACCCGGGTCCGCTCAAAGACAAAAAAGTTCGTGAGGAGTTGAAAACGAAGAATCTCGACACTATCAATCAGGGCATTCAATTCCTCGAGAAAGCACTTTCGATCGATGCCGAATACGACGACGCGATGGCCTACCTGAACCTGCTGCATCGCGAGCGTGCGGATTTGGCCGACTCGCAGGATCTATACAAGAAAGACATCGAGGTGGCCGATAACTGGGTGCAGAAGACTCTTGAAACCAAGAAGATCAAAGCAGCCAGAATGCCCGGTGCTACCGGTATCACAACCGAAGAATCCACCCAGTAGCGTCTGGATTCCTCGTCTCCACTCAGTTCTCCTATAATAGTAAGTGGGCGGTCCGGTTGGGCCGCCCCTTTCATATGCCAGAACCGACTCAGGTCAGTCTCCCTGAGGCCGACGTGATCCCACCAGCGGTGGAAGAGCAGTATGCGGATCTCGAGGCACAAGTTCGTCAAGCGCGTCCCTCCGAAGATCTGGAACCACTGCGGAGCGCCTACAGATTTGCGGCCCGGCGCCACGCCGGTCAGAAGCGGAAATCCGGCGAGCCGTATATCATGCATCCACTCGAAGTCACCCGGATTCTGGCTGGTATGCAGATGGATATGGTGTGTCTGCAAACCGCCCTGGTTCACGACACCGTCGAAGACACCGGCGCCACCATCGAGGAAATCAGGAAGCTATTCGGCGAGGAGGTGGCGCGGTGCGTGGACGGGCTCACCAAACTGAGTAAAGTGCAGCTTTACTCGCGGGAGGAGCGCCAGGCGGAAAGCGTCCGCAAGATGTTGCTCGCGATGGTGACCGACATCCGTGTGGTGATCGTTAAACTTGCCGACCGGCTTCATAACATGCGCACTCTGGAGAGCCTGTCGCCGGAGCGTCAGCATAAAATCGCGCAGGAAACCCTCGAGATCTACTCTCCTATCGCGCACCGCCTCGGAATGGGCAAAGTGCGCGGCGAACTGGAAGACCTGTCCTTCAGCTTTCTCGAGCCCGAAGAGTACCGGAGCATTGTGGAGCAGATTGAATCGCGGCGGCTCGCCAACCACGATTTCCTCGAGGAGATCAAGCGCACGGTCGAATTGAAACTGTCGCGGGAGGGTATTCCAGCCACTGTGGAAGGCCGGTTGAAACGCGCCTACTCGGTTTACCTGAAGATCAAACGGCAAAAGATCGGAATCGACCAGGTGTACGATCTGCTGGCATTGCGAATCATCACCGAGTCTGTGAAGAACTGCTATGCGGCGCTGGGCGTCATCCACAACGAATGGCACCCGATTCCGGGCAGGATAAAGGACTTTATAGCGATTCCCCGCCCCAACCTATACCAGTCACTGCATACGTCGGTGATCGGCCCCGGAGGACAGGCTTTCGAAGTGCAGATCCGGACCGAGGAGATGCACCGCATTGCCGAAGAAGGAATTGCCGCTCACTGGAAATACAAGGAAGGGCGGAAAGGCGGCAACGAAGACGACCACCGTATCAGTTGGCTGAGGCAGCTCGTCGAGTGGCAGCGCGAGATGCGCGATCCTGGCGAGTTCATGTCCACGCTGAAGGTGGATTTGTATCCGGAAGAGGTCTATACGTTCACGCCACGGGGAAGGGTGATTGTCCTGCCCCGCGACGCTACGCCCATCGATTTTGCCTACGCCATTCACACCGACGTGGGGCACACGTGCGTAGGCGCCAAGGTGAACGGCCGGATTGTTCCGCTTAAGTACGCGCTGAAGAACGGCGACGTCGTCGAGATCCTCACGCAACCGGGTCACCAGCCGAGCAAAGACTGGCTCAGCGTAGTAAAGACCTCCCGCGCCCGCAACAAGATAAAGCACGTCATCAACACGACGGAACGGGCGAAATCGATCGAGATCGGCCAGAAATACCTGGAGAAGGAAGCGCGCCGGCTTTCCGTTCAACTCTCCAAGGCGGGCCGGGCCGACTTGGAGCGCGTTGCGTCCGAGTACGGCTTCAGCAAGAGCGAAGATCTGTACGCCGCGCTGGGGTATGGCCGTTTCTCACCCCGCCAGGTCTTGCAGAAGATCGCGCCCGACCAGATACCGCCTGAGCCGGTCGAGCCACCGCGCGCACCCTCCGCGCCGGCCGTGGACGGGAAGACCGCGGGCGATCTTGTTGTCCGCGTCAAAGGGATGGACGATCTGCTGGTATACCGCGCCAAGTGCTGCAACCCTATCCGCGGAGAAGCGATCGTCGGATACATCACGCGCGGGAAAGGCGTAGCGGTCCACTCTAAGCATTGCCCGAACGTCCAAAGCTTGATGTACGAAGTGGAGCGCCGGATCGATGTCGAGTGGGCGCGAGCCACTACTGAAGCATTTCCTGTGAAAATGATTGTAGTCACCGAC
>CAADGY010000263.1 GCA_900696665.1 uncultured Acidobacteriota bacterium
ATCGTCCACGGGGAGTTTGCCGTCATGATGCTGGCGATACCAGTCGATGGTGGCGAGCTTCGGTGCGGTTCCCTCCGCGTTAAGAGACCAGACCTTCTTCTCTTTGGCGTCGTACACCAGCAGCGTGGCATCACCGCCGATGCCGTTTGAGCCCTCGAGTACGAAGCCGAGTACGGCTTGTCCAGCGACCGCAGCATCGAAAGCGTTCCCACCCTGCCGCAGGATATGTTCCGCGGCCATCGTCGCTTGCATGCGCATGGAGCTTACCGCATACCGCGTGCCACGCGCGGCCGGCCAAAGAGTGGCGGGCTGCCCGCCGGCGCCAATCAGAACGCGCTCGAACGGCGGGTCCGTCGATTGGCTCTGGACGGATGCGAGACTGGCCGCGGCAAGTGCCCAAATCAGAGTGGCTCTTCCCACGCGGACCTCCTATACTTTGATGAACCAGCCCCGGCGGTACAGGAAGTACGCCACGGCGTAAAGCAGCAGTACGAATGTCAGTGCGAACAACAACGATGCATTGAACGGGTTCGCCAGCGGCACGAACATCCTTGTGTAAATCCAATTCCACAAAGAAATCGTTTCGCCCGTGGCCGGCACTTTGAGAATGTTCAGCGTATCAGCCAGGACACCCGCCAGCACATAAATGGCGATCGCATTCATTCCGTAAATGGCGAACGGCCTGGCCCATGCGCGAATCCTCTTGACGTCTACCAGCCAGTAGCAAGCGGTGAAAACCAGCGTTGCAATACCTGCCATCAGGACCGCAAACGACGGGCTCCAGAGGTTCTTGTTGATTGGGAACCACAGGCTCATCAGCTCGCCGGAGAACACCAGCAGGAGGCCTGACCCGGCCAGCACCAGCAGGGTACGGGTGCTGCCGCCCGTCCGGCGCAGCGCATGCCCGGCGAAGACGCCGAATAGCACGGTGGCGATGGAAGGCAGCGTACTCAGGATTCCTTCGGGGTCCCAAGTCTTGGTGTGTGACCACATATGGCCGGCCAGCACACGGCTGTCGATCCACTGCGCCAGATTTCCTAGCGGTTCGAGGACCCCCGCTCCGTATCCCGGCACTGGCACGGACTTCATCAGAATCCAATAGCCCGCCAGCAGCGAAACAAGGATCGCCAGTTGAGCGCGGACGCTGGTGTAGAGAACAATCGCTGCAGCCGCCAGATAGCAAACCGCAATTCTTTGCAGCACGCCCGGGATGCGCAGCGTTGCAAGCTGAAAGTGTGGAAATGCATTCAGAAACAGGCCCAGCGCAAAAATGATGGCCGCCCGCCGCAACGCGTGGCGCACAAGCGCGGCCCGATCTTCCCCGCGCTCCATGCGCTTGCGGAACGATAGCGTCATGGCGACTCCGGCGATCCACAAGAAGGATGGAAAAATCACATCCGTAAAGGTCCACCCGTTCCATTGGGCGTGCAGCAGCGGCGCGTAAGCAGTCTGGAAAGAACCGGGATTGTTCACAAGAATCATGGCGGCGATGGTGGCGCCACGGAATACATCGAGCGATTCCAGACGCCCCTTCGAACCGCTGTCCAGCGGACGCATGGATGGCATTGTACTCCTGAATGGCATTGCCGCGGGCCGATGTGTTACAAGTGAGTTTTCACGCGGAGGCCGGAATCGTTAAAATCTGTGTACTGGCGAGCAGCAGTTCGGGAAATGCCACCTTCATCGGCACTGGCGAAACAAGAATCCTCGTGGATGCCGGCCTGAGCCGGAAAGAACTGTTCAAGCGGCTTGGGGCCATCGGGGAAGATCCCGGACAGATCGATGCCATCGTTGTTACTCACGAGCACAGCGACCATGTTTGCGGCCTGGCGCGCGTGGCCAAGGCCCTGGGTGTACCCGTCTACATGACTCGCCTGACGGCGCCGTGCATCGACTGGGAGCAGCACGAGCCAAAGCTCGAAACCTTTCAGGCCGGCTCCCGTTTCCATATCGGCGACATCGAAATCGAGAGCTTCACCGTCCCCCACGATGCGGCAGATCCGGTGGGATTTTGTTTTCAGGCCGCCGGTGTCAAAGTGGGACTTGTGACGGATTTGGGCTACATCCCGGATTCTATTAAGTTCCATCTCCGCGGAAGTGATGTCGTCATCCTCGAATCCAACCACGACGTTGAAATGCTCAAAGTCGGCCCCTATCCCTGGTTCGTTAAACAGCGCGTGATGGGGCGTAAAGGGCATCTGTCGAACGATGCCGTGGCGGATTTCATTTGCATGGATCTTGACGCCACGACCGGCACGCTGGTGCTGGGGCACCTGAGCGAGCATAATAACTACCCCGATCTGGTTCACCTGGTCGCCACACAAGCCCTGCGGCGCCGCTCCCTGAACTCGCGGCTGGTGATAGCCGCGCCGGGCGCCGCGTCCGAAGTTCTCCAGTTTTGAAACAATTTAAGACATGATTCCGCGATACACCAGGCCCGAGATGGGCCACGTCTGGAGTGATGAGAATAAGTACCGGCAGTGGCTGGAGGTAGAACTGGCCTCATCCGAAGCGCTGGGTGAGTTGGGCGAAGTGCCAACGCAAGCCGCAGCACTTCTGCGCCAGCATGCCAGTTGCCGGCCGGAGCGAATCCTTGAGATCGAGCGGGAGGTCAAGCACGACGTCATTGCATTTACTACAGCAGTAGCTGAATCGATGGCGAATGCGGGACACGCTGAGGCATCCCGTTGGTTGCATTATGGATTAACTTCTAATGACGTAGTAGACACGGCGCAAGCTCTTCAACTGCAACAGGCTTCCGCAATCCTCCTCCGCGGGATCGATGAACTGATGGAGGTGCTTCGCGAGCGCGCCTTCGAATTCCGGAACACTGTCCAGATCGGACGCACCCACGGTGTCCATGCCGAACCGGTGACGTTTGGCCTAAAACTGGCTCTCTGGTACGACGAGATGCGAAGGAACCGGTCCCGGTTTGCCGGCGCGGCGGAGGATTTGCGTGCCGGAAAGATTTCTGGTGCGGTGGGGACGTTCGCCCATATTGGCCCGGAAGCGGAGGAGCGAATTTGCCGGCGTCTGGGCCTGGAGCCCGCACCCATCGCGTCTCAGGTGATTTCCCGCGACCGCCATGCGCATTTCCTCTCGGTACTCGCCCTGATCGCGGCGGCGATGGAAAAGATTGCGCTCGAAGTTAGGCATCTTCAGCGGACCGAGGTCCGGGAAGTGGAGGAACCTTTTTCGAGTGGGCAAAAAGGCAGTTCCGCCATGCCACACAAGCGCAATCCCGTCACCTGCGAGCAAATTTGCGGATTGGCACGGGTAGTTCGTGCTAACGTCCAGGCGGCGTTTGAAAACATTGCCCTTTGGCATGAACGCGACATCTCTCATTCCTCGGTGGAGCGCGTCATTCTGCCGGATTCCACGATTCTCACCGACTATCTGCTCGCCAAGACAACCTGGCTGGTACGGGGCATGCGCGTCTATCCGGAACGTATGAAGAGGAACCTTGAAGCCAGCCGGGGGCTGGTCTTCTCCGGTCAGCTTTTGCTCGATCTCGCCGCGGCCGGAATGTTGCGCGAGCAGGCTTATCGCATCGTTCAGACCCACGCCATGCAGTCCTGGGAACAGGAATCGGATTTTCGCGCCGCTATCGAAGCCGATCCCGCCATTCGCAATGTTCTGTCTTCTGAACAACTTGAACAGACCTTCTCCCTTGACCGGCAATTACGAAACGTAGAAAAGATCTATGAGCGGGTATTTTCTATTACTACTACCTCAGTAGAATAGGACCGCTCTTTTCGGAATCCGGATCTCTGAAATATCTGGATCGAATTGCCGATTCTTCGGGTAAACTATCACTTAGCAGCAGTTACTGGAAGAAAGGGCACACGGTACATGATCAAGGGTGTTCGGCCGCGGTTGCGTGGCTCGGAGTTGGCCAGAGTCCTGTTGGTGGACGACGATCCGGCTTCCAGATTAACCCTTCAGACAGTTTTGGAGGCCGGTGGTTATCGGGTTGACTCGGCAGCGTCGGCGGCTGAAGCATTTAGTATGTTGGATCGGGATGAATACGAACTGGTTCTGAGTGAAATGCAGATGGAGTCCCCGTATGCGGGCCTTAAGGTGCTGGCGCACGCCCGGATGATGGAATATAAGCCTGCAACGGCTCTGATCTGTACAGAGTTCGCTTCTCCCGAGACGGAAGAACCCTATCTGCTGGTGGCGCCCGAGGATGTTCCGGGATTATTCACCAAAATTGCCGACCTGATCAGTGGCCGTGCTTTGCGCATCATCGCGCGCCAAATGCGGCAAGCCAATAACTGAAGCTCCTCATTTCTTCAGTCCGAACACAGTTTCTTCGAATTGGTCCAGCGCGCCCCGGAAAAAATGGTTCTCGGCTTGTACCCAATAGAGTTCCTTCGGTTCCGGCAGGCTGCTGACAAACGGCTCGAGATCGTTCTTTGAGCCAAATTCGTCATTTGTGCTTTGGATGAAAATCTTTCGCAGCGTACAATGCGCAAGATCGATTTTTTCCCGGTAGCCTGCTGGAAAACCAACCGCGATCAGCCGAAGTGGCGTTTGGACCGAACAGCCGAGCCGTAAAATAATACGCGAGCCGAACGAGAATCCGGCAAGGGAAAACGGCAGATACGGATATCGTTCCCGCAGCCACTTCAGGGCAACGCGCGCGTCTTCGAGTTCGCCTTTGCCGTGCCCATACTCGCCTTCACTGAGATTTACTCCCCGGTAGTTGAACCGCAGCACCACGGACCCGGACCGGCGCAAACCCCGCGCCAGGCGGTGCACAACTTTGTTATGCATGGTTCCGCCGTGACGCGGATGCGGATGGCACACCAGGCAGGCTTCTACCGGCTCCTCATCGTCAGGCTCTTCCAGACGCGCTTCAAGACGTCCCACCGGCCCTGGGAGCATCAGGGATTCGATGCGCCGCGCCATGATCAGTTCGACCGGTAATTGGTGAACTGCATGTCGATTCCAAAGTCGGTGTCGCGCAGCAGGCGGATCACGTCCTGAAGCGTGTCGCGATCTTTCCCTGAAACGCGCACCAGGTCGCCCTGTATCGACGCCTGCACCTTCTTCTTGCTGTCTTTGATCGTCTTGACGATCTCGCGGGCCTTCCCGGTCGGAATACCCTGCTGAAGTGTGATCTCCTGGCGGACGGACGATCCGGCGGCGGGCGTGACCGTCCCGTAGGTTAGCGCTTTCAGCGGCACCTTGCGCTTCACCAGTTTCTGCTCGAAAATCTCCGATACCGATTTCAGCTTGTACTCGTCCTGGCTTGCCAGCGTGATCTTTTTCTCCTTTTCGTTCAGCTCAATGGAGGATTTTGAGTTCTTGAGGTCAAATCGGGTTTGAATTTCCTTCAGCGCCTGTTGGATGGCGTTATTCACTTCCGGCATTTCAACCTGAGATACGATGTCAAAGCTGTTTTCTGGCATAATCCCGTTTCTGCGGCTTCATCGATTCCAACACTCTGCGCGTGATCTCGTCGGCTAGCGCGGGGAAGGCGGCATCCAGGGCCAGCGTGACCGCGGCGCGAACCATCTCTGCCTCGGGTGCACTGTCCGCCCCATTCTTCTCGCATGCGGCGGGCGCGCTTTCGCGGACAGGCGCCACCACAGCGGGCGCCGCCGCCATGGTTGTTTCGCCAGCCGCTGCTTCCGGACGCGCTACACTCTCGCCTTCTCTCTCCAACAGTTCTCTGGCGAAACGGGATGCCTCGATCAACGTGCCGACCGTCTCCGTCATTACCGAAGCCTCGAACGGCTTTCTGAGGATGGCATCGCTGCCGGCGAGCCTCGCTTCCGCTTCATCCAGCGGCTCTAGCGCGCCGGCGGTAAGCACCACCCGGGTGTACCGGTACCGCGGATTTCCCTTAATGTGCCGGCAGATGTCCAACCCGGATTGTCCCGGAAGCGCGGCGTCGGCAATCACCAGGTCAGGCTCGACGTCCGTGAGCCTGACCAGCGCCGTAGCCCCATCTGTCACGCTGACGACCTCGTAGCCCTCTTCTCGAAGAATGCGCTCCCCCATACGCTGTGCGTGTGGGCTGTCGTCAGCGAGCAGAACGCGCTTCATTTCACGGGTGCGGGTGGTGCCGGCTCTTTCGGCGCCGAAGTTCCTTGACGGGCATCCGGCTGCGTATCGAGGGCGGAGGTTCCTTCGACGGTCGACACGGTCACGTCGGCCTGCACTCCCGTTCCGGGCCCGGCGCCGGGCAGCGGTACGCTAGCCGGAATACTCGGCCGGAGAGAAGTCATCGCGGGGCTGCCCGATTTCGCCGCGGCGCTTACGTCCGGGCTCTTCCGGAATATGCCCCAGAAGTGGCTCATCAGCCCCGGTTCGTCCCGGTTCTCCAGTTCATATTTCATCCGTGCGTATGCCACCGGATCGGCTTCCGGAATCGGGAGCTCCAACTGCTCCAGCCGTGCGCGGGCCTGATCCGCCAGCGGGCTTAGAGGATAGTCTTTCACTATCCGTGCATACGCCTCGCCGGTCTTTTCGCGGAAGCGCGGCCCCATTTTGGCATAGGCATCGCCGAGCTGCCACAGCGCCTCGTCCGCCCGGCTGTAAAGCGGATAGTGGCTGACTACGCCCTCCAGCCGGTTCGCCGCCGCGGGGTTGCTGCCTTTCGCGTGGTAGAAGGTTCCGACGCGATATTCGGCCTCTGCCAGAACTTCCTGAATCTGACGAAGCCGCTGTTGCGCCCGGGGAGCGAACTTGCTGTTGGGAAACTGAACCAGCAACTGCCGGCACTCTTCCTCGGCCCGCATGGCGTGCGTGTTGTCGCGATCCGGCTTCTCCATCTGTTTGAAATGGATCATGCAGACCTTCTCCTGGGCTTCGGCCGATTCTTCAAGCGTCGGGTAGAAAAGGATGAAGTCCTTGTACTCGGCTTCGGCCTGCGCCAGCGCGTGAGATCCGCCTTCGCGAAACCAACTATCGGCAATTGCCAGCTTCGCCTTCGCCAGGTACTCACTCGTGTCATACGTGCTGATCAACGTATTCAAAGTGAGGCGCGCGATGTCAAAGCGGCTTCTTTCGATGTCTCCGATCGCTTTGTCGTACAGGATCTTGTCCGGCTGCTCCGTGTCTTTCGTAATCGGATTGTCGTACTTGTGACGGCGAAAACCGCACGAGCTCAACAAGCCGGCTACCGCAAACAACACCAGCACAGTTCGAATTCGATTCATATTGCTACTGCTCCTCATTGTTACACCTTTATCGAGGTGGCTTCGCGTGCCGCCTGCTCGATCCGGACGAATGTGTCCGCCGGATCGTCAGTGTGAAAAATCGACGACCCGGCCACAATCCAGTCACATCCGGCGCGCACCGCATCAGCAACGTTCTCAAGGCTGATACCACCGTCGATCTCAATGGCAAATTGCAATCCGAGTTCCCTACGCTTCCGCTCGAGCGCCCGCACTTTGCGCAGCGCATTGGGAATGAATTGCTGCCCCCCGAAGCCGGGGTTCACGCTCATGATCAGGACATAATCCACCACATCCAGCACTTCGTCCAGCGTGGAAACGGGAGTCGATGGATTCAGTACAACGCCCGCTTGTGCTCCCTCACTCTGGATCATACGCAAGGTACGGTCGAGGTGCAGGCAGACCTCCTGATGCACGGAAATCTGATCGGCCCCCGCTTCGATAAAAACAGGTGCGTACCGGTCCGGATCCATCAACATTAGATGTAGGTCCAGCGTCAGCTTGGTGACCCTCCGGACAGATTTCACAACCGGGGGGCCCAGCGTCAGATTGGGGACGAAATGCCCGTCCATGATGTCCACGTGAAGCATTCTGGCCCCGGCTCGCTCCACCGCTGCGATTTCCTCGCCCAGGCGTGCGAAGTCGGCAGACAGAATTGAAGGAAGGATTTCAACCATCTGGCGGCTAGTTCGATGTTATCACAGCGGCAAAGAAGCCGTCGCCCGGCTGTACACCCGGTATCCTGCGGTGCAAACGCACCGGTGACGATCCCAGTATTTCCTCGATAACCGCCTCGTTCTCCTCACGTTCGAGCGAACAGGTGGAGTACACTAACACACCGCCGGAAGCCAACGCCGAAAGCGCATTCCGCAGGATGGAAGCCTGTAGCCGTCCAAGCTCCGCCACCCGCCGCGGACGGAGCCGCCACTTGATTTCAGGGTTTCTTCCAAGCGTTCCCGTGCCGGAGCAAGGTGCATCCACCAGTATGCGTGGAAACCGGCCGCGGAACGGGAGCGGCCGTGCCGCATCCAGCACCAGCCGCTCGCAACCCATTCCGTCGAGCGCCCGCAGCCGGCTGATGCGAATGTCGGAGGCGATGACCCGCACACCCGACTCAAGCGCCTGCGCCGTTTTGTTGCCGGGTGCGGCACACAGATCCAGCAGCCTCATTCCCGGCTTCAGGTCGAGCAGCGGGATAATGGATTGCGAGCCGATGTCCTGAATCCGGGCCCCCGGAGGCGTTGTTCCGGTTACGCGGTAACCGCCGGGAATATCGGCCGGCTCCAACTCTGGCCCGCCCGGTGCATGCGCGCCGATCCGCACGAATGTTTCCGGCGGGCGTAAGAAAGCTTCGGCAATCCGTTCGGCAGTCTCCCGGCCGAATTGGCGTTCCCAGCCTGTGAGAAGCCACTCGGGATGGGAAAGCCGGATGGCTCGATCAGGCCAAACCACGGGGTCTCTTGTAACTTTTCGCAGGATGGCATTCACCAGCCCGGCGGCGGAGCGCTTGCGCGCCCGCTTCACCAACTCCACGCTTTCGCCTACCGCGGCATGCCGGGGAATGCGCTCCAGGTATCGCAACTGGTAGATCCCCATGCGCAGGGCAATCCGGACTTCCGGGTCCAGACGAAGTGTATTACGCTGCGAGTAGTACTCCATCAGATAGTCCAGTTGCGCCTGAAACCGTAGGGTACCGAAGACGATCTCCACCGCCAGCCCGGCATTCCGGCTTTCCAGCCCGATTGATGCGTCGAGTAGAAGATCAGAGGCATATGCCCCGTCTTCTACACGATGTAGAACATCAAACGCTACCTGCCGTGCTGGGGAGATCATGTTTGGCAAATTCCTCGCGTTTCTGAGCCGGATTACCCAGCCGGGACGCGTTCCATCAGTGGGAGAGGGCAATGTTTCCGTACCCTCCAAGACCTTGCCCGCATCTAAGACTTCAGATACGATGTTAGCATTCACTAGGTGGGGATTCTGTTTCCGGATATGAATAGGTTAGCAGCCATCCTGACCCTGGCGGCCGTGTCCCTGGCGGCAGCGGACAGCATCGAGAGCGCCAAAGCTCTATACAACCGCGCGGACTATGCCGGGGCGCTGAAGGTGCTTTCCACCTCCAAGCCCGGTGATGCCGGTACGTGGGCTTTGATGGGCAAGAGCTACTTCATGTTGGGAGAATTCAAGAAGGCCTCCGAAGCCTTCGAAAAAGCGGTCCAGGCCAACCCGCGTAGCTCGGAGTATCATCACTGGCTCGGCAAGGCTTACGGGCGGCGCGCGGAAACGGCCAGTCTCTTCACGGCTCCCGGGCTCGCCGGCAAGACACGCAATGCGTTCGAAACGGCCGTTGAATTAGATCCCAACAACCTGGAAGCGATCAACGATCTTTTCGAGTACTACCTGGAGGCGCCCGGTCTGCTTGGCGGCGGGCTGGACAAAGCTTCGGATCTCACCGCCAGAATCGCAAAACTCGATCCGGTGGAATACCACTGGGCACAAGCCCGGCTGGCGGAAAAGCAGAAGAAGTTCGGAACGGCCGAGGAGCAGTTGCGGCGCGCCGCCGAACTGGCGCCCCGCCAGGTGGGGCGGGTGCTGGATCTGGCGAAATTCCTGGCCAGGCGGGGTAAGTACCGGGAAAGCGACGCCGCCTTCGAACACGCCGAAAGTCTTGCGCCTGGCAGCCCGAAAGTTATGTTTGCGCGTGCCAGCACCTACATACGAACCAAGCGCAATCTGAAAGTCGCGCGGGAACTGTTGAAACAGTATCTTGAGTCTCCGCTCACACCGTCGGATCCGGCCCGCTATGAGGCGGAGCGGCTCCTGCGGCAGGCGAGCGGCGGCTGATTCATGCCTCTCGGGGATGTGCTGCGCTTCAGCGTACAGGCGCTGCGCGCGAACAAGGTGCGGACCTTCCTCACGGCCCTGGGACTGGTGATCGGCAATGCCTCTGTCATTCTCGTTGTCACGATCTCGCTAACCAGCCGCGACTACATCCTGGAGCAGATTCGCGGCATCGGCTCCAACCTCGTCTACGCCTACTACGAATCGGGCGGACAGGACGCCACGGTTGTTGAAGCGGACTACGTGAAGATGGCCGATGTCGAAGCGGTCCGGCAGCAACTCGCCTCCCGCATTGTGGCGGCCACCGGGGTGATGACCAGTTTCGACCGCATGCTGATCGAAGGCCGGGAACGCGATGTCCGGATCATCGGCTCCGACGAATTCTACCACGTGGTCCGCAACCTGCAACTGCTCGCCGGCCGCTTCCTGGATGGCAGTGACGTGCAACTGCGCCAGAAGGTGGCGTTGCTCACCGAATCCCTCGCCGCACGGTTATACGGCAACCAGGCGGCGGCCATCGGACAGGTTCTGAAAATCCACGGGCTCCAGTTCACAGTGATCGGAACGTTCAAGGAGCGGACGTCCACCTTCGGCCTATCGGAGTTGTCGAACGAAACCGTCCTCATTCCGATAAGCGTCCTCCGCTATTTCGTGCGCGTGGAGCGCATCGATCCAATGTATGTGCAGGTACGGCGCTCCGGAGATGTAGAGGCGGTCGCGGGCGTGGTGAAACAGATTCTCGAAAGCCGCCACCGCCCCGGCGCGGGTTACAAAGTGGAAACGCTCACCGCCATCCTCGAAGCCGCTAACCGCATCGCGCTTGTGCTGACGCTGGTGTTGATCATGGTCTCCGCTATTGCTCTGATTATTTCCGGCATCGGCATCATGAACATCATGCTGGTTACGGTAACGGAGCGCACGCGTGAAATCGGTGTTCGCATGGCGGTGGGCGCATCGCGAAAGGCGGTGCTCCAACAGTTTCTGGCCGAGGCCATCCTCATCAGCGTCGCCGGCGGTTTTGCAGGCATCGTGGTGGGCGTCGGCATTCCCCTCAGTGTGCGCTTTCTGGCCGAAGGCGTCGCAGTTCCCATCTCGGCCACTGCCATCGTAGTCGCGTTCGCCGTGTCTCTCCTGGTAGGTCTCGTCTTTGGAATGCTGCCCGCCAACCGCGCTTCGCGGCTCAACCCAACCGAAGCACTCCGTTACGAATAGCTTATCGCGGTTTGCCAGAGCGGCATTATTGTGCCGCATAAATGGGAGGTGGTTCTATCCTTTCTGAAGATAGCCGTCTACACTGCCCTTCCTTATATCGGGGCCGTGGTGATCTCTTTCGCTTCGGCGCGTTCGGCGGACTGTATCATCGCGCGTTCCTCACTTCCCGTTCAAGTGTGCCGGCACGTCATTTCAGCACGCTTCCTGCCCGGCAGCGCCAAGAGCGGGGTGGACGCTTTTACCGCTTGACGCGAGTAACTGTGGCAGCGCATAGTGACCGTATATTTGGCGCACCTGTACGCAACGCCGGGAAGTGTCACGGCTACGCGACTTGGCTGATCAGCAAAGAAAGGGGGATGCTATGCCAGCCAGAAAAACCAGCGCAAAATCCGAAGGCGTCGAAGTACGCTCTTTGACCAAACACTTCGATCGCTATACTCGGGAGCAGGATCACGTCTTTGAGATCGAAGATGAAGTGTCCCGGAACGGGTTGGTCCCCAATCTTCAGATCCAATTGCCGGAGCGGTTGGGGGGAGGCTCGATCCCGACCCGGATTACCGGCACGTTCGCGATCTCGTTTTTCCAGGCGGATGCATTCGCCATCCTCGGACTTGACACGCGGATATCATCTTTCGAAGTACCGGGCGCCGGCAAAGGCCCACCACTGCGGACGGGCCGCCTGCGCGTGGCTCTTGCGCCAGATTTTGAGTCAGGATATCGCGAAAGCAACGCTCCACCCCTGAATACCGGTATCGTCCAACGAAGCTCGGGAGCTGTTCGGATCAGTTTGGGCGCGAGGGTACAATCGCGCGAGTTGCTTCGGAGACACATTCCGCCGGCACGTCTTTATCTTCAACAGTCCGGCTTTCTTGACGCCGCCAGCGGTCGTCTGGTCCTCAGCGGCAACGGAGTGATGATCGGCGGGTCATGTGCGGGCATGACATTCTTTGTAGGCATGTCGTGCAGAAAATTCGCGGCGGTCCGGGTAGTGTTTCTCGATGAAACTGTTCAAGCAGGCAGAACTATCCAGGCCTCTGTGACCTGCACGCCACCGGCGGCGGTTAGCCTGATGGCGTCACTTCGGCGAGAGGTATCGGTTGGTGTAGCGGTCACACCAGCCACTCTGGCTACGGGTAACGGACGTGTTTCCGTCACGGTTCCGGCGCGAACGCGTACAGGAACCAAGCTCGTCATCCAAGCGGACAGCCCCGACGACTCCGACGAAGATATCGCCACCGTCGCCTGAGTTGGGCGCCTGGGCCGGGCGCGCGCCGATGGAGTGGTCAGAGGCCGACAGACTAACCTCCACGATGGGATTCGAAATCGTAGAGTGCCTGTTTGATTGGAACTCCGCGCACGTCGATCCTGGCGATCTCCGCGCTGCCGATGCCCACGGCTTCGGCGAGCAACATCGGATTCGCCGGGTGGCGAGGTTTGCCTTCGCCTGTCCCTTTTGTTGCGCGAAAGGGCAACTCGCCTGGCAGGGCGCGCGGGTTGTATCCCATCACGGCGGTCGCCACGGCATCGGTGCACACCGGGTTCCTGCCGGTGATGAGCACCTCCGGTTTTGCATAACGGACGCCCTTTACCCATGGCCCTTCCCCGCCAATCGAAGACTCGATGCCGTCAATAATGGCGAGGTCCACCGGTCTTGCAGCGATTAAGTCGACAGAAATCCGCGGCACGCGGAATCCTTCAAACCGGTCGCTGGTGAAGTCCACTTCCTGCGGAGCACTCTTGGGAGGCTGGCGGCGGCCGTAATGCAGGATCGTCTCCCGGCCGCG
>CAADGY010000264.1 GCA_900696665.1 uncultured Acidobacteriota bacterium
AGGTCGGGCAGATCTTGCGCGCGCTTGCCGACCTGCCGCATTTGAGCGCTCATACGGGGACATGGCCCCGCACACGTCGTGAAAAAGAAGTCCGCTACCCAGATTTTGCCTTCCAGTACACTGCTGTCAAAGACCTCCCCGGTCTGGGAGGTCAACTGAAATGCGGGAACGGTTCCATACTCGGGAAGCCGCGGCGCTTCACGGCACCCGGCGAGCGAAAGCACGATGGCCACAGCGGCCGCCGGTCTCATCCGAAGTTCCTCGTCGTCCTCTGGGAGGCTGCGAAAGTTGACGCCATCCAGAGTGCTATGCCAGTGGTGAGCGATACCACGAGACTCATGGTGAGCGGCGGCAAACCTTCGCCATTGCTGCACTCCAGAAAATGCCGTACCAGCGCGAGGGAGTAGGTTAACGGATTCATGCGCATCAGGACCTGCATCCAACCGTGCGCGCTTTCGATAGAGAAGATCGCCCCTGAAATCATCCACAACGGGAAAAGCAGCAGGTTAATCACGGCGTGAAACCCCTGCGTCGAATCCATCTGCCACGCCAGCAGGAACCCGAGCGACGTGAAAGTGAACGAAATCAGAAATAGCACCCCGACCAGTTCCGCGATAGCCACGGCAGAGGGACGGAAGCCCGCCAACGGGAAAAATGCGAGGAACATCAGCCCCTGTATCCATGCCAGCGTCGCGGAACCCATCACCTTTCCCAACACCATAGCGCTGCGCGGCGCCGGTGAAACCAGCATGGATAGCAGAAATCCTTCGCGCCGGTCTTCGATGAGCGACATGGTGGAGAAAACGGCCGAAAACATTACCGTCAGGGTGAGCGCGCCCGGAAAGAAAAACGACAGGTTGCCGAAACCGGATCCGATCACCAGCCAGAATATGAGGGGGGAGCCCACAAATCCGGCCACGCGCGCCTTCTCGCGCCAGAACCGTGTCAATTCCCGGCGCCACAGGGTGAATGCCGGCAGCCAGAATCCGCTATTCAAACAACGCTCCCGTCTCGCTGAGGAATACATCTTCCAGCGTGGGCCGATGCAGCGCAATGGACTCGATGGCGCCGGGGAATGCTTCCACTACTTCCGCGATGAACCGGTGCCCGTTGGCAATCTCGACCCTGATCCTGCCGTCCACCCGATGCGGCTGTACGCCGAAGCGCGCCGCGAGCGAGTTCTCTAAACCGTTTTCGGCGGCGGTTTCCAGGACGACGATATCTCCCCCTACGCGGGACTTCAACTCGGCGGGAGCCCCTTCGATCACTTTCCTGCCATGGTGCAACAAAAGGAGGCGGTCGCAGCGGTCTGCTTCCTCCAGGATGTGGGTTGTCAGCAGGACGGTGACATCCTGCTCCTGCCGCAGGCGCTCGATGTAGTTCCACAAGTCGCGGCGCGCCCCGGGATCAAGGCCGGTGGAAGGCTCGTCCATCAGCAAAACCGATGGTTCATGCAGCAACGCCTTGGCGATCTCCACGCGCTGCCGCAGTCCACCGGAAAGCTTTCCGACCAGGTCGGATGTGCGGCCGTACAAACCCAGCCGCTGAACCAGGTCCTCGATCCGGACCTGCAGCGCGCGCCCATGAAGCCCGAACAGGTGTCCCTGGCTATGCAGATTCTCCGCCACCGTCAGTTTCCTGTCGAGACTCTGCGATTGAAAGACCACACCGGTCCGCCGGCGCACCTCAGCCGGATGTGTCCGCACATCGAATCCGGCAACGGAGGCACACCCGGACGTAGGGTGCATCATTGTCGAGAGAATCCGGAAGAGGGTAGACTTGCCGCCCCCGTTCGGGCCTAATATGCCGTAAATCTGCCCCTTGGGCACTGCAAAGGAAAGATCCTGAATCGCGACGCGCGAATCGTAGCTGTAAGAAAGGTCCTCGACAACTACAATCACAAGCTCGGCCTATCAAGAAGCATGAGACTATACAGCGCCGGCAGATACAGCACGGAAGCGATGAGAACGCCGCGCGCGCGGACCCGGGTACGCTCCAGCGCGACGCGCAAACCTGAATAGAAGAACACCACACCCAGCGCAAAGGCGCCGGCCAGGTAAAGCTTACCTGCCATCGACAACAGCGACGGCAGCATGCTGATAGGAATCAACAGCACCGACGTGATCAGGATCTGGCGCGCCGTGGATTGTCCGTCCGGCTCCACGACCGGCAGCATTTGTATGCCGGCGCGCGCGTAATCCTCCCGATACAGCCAGGCAATCGAATAAAAGTGGGGAAACTGCCAGAAAAACAGGATTGCGAATAGAATCCACGCTTCCAGGGTAAGCGTGCCGGCGGATGCTGCGTATCCGATGAGTGGGGGCATGGCGCCAGGTATAGCGCCGATGGTTGTGGAATGCCGCGACCGCTGCTTCAGCGGAGTGTATGCGCCGATGTAGCTCAGCAGCGTGAACAGCCCCAGCACGGATGTCAGCCAGTTTGCACCCAGCCACAACTCCAGCGAGCCAGCAATCGATAAGATAACGCCGAAGGCGAATGCTTTCCGGGGCGTAATGCGTCCGGCGGGCAAGGGGCGTGCCTGCGTGCGGCGCATCTTCGAATCCGCTTCCCTTTCATACCATTGGTTCAACGTAAATGTGCCGGAAGCGATCAACGCGGTTCCTAATACGGTATGGAGCAGAACCAACACATCCCAGCCGCCCCGAAGCCCGAAAAAGTATCCGACACCCGTACTCATCAGGATCAGCCAAGTGACGCGGGGCTTGGTCAGTTCGAGGTAGTCTCTCATCGTTCTCATGCGGTCTGAGGCACCTCGACAGCGGATGGCCGCACGTTTCGCATAATCTGAATCGAAACCAAGACACTCGACGCCATCGTCAGCGCACCGGCTCCTACATGCAGCACCGTGAAAAAGACCATCACCGCCATCGGGTAAACGCTATCCATAGTGGAGATGCGGCTGATGTAGGCTGCGATTCCCAGAAATACCTGAACAAACGTCACAATCGTCAATGCAAGGCCCGCCCGCCGGAGTCCACGGTGAAATCCGTACTGCATGAGCAAGCTGACGGAAAGATACAGTACCAGACCGGTAACCACACTGGCGCCTACGATGTGAGGAATGATGTCCATTAACCCATGGCGGTAAGCAGCACCGAGCGCAACCTGAGACAGCACTGCGACCGGCGTCACGATGGCCATTGAGCGCAGAGACGGCCATCCGGAATCGTCCACCACCTCCGCCCCGCGCTTCCAAGAGGGCGACGTGAACAGGGCGATGGCGGCGGTCAGCGAAAAAAACAGTTCGGCTAAGCAGGCATGTGCAATACTGATGACCTTCGGCAACAGGTAGAGCACGGTGATGCCGCCCAGGATGCCCTGGAAAATCACCGCTGCTAATGCGATCCAGCCCAGACGGCGCAGCCAGGCGCGCGGTTCCACTCGCCAAAGCCACACGGCAAGGATGATGGTCATGAAACCGACTGTCGTCGCAATCATGCGATGGCCGTGCTCGTAAAAGACACCACCCGTCATTTCGGGCATGAGCCGCCCGTAGGAAAGCGGCCAGTCGGGCACGGATAACCCTGCTTCATTGCTGGTAACGGAAGCGCCGGCGATAACCAGAAATAAGGTGCAGACAACGAGCAATACAGCGTATCGATGGAGCCACATATTATTCATGAGAGCCGTTGCAGGCGCCGTCCCAGAGCCCAGGCCACACGGCCTGTATGTTTACATTCTATGTCACCTGCCACTCAAAAGTGGCGGGCGCACAAAGCGCTAACCTTTTCTCGCCAGTAGCCAGGCCGAGTTCCGGCGCACCCGGCAAGATCCGGATCACGCTCGCTTTGGGTGCAAAGCGGGCAGTATCACGGCGCCAGGAGAGTCTCTCAGGCGTAGCAGCGCACTTCATAGATGCGGGCGAAATCGTCACCATTGGTGGCTTTCACATGAATGCGCAGAGCCGAGGCGTCCACCGCTTCGAAGCGGTGCCGCCGGAGCCGTTCGTAATTGTCCGTGACCGACACGATTTCTTCCAGGCCGCTCGAGCCGGCGCCACGATAGAGAATGGCGTAGTCGCGGACGGTTTCCGGCTGCGGAGCGCGGATCTGGCCCCTGGTTACCGACGCGGAGGCGCTCAGCATCAGCCTGCGCTGCAAACCCGTGTCGAACGTGATCTGCACGTGCCGGATGCGCTGCGGCTGGTCCCACTCCAGTTCGATCCAGGCCCCGTCCGCGCTCATTCGGGCGTTCCACTGGTGGATCTGTCTTTGCGGCTTTCCGGGAATATCGCGAAGGTGGCCGTCAATGATATTGAGGGCTGCCGCCCCAGACTCTTCGCCCGAAGCCTTCACCTTCGCCCGCAGCGCGAGATCGCGCGGGTCTTTGTTGGTACGGTTCTTGATGGTCTGATCGTCGCGCAGGAGCCCCTGCTGCAGTTCCGCAAGCAATTCCTTGTTCTCATAAATCTGTCTGGGCGTGATGCCATTGGCGACGCATAGGGCCGCGGCGGCTCCCACAGCCTGCCCCGCCGTGCCGCAGGTTGCCATCACCCGTGTGGACGTGAACGCCACGTGGGAGCAACTGATGTTGCGGCCTGCCATGAACAGATTCGAGATGTTCTTGCTGTACAGCGAACGTAGCGGGATATTGTAGGCTTCCTTCAATTGAACAGCTACGTTGGGCCGCAAGTCCGGGCGATCAAACCCCTCGGGGGGATGGTCGTCCATCGGCCAGCCGCCGATACAGACGGCATCTTCGATGTCTCCCCGAATGAGATCGTGCTCGGTGAGTATATAATCCCCAACCATGCGGCGGCTGGCGCGCTTTCCGGGCATCATGCCTACCCAGTCCAGCGCCCAGTGCGCGGCATCGGGGAAATCGCCGCTGTTCTTGATGTAGTCCCAGACACCGAGCACAATCGAAAGCAACTCGAAGCGGATGCGCTCGTTGTCGCGGATGGTATTCTTGTCACCGCCCCAGGCGATCCACCAGTAGCCGTAATCCCATTCCGTGATTCGCCGCATCCGCAGATGCTCCCGGGTGATCTTTCGCGCCCACTGGGGAGGCTTGAACGGCATGGGGCGCGGGAACAGGCGCGATGTGAAAAGGATGCTGCTGCCCAGCGTCTCGTCGTCGGCTTTTTCCATGGCCAGCGATTCGTTGAATTCGCTTCGTGCTTCCCTGCCGGTGCGCATTTCAGCGCCCGCCTCGAGTCCCAGCCGGCAGTCGCCGGTGGCGTCACAGAAATACTTCGCCTTGATCCGGTAAGCGATCTCGCTCTTGTCACAGCGAACCATGACCTCTTCAATCCGATTGCCTTTTCGTTTCGCGCCGTAAAGCGTGCTTTCGAGCAGCAGGGTGATGTTCGGTTCCGAAAGCACCTTGTCGTAGAGCATGAGGTCCCAGATCTCGAAGGAGCGCTGCGGATTGTGGACGGCATCCTCGATCCGCAACTCCTCCACCAGGCCGGTTTCGCGCCAGCCGGGTAGCGCGTGCGAGCCGCACACGTGCATCTTCACTTCACTCGAGGAATTGCCGCCCAGCCGTGAACGGTCCTGTACCAGAATCACCTTGGCGCCATGACGTGCCGCCGTGATGGCGGCGCACACCCCCGCCAGTCCTCCGCCGGCGACCAGGAAATCGGTTTCCAGATCGACGAGGTCCATGTGAGGTTCGCCGGACACGCGGCCGGCCTTTGGCGGAGCGATGCGATCCATCTGCCGGCGGATTTCATCCGGTGATGGAGGCGGCGCTGCGGCCGGCGGAATCTGGTCCGCCAACACAACGATCGAGTACGGCCCCATTGCGAGACCCGCCATAAAATCGCGTCTCTTCATCTCAAGTCCTCACTAAAAGATTACCTTCAACCCGAACTGTATGATCCGCGCGTCGTCGGAACTGGTGATGACACCGAACGAGCCGCTTCGGTTCTTGCCATCCGGTCCCGGAGAGAAACCCGTGCCTGGGCGGCCAAGATTCACGTGATTCATAAAGTTGAATGCCTCGGCGCGGAACTGGAGGTTTACCCGCTCGGTAATGCCTGTGTTCTTGATCAGCGAGAGATCCCAGTTTACGATTCCCGGCTCACGCACGTCGGGCAGGAGGCGGCCCAGGTTGCCCATCGTGAAATTCGCCGGATTGATAAATTGCTCGGTATCAAACCAGCGCTCGGCAGTCGGGTTGTCCAGTTTGGCGCTTTGGCCGGTGGAGTTGGGCCGATTCGCACGAAAGTTACTGGCGCCGGTAACTCCCAGCGGGCGGCCGGTCTGCATGGTTCCGATCGTGTTCACTTGCCAGCCTTCGATCAGCTTTCCGGCAACAGCATTCCGGGTATCCCAGGCTTTCCCTCTTCCGAAAGGAAGTTCATACAGGGCACTGACCACCGCTCGCTGTGAAATATCTCTAGGCTCAACCGACCGCTCGGGTCTACGGTCGAACTTTCCATTCTGATAGCCGGCGGCGGAGGCACTCTCAGCGGCAAAACCGATCAGTTCGCCCACACCGCTATTGCCGATCACTTTGCCCGCGGTGTAGGAAAACAACATCGTGAACCCCTGACTCATGCGCTTCTCCACGGTAAGCAGCAGCAGGTGCGAAGTGAACTGGTGCAAGCGGGGGCTGCTCACGCTGATGGTGTTGTAGTAAGGGAACGGGCGCAACGATTGTGAACGGGTGATGGTGGCCGCGCCCAGCGCACCCGGCACCATGCCGGCATAGGGGTTCGGCACGCGATCCTGTAACGCGAGACCAAGCGAGTCATGAACCGGATCAAGCTGGTTTAAATCGTAGCCGGACCCGATGAAATGATAGCCGCGATTGGCGGAATAGGTTGCATCCACCAGCCAGTTTCCCTTTAGCTGCTGCTGCAGGGAAAGATTCCACTGGAGGGACGTTGGGGTGGACCCATCGGATTCAGCCATCGATACGCTCTGACCGAGAAATGCCCCCGGCCCCAGAGCCGAGCCCATCGGTGGAATCGGGGCGAACGGAAAGCCATCCTTAAGCCGGAAAGCGGCGAAATTGGAGCCTCCCACCGGAGTATAGCTGGTTGGCGTGCTGGCAAAACCAGTCGTGCTTCCGAAAAATAGCGTGTTGAAGATCCACGGATAGAAAATGCCAAACCCGCCGCGGATCACCGTGTGTCCGTTGCCCGCAATATCGTAGGCAAACCCAATGCGGGGGCCGAAATCGTTCTTGTCGTCCTTGCGGAAGGAGCGGGGCTGGCCATCCACTCCGGCATACACCATGATGCCCTTGAGCCCCGTTTCCGGATCGATACCTGATGGGTCGAAGTTCGAAATCCCATTCCACCGCTCCACCGGCTGCTGTTGAAAATCGTAGCGAAGACCCAAGTTCAGCGTCAGCCTCCTTGTCGCTTTCCAATCGTCCTGGAAAAAGAAGCTGGTAGCATAGCCGTGGAATGCGGCTCCAAGATGTGTTGTTACACTGGCACTGGCTACCTCGCCGAGAAGAAACGAAGCATAAGAAGATCCGGTTCCCGATGGCGCAAGAGGGTTGCCGGTCAGCCCTGCGTTGAAACTGAAATTTCCCGACGGGCTGGAGCGCTGGAAATTATTGCCGCGAATGATCCGGTGTTCGACGCCAAACTTCATCGTATGACCGCCCTGAATCCGCGTTAGCATGTCGAAGATCTGCCAGGAGATGCTGCCCCGGAAGCCCGCTGTCCCCGTGTTGAATGCCGGGGTTCCATTGCTTATTTGGGGAAACGTGTCGTTGGGCACGACAGGGGGGAAGCCCAGTTTCTGCGGCCAATTGCCCCCAAAGCTCCTCACCTGGAAAGGAAAAGTGGACCGGGTAAGTCCCAGGCGAAACTCGTTCAGCAAGAACGGCGAAAAAATATGTGTGTCGGAGAGCAGCGCGTTATGGTTTTTCAGCTTGTCATCCCGCTTTGAAACCACGGGATCGGGATAGATCCCGGTCGTGCCGACGTCGGGCGCGCCACCGTCCGTCGTGTGGCCATAGCGCGAGTACCGGCCAAAGAGTGTGTTGCTATTTGAGAGACGGTGATCGACTTTGAAGGTGAACTGCTGCGACGAGCGCTCTTCGGAGGCATTCCGCTGGTAGTTGTTCGTGTTGGTAAACGGGTCCGACGGGGTACGGTTCGGCTCCGGATAGAAGTTCTGAATGTTCAAGGCAACCGGGTCGAGCCGGTTGGACGGAATCCGGTTGCCCCCAAAAGGCAGACGGATGAAACCCGAGCCTTGCGGATTCGGCGCCGTAGTGGCCGGATCGTAGATGGGCACCTGCCTGCCACGGGAATCGAACAGATCAGAGAAATCGCCCTGCCGCTGTGAGAGCGTCGGGAATGTTCCGATCTTGGGCACCGCTTTCCGGAAGATCCACTTCTCCCAGTTACCGAAGAAGAAGGTCCTGTCCTTGATGACCGGACCGCCGGCGGAGGCGCCGAACTGGTTGTAACGGAAAACGCCCTTTTCCACCGCGAACGCCCGCCTCGCATCGAGTTTGTCATTGCGCAGAAACTCATATAGTGTTCCGTGAAGTGAATTCGTGCCGGATTTGGTCGCCAGGTTGATCACGCCCCCGGCCGTGAATCCGAACTCGGCGGACATGGTGTTGGTTTGCACTTTGAACTCCTCAACCGCGTCCACTGCCGGGTTCATGTTCACTTCACCCAGGTACGTCTGGACATTGTTACCTCCATCGAGCACCTGCGCGTTCATCGCGTTTGGCGCGTTGTTGATGCTGATCGAGGAGACTTCCACGCCGCGATCTCCAAAACCGCTGCTGGAAGCGGAGTTCGAGCGTACACCGGGCGTCAACAGCGTCAGCGAAAGCGCGTTTCGGCCGTTCAACGGCAATTCCTGAACACGCCGGTTCTCCACTACTTTGCCGACTGTGGCGCTGCCGGCGTCCACCAGCGGCGCCTCGCCGGTCACCTCGACCGCTTCGGTAACCTGTCCCAGCGATAAAGTAAAGTCGACAGCCGCTCTCTGGTCGACTTGAAGCGTGATACCGCTGCGGACTGCGCGCTTGAATCCTTCCGATTCCGCTGCGACCTCATATCCGCCCACTGGAAGCGCGGGAGCCGTATAGAGGCCCTGGTCATTGGTTGTGGTGCGAAACACCGCATTCGTCCCGGTATTGCGAACTTCAATCCGAACGCCCGGCATCAGCGCGCCTTGCGGGTCCGTGACGGTTCCGGAGATGGTGCCGCTGCCCTGCTGTGCGTGCAGAAGTAGTGGAATGACAACAGTCAGTGCGGTAAGTCGAAACACAAGTATTCTCTCCCTGAGCAAGTAGCGAGTTTTTACCGCTCATTTATATCAGCGGATGGGATTATCTGTCAATGCACCGCGGCGGAATTCACTCTCTCCGAGTTTCCGTCCGTTGGCGATCAAACCACGCTGCCCAGAGGGGGAAGAGCCAAGCGGCAAGCCCGGCGAAAGCGATGGCGCGTACGCCCGGCGGTGGAGGTCCGGCCGCATTCAGCAAGTAAAAGACCAGGAGTACAGCGATGAAGCTGTACATGCCGGCCGTACCGGCACGGCCACGGCTTTTCGTCAGGCGTGCATAAAGGCTCACGCCTGCGGCAAAGATCAGGCTCTCCACCGCGATAGTCCCCGCGGCCGAATTCCACAATCCAAGCCCGGCGCAAATGTCAGAGCCGGGAAATAGAGGCAGGTCCGGTTTGTGAGTAACGGCATCAAGCAACCAGTGGCTCATCACCAAAAGTCCGACGGCCAGCGCGCCCCGGTGGTAACGGGTCGCCATCCAGTAGAACCCCGCGGCGAGGAAAGCCCACCCGAGAGTTGTCAGCAGACTGTGTGAGATCGGGTAGTGCACGAACGCCAGCGGCGTGAAGGCGGTATCCCCGGGACGAATCAGCACGTGTTCCCATTTCAACAGCAGGAATACCGGCCAGAGAAGATCCGGCAGCAGCGAGGCGGTTGTCAGCACACCGAGCGAGCAGTGTGGCGCCAGGCGCTTGCTTGCGAACCCGGCCGCGAAGTGGCCCACGAACATCGATTCACGATACCATTCCGGCTTTTTATGTTGAGGGGCACGGCTTTGTGATACAAATAGCGATTCGTGCCACTATCATCAGTGATCGAAAATCAGGCTAAAAACCTGCGTGCGTGCCCCTGCTGCCATTCGACGAGACTTCACCGTTCCCGCAGAAACGGCGCAAAGGACTTCTTTTTTTCATGGTTTGGATTTTTTCCCTACAGATGTGGAGCCTGCAAGAAACGGTCATTCCACTTCGGTGACGACCGGAGGCGTCGAGAGAACTCCGCGTGACGCCATCCCAGAGCTTTCTGTGTTCTTGCACGCCGCGAGGAGTTCCTCTATCGGCACCGTAGCCGTTCCGGACTTGCCCACGACGATTCCGGCCGCCAAATTGGCAATACGTGCCGCATTTTCCAGCGTACAGCCGGTTGCGACCGCCAGCGACAGGGTTGCAATTCCGGTGTCTCCCGCACCGGTGACATCGTAAACCTGACGTGCCGCGGCTGGAATCCAGCAAGCCTCGCGTCCCCGCTCAAACAGCGCCATTCCTTCTTCTCCGCGCGTGATGAGCACTGCCACGCCATCCAGCAGTTCCACCAGTTTCCATCCGGTGTCCTCCAGCCCGCCGTGCACACCGGCGAGTTGCGCGGCGGCTTGAACCGCTTCACGAGTATTCGGTGTGATCACGCGGCAGCCGCGGTACCGCGTGAAATCCGTCCCTTTAGGGTCGACGAGAACGGGCGCCCTTCGCACCCCAGCCGCCTCAATAATCCCGGCAATAAGAGTTCTTGTGAGGAAGCCCTTGGCATAGTCGGAAACGATCACCACATCGGCGCGTGCGCACAACCGGCGCACCATATCGATCGCCTCTTGTTCCAGCGCGGGATCCGGCGGCGCCGTCTCTTCGCGGTCCACCCGTGCGATCTGCTGTTGATGGGCCATGACGCGTGTTTTGGAAATCGTGGGCCGCCGCTCGTCCACCAACAGGCGCGGTTCCACGCCCAGCTCGAGCAGGGCCTGCGAAAGCCTGGCCGCCGCCGCGTCGCGTCCTACGATGCCGGCGAGAATGGCACGCCCACCCAGTGCAACAATGTTGGCCGCGACATTCCCTGCTCCGCCGGGCACGAAAGTCTCTTTCGTTACGGTCACCACCGGAACAGGAGCCTCCGGCGAAATACGTTCAGCGACGCCCCATACATACTCGTCCAGCATCACATCGCCTACGACGAGAATCGTCTTTCCCTCAAATTGAGATACGATCTTCGCCAGCTCAATCATTCCGGATTCCCCTGCCGCCGTATATAGTCCAACGCTTCCGCCCAAGACGTCGCGCGAAAATCCACAATTTCTTCCGGCACCTGCTGCGGCGGGGACCCGCGCCCTCTTTCCTCCCCCGCAATCAGGATCGTCTTGCAGCCGGCGGAGCGGCCTGCAATCATGTCGCTCTCCTTGTCTCCGATCAGAAACGACGCCTCCAGGTCCAGGCCGAGCTCATCCCGCGCTTTCATCAGCAATCCGGGGCCCGGCTTGCGAAACCGGGAAGCGCTCCATGGTGGGTCGTAGCAGTAGTAGGCCCCAGCCAAGCGGACGCCTTCACCGGCGAGCAACGCCTGCGTGCGGCGGTCGACGGCTTCCGCCTCGGATTCGGAGAACATACCGCGGCCCACGCCCGATTGGTTGCTGACGATCACCAGTGCGTAGCCGAGCTGCTCCAATTCCGAGAGAGCGGCGCCAACTCCCTCCAGTAGCCGTACGGAAGCAGGATCGTTGATATAGCCTGTGTCTTCGATGATGGTTCCATCACGATCCAGAAACACTGCCCTGCCGTGTGCGCCTCTTCTCCTCATATTTCATCCGAGGCAGCGGTTTCTTTCTCCACCATCAACACCATGCCTGCGGCCGATTTTATCCGGACACTGCTGCCTTTCGGGATCGTGCGGGCGTCGGGAGTGCGCGCTTGCCACAGTTCTCCGCGGACACGGATGTATCCCGCCGGGTCGATGGCTTGTGTAACTACCCCGGTCTCTCCGACAAGGCCTTCGGTTCCGCTATGGACCCCCTCTTCATAAGCGCGCCTCAGAAAGGGGTACAGAAGAAAATCCTTCACGACGTAAGCGGCGTAGATACCTGCGGCCCAATGAAAAGGAAGCCCAAAGGAGCCATGCAGCCAGTAGAGCACGACAATGGCAACCAGCCAGCCGGGCACCTGCAGCAACACGTATCGTCTGAATACACTCACTCCATAATGACTGCAACACGAAAGCGGAGCCGCCCGCAAGACCCGGTCAGGTCCAGGCATCCAGGCACAACCGGACAGCACGGGCATCGATTTCGATTCCGGCTTTATCCAGAATGTCTCGCGGAACGCGTGCCTGCGCCTGCTCAAAAAGGTCTTTCTCCTCGCGCCGGATGTGGCCGGGCAGCAATTCCACAAACTCTTCCAGCCATTTCACCGCTGGCGCGGTGGCCAGCAGTTGAACAATCTCTTCGACGCGGCGATGATCGGCGATGAGTCCTTCGATTAGAGCAGTGTCCTCCAGATAGGGCGCCACGGCCGGAAACAGAACCTCTTCTTCGATGGAGAAGTGGTTCTTTAATTCCAGGTCGTTGCGCTCGATAACCCGGGCTGCCAGACGGGCGATGTTTTCCGGGGTCCGGTCCTGTTCAAGGGAGCGCCGGAGGAGAACACAC
>CAADGY010000265.1 GCA_900696665.1 uncultured Acidobacteriota bacterium
GGACACTTTCGAAGGTGCCCCGGTCCTCGGCGGCTTCGTTGCGGAACTCGCTGTCGAATTGGGCGAGATCGATGGGTTCATGATTCATGGGTGGGTCTCCTTGGGATCGAACGGGGTTACTTGGCAGTGCCTGTCACCGCCGGGCCAGCGGCCGGCTCGGACGAAGCGGTGGGTTTCGCGGCCGCAGGTTGCGCGGGCGCCGGCTTCGCGGGCGGCCTGGCAGCGGGTGTGGACAGCGCCCGGCCCTTCCCGGCGGTGGCATTGAACGCTGTGCGGAAGCTGGCGAAATCGAGATCGAGCGTTTCGGGCAGCCGCCCCGTGCGGTCGCCGGCTTCGTAGTACAGGCTCGGCTTGGTGCGGATCACACGCCGCGCCCGCGGCTCGCCATCACCGCCAACCTGGACCTCCAGATCGCAGAACAGCACCATGTCGGCCATGCCCAGAACGATCTTGCGGGCCTTGTCCGGCAGCGTCGGGACCACGCGCGTGTATTTGCCGGTACGGGAGTCCATCTCCATCTCCTTCGCGTGGGAGATCAGGAACAGACCGCAGGGCAGGAAAGCGAGCTTCGTCAGCACCCGCTGGAATTCGTTATTGATCAGGGCGTAGCCCTTGCCGTAACCCAGATCGGACTCGTGTTCGATCTTGAATTTCTTAAGCACGTAGTCCGTGCAGAACTTGTAGGCGTTGTCGATCGTGTCGATGATCACCGTTTTGAAGGGATGGTTCCCTTCGCTGATCTCGGCGCAGGCGTTGAGCAGGTCGTCCCAGTTGAGGATGGGTGCCTGGTACACGTCGAGCGCATTCAGTCCGGGCTCGGTGGCCAGGAACAGGGCGCCATCCGCCTGAGAGCAGAGCGTCGTCTTGCCGATCTTGGTCTGGCCGTAGACCAGCACGGTCAGGTCAGCCAGGCTGTTCTTCGAGGGAGTCTTTGTTGTTGGTAGTAGAGGCATGGTCGGTCCTTTCAGAAAGCAGGTTCACTGTCCGGCGCACGCAGTTCTTCGTGCGGCGCGGCGATGGTGTAGAAGTTCTCGATCACGTTCGGATTGCCGTTAGAGCGGCAGATGGGGAAGTATGCGCACGGCCGGTTGTGGTGGAAGCAGAACGCCGTGTTCTGGTAAAAGACCTTCCGCCTGCGAGCATCGAGGAACGCCTGCGTGAGTTCCCAGAGCTCCGCCCGCAAGACGTCGAAACGGTCCCGCGACAGATAGAGCATCTCGCGGTGGAACATCTCGGGATCGAGGTACTTCTCGGCCAGCCGCCCCTGGAAGTCTTCATCCGACTCCGGCAGCTTGCGCTTGGCAGTGGTCTTGCCCGTCTTCGACTTCTCAAGCAGCTCGGCGCGCCGGGCTTGGTAGTCCTCCTCGGTCTCGCCCTTGCTCTGCTGAAGCCGCGCCTTGCCGAGGACGTTGTAGATGACGCCAGTGATCGGGATACCAAGCGCCTGCTCGACGTAGAAGGAGTAGATGGCGATCTGGAAATCCGTCCAAAGCCGCTCCAGGTAGTCCGCGTCGATGGTCGCGGCGGTCTTGTGTTCGAGGATGTAGTGGTCGCCGCCGATGCGGACGATGCCGTCCACCTTGCCGGCGAGGACGAAACTGCGGGAAGCGGCGCCGGTGTCGGGGTTGACGATTGGGCCCTCGAAGTTCTTCTCCAGGGCCACAACCGCGAACTCCTCGCGGGGATAGCGGGCCGCGTATCCAGTCATCATCGCCATGGCGAGATGCCAGTCCCGGCGCACGCTCTCGTCGGAAACTCTGGCCGCACAAGCCCGGTCGATGAAAGCGCGGACAGCGGTGATGTCGCCGGTCTCGTGCCAGATTTGCAGGCATTCGTGGATCAACGAGCCGAAGCTGAGATTCGCGTCCTTCTCGCGGGGAACCAGGCCAATCTGGTAGCGGTACTCGCAAGCCTTCCGGCAATTCCGGAACGCCGACCACATGGAATAGGTGGAGGTCAGGAGGGTGGAACTCATCGCGTGCCTCCGGCCATGAAGTAGTTGGGTCCGACGCCGGCGGAAAGGAACGCTTCACGGATTTGCTGCTTCCTCCGGCTGATCATCTGCCGGGAACAACCGAGCGCCTCCGCGGCCTCCACCGTCGACGCCATGGAAAGCGCGACAGCAGTGGCTTGGATAGGGGCCGGCAGCGGTGCCAGCACGCGTTCAAGGTCGATACGGAAGTGTCGAATGTATGCGGGGTTCGGGCCCGGATCCCGCGCGGGCAGATCTTGCGGCCGCCGCCCTTCCGCCAGGCGGTACCGCAGAATGGACGTCAGCTTCTTGTCCATGACCCGCGAGGCGAACGTTCGGACTGAGGCTTTCTCGCCGTCGAACTTGGGCCACCGAACCAGGAAGGTCAGGACAAGCTGGCTTTGGACATCCTCCCGCTCATCGGCGCCCAGTCCGCAGCGGCGAACGAATGCATTCGCCTTCCGACCGGCGAGATCCTGGACTACAGGGAGTGCTTGGTCAAGCGCGAGATCAACCACGGCGGCCTCCCTGGAGCTCGATCTCCATGGAAAAGGGCAACCCGTGCCGCACCTCGAGCTCGCGGATTTCGCCGGCGTCGACGTCGCGGACGTAAGCAAAGAACTCCGCGACCTGCGGCCGAAGCTCAGTGTTGGGCTCGCACGGCTTGCCGGTGTTCTGCGCCGCCGCGAACTTGATATCGCGCACGGTGACGGGCCAGGGGGTGAGAACCAACTCGCCGCCGCGGATTTGCAGGTACTCGAATCGGCCGAAGCCGAGCTGCTGCATGGTGGTGAGGAATGTCGCTTCCGACGCCAACAGGTCCTGGGTGGAGACGGGCGGGGTCATCGCGCCACCTCCGGAAGGTCAGCCTTCGCCGACCCCTGCGAGGCAATCCAGGCGTCCACATCCGCGGGGCGGTACCGGACCAAGGCGCCGATCTTCACGAACTGCGGACCGCGCCTTTGGCTGCGCCACTTCCGCAGCGTCAGAACACTGATCGAGCAGGAGTCTGCCACCTCGTGTTCGTTTAGGAGTCGCTGTTGTGTGTTGGGCTTCATCTCGATGCTTGCTGCGGCATGTTTCCCGCAACCTCTGCATCGAGAATGCCCGAGATAGCTAATTCAAACGATAGGAGATACCGAACACTTTCCGAAAACTTTCCGAAAAGTTCAGCGCCTGCGCGGCGTCTTGATCCCGGCTGGCAATTCGCCCCTCAGAAGCGCCTCGGGCGTCAGGCCCATCCGCTCGGCCATGGTCTTGAAGTTACTCCGCTGCATCTCGCCGGACTCGAAGAAATTACGCAGCGTCTGTTCCGTGATCCCCGCCTGAATACTGAATTCGGCTTGATTTAGAACCCGTGCAGCCATGTAGCTCTTGACCGCGGCGACCGCTTCCTGGCTTCCGCTGGTCCGCTTACGGCGCGTTTCGGGTTGGGACAACACCGCACTCTGACGCCCGTGCGTGAGCCAATCCAGTGTTAGCTTGCCGCTGGCGGCGAACGGATAAAGCGGCAGGATCTGCAACGCGCTGTCCCGGAACAGGCGCTCGTGTTCTGTTCGTAGTGGAAGCGCCAATGGCGTGAGCAGTACGGGGGCGTCGTTGGAGCTTTCGAGTCGCATCAGCCGACCGAGGACAGTATCCAGTTCGGGCTGGCCAAGCAGCAGATGTACCTGCAGACTGCGCCCTGCCACTACTTTCACGCCCACGTAAACGAGACCGCTGTCCATGGCCTGCCTGGCCGCTGTGATCTCGTTATCCGCACGAAGTTTGTGGATCAGAGCACCGACCGAAACAGCATACTGGCGGATATCGTAGTCGGTGAGACTAACAGGCCTGCAGTAATCGTCGGTACCGGCAACACCGTAGATGGCTCCACCCACGCGCCGCACCAGCAGCGGTCCGCCGGCGCCGAACCGCGCCGGTCGCCCAATCTCATCCGCGGCGACCGTCTCCTTGAGAACCCCTACTTCGAGCAGCCTCGCAACTTCAGTGGCGGGGAATTGGGCCAGTTCGGCGGCGAGCACGACCGGCGCCTCGTCCTCAGCCAGCAACCGCAAAACGTACTGGAGTGGGCTCTCAGGCATTCAGGAGCTTCCACCTCAGCAAGTACCGGAACACATCCTCCGCGTGCGTGGCGCGCTTGAACGAGATCTTGTTCGTGCCGCTGATCTCCACGCGCTTCCCGCGGCCGTCATCGGGAAACCCGATTTTGAAAACCGCTTTCTGAATCGTCGCGCCCGGAAGGCGCTTGCGCAGGTAGTTCAATTGCAAGGTGTCCAGGACGTCCTTGGACCGGACGACGAATGCCGGGCCGTGTTTCTGCTTCAGCTTGAAGTGGAGCTCGACCAGGGCAGCCGAGTCTCCATCGTCCACATCCAGCGCAAAATCCTCGCAGGCGATGACGCCGAGCGCGAACTTCTTCGCAGCCTCGGGCTTCTCAAATAGCTCCGCGTCGCCGAAGCAGCATTCGGCGAAGCTCGTACGGAGCGCGCCCTCCTCTTTCTCGAACCTCGCTTCGATCTCGACTTGGCCGGTCTCCTTGTTGTAGCTGATGAAGTCCTGTTGGGCCGGCCGCAAAACGGTGGGCGAGACCTTTGGATTGATGCGCGACCCCTGGAAGACCAGCATCGCCTGCGTGCGCTTTTCGTGGTACACGATGAAGTTGGTGTAGGCGCCCTCCTGGTACTGACGGAGCAGCACGCGGTCGCTATTCTTGTCATCCTTGAAGAGCGCGGCCAGTCTCTGTTGCAGCAGAACTGTGGCGGCGTCAAGATCTGCAATGGCCCTCCCCGCATCACCCTGGTACACGGAAAACCGCTCCGCCTGGTGAAGGGCGCACCTGTCGTATGCCAAGTTGAAGGCATCCTCGTTCTCGGTGCGAACCTTCAGGCTGAGGCATTCAACGGGCAGCTTTCCCTCGGGATCGGGTTCGTAGTTCAGGTCTTGGCAGGCGGCAGCGAGGTCTTCATGCCCGCGTTCGTTGGAGAGGTCGTAGGCCCGGTAGAGCCCTTCCATGAACTGATCCTTCTGTCCGCCGTCGCCATTGAGGAGGAAGTCCTTGAATCCCGCCACGTCCAACGACGTGGTGCCAATCTGGATGCCGTCGCCCCAGATGCCGACGTAGGAGTGCAGCAACTCCTCCCGGCCTTCGAACTTGTCAAGGAAACGATCCGCGTTGAATACCCGGTGCTTCACCATGCTCGTGCTCTCGCCTCATCACTCTGCAGACGACTCGGGATGTCCCGCGACATCACCACTTCGCGGACCCGGCGAGGAAAGCGCCTTCTCAGCACCGGCCAGTCGCTTGGTCTTCTTTGCCGAAAGAAGTTTCTTGATCGAGGGTTCGGGCGGCAAGTTTTCGGGCATGATACCGCCCAGCTGTTGGATGGTCGCTCGTACCGCCTCGCCGACCTTGCGGTGAGTGTGAATGGCAACGGTCTCGCCCTTGATCCGCTCCCTACGCAGCTTGTCTTCTGCCTGGGTGATCCGAAACTCGTTGGCCGCGAGTTCAATGCGACCCGCGCAATCCAAGAGGTTCTCCTTCGGCGAGATCCCCTTTTTGGCCATGATCTCTTTCGTGCCCATTCCGTAAAGGCCACGGTAGCCGGCGTCATGGAACAGGCCGTACTTCTGCACTCCCGCGTCCTTCGCCGCCGAGGTCAGGCTCCGGTTGGCTTCCTTCACGCGCTGCCGCATCTCAACCCGCCGCAATTCCGGATGCTGGTCGCGTACCTCCTGGCGACGGGTCTGGACCGCGAAGTAGGTCTGTGCGAGACCCACTTCCGCTTTGCGGGGATCACCGTTCATCGCGATCAGGTAGCAGGCATACCGGGACAGAAACATGTCGGTCCTCTGGACTTCTGCTCCCTTTCCGGCCGCTATCCCCTTCGTGACACCATGAAACTGATCACCAGCGTCCACGCCGGCGCTTTCGCATGCCATCTTTGCCTTCTCTATCACGTTCGCGAAGTTCTCCCAGCTGGTATACCCTAGCAGCGGCTGAAGATCGCGCGCCATCCAATACTCCACACCTTGAGGAGACACCCGTTTACAGGCCTCCAACTGATTGACTAAAAGCGGTCTGACTTGATCCAAGAGGACCTCCCACCTCAAAGGTTAGCAGACCAGATGGGGCTCGCACAATATCAGTTTTCCATTCAGCGCAGTCTTTTCCATTTCTTGACTATGCCACCTGTCCGGGCCTATACTGGGCTTCATGAAGGCCGACCGATGAAATTCCGTGATGACCTACAGAAGCGTATAGAAAAGAAGGAGCAGGAGATCCGCGAGCTGGAAAAGCAGCTTGCAGCCGCGAACGCCTACCTTCAGGCATTGCAGGAGACCATCCGTATGCTTCCGAAGGAGCCACGAGGCGGCCAGATTACGCCCGCTCAAGTCCTTCGTCCGGGTAGCGGCGTGGCCAAGGCGCGCGAAGCGATCCTCAAGGCAGCGAAGCCTCTACATATTACGGACCTGTTGAAAGCACTCGGCCGCCAAGTGGATAAGAACAGCCGGGTTTCCCTGAGCGGCTCCCTCAGCGGCTACGTGAAGCGCAACGAGATCTTCACTCGCCCTGCTCCGAACACGTTCGGATTGATCGAACTGAACCACAGTCAAATGCCAGAGGACGAGCCCCCAGAGGATTTCGGGGCGCTGCCCGAGGACGAACCCGAGGCGCCGGAAACGCCAGCGGACGGGCTGACCGACGACGATGTTCCTTTCTAACATCGTTGCGGAGTGGTAGCAGAGTATTGTCAACGGCGGCCGCAATTGAATCCCCATCTGATTGCCGGTCCGGATCTTCGATAGAGTCCGTTCCTTTCCTTCTGGAGAGTTGGGCACACGTCGGCGGCTTCAATGATCGACAATAGTCATTACGGAAAAGGAGATCGGACGGTCGCGATGGCCGCGCCGGCCTGAAGAGGATAGGTGTCGACGAGCTACCACGCCAAGTACTTCGGCCATGAGTTGACCCGCCGGTCCGGAACGGACGGCGTGGAGAAGCTGTCGGTTTCCCTGTTCGATGCCGCCGTCGATCTGAACCCCTACCAAATTGAAGCCGCGCTGTTCGCGTTTCGGTCGCCTCTTTCGAAAGGGGTGCTGCTGGCCGATGAGGTTGGCCTCGGTAAGACCATCGAGGCGGGCCTCGTGCTATGCCAGTGTTGGGCCGAGCGTCGCCGGAGGCTGCTGGTCATCTGCCCGGCATCTCTCCGCAAACAGTGGAGCATGGAACTTTCGGAGAAGTTCCATCTGCCCAGCGTCATCCTCGATTCGGCATCTTACCGAGATGCAGTCCGCGAAGGGAGCGCTTCGCCCTTTGCCGCGCACGGGGTCGTCATCGTCTCTATGAACTTCGCCAGCCGAATGGCGGGCGAGGTGCAACTCGTACCGTGGGACCTCGTCGTAATCGATGAGGCCCATAAGCTCCGGGGCGCATACCGCACGAGCAACAAGATGGGCCAAGCCATCCGCACGGCCATAGCGGATCGCAGAAAGCTGCTACTGACTGCCACACCGCTGCAGAACTCATTGCTTGAACTCTACGGCCTCTCGACCCTGATCGACGAGCATCTGTTCGGCGACCTGGCCGCCTTCCGAACGCAATACTGTTCGAAGGACGGAGACTTGGACGGCTTGAAAAATCGTCTTCGGTCCTTCTGCTACCGGACGCTGCGAAGCCAAGTCCTGGAGTATGTGAAATACACGGAGCGCCGACCGATTACGCGTCCGTTTACCCCTGCTGATTCCGAGCAGCAACTCTACGAAGCCGTCTCCGCTTTTCTGCGCAGGGATGACACCTACTCCATCCCGCATCGCCAGCGAGAACTGACGACGATGATCTTGCGCAAGCTCTTGTCGTCAAGTTCTCAGGCCGTCGCAGGCACGCTCGAAATGATCCGTCAACGCCTACTGGTCCTCAAGGCGCACTCCCACGCTGGTGCGGTTTTGCCTGACGGCGAAGGCCTGGCGGAGAGGCTGATCGAAGAAGATGAACTGAACACTGAGCTGTTGGACGAGTCCGCAAGCGGAGGCGAAGGTCCGGTCGGGGATCTACCCCCATCCCCCGCGCCGGTCGATCTGAAGAAACTGGACTCGGAAATCGCCGAGCTCGACCGCTTCGTGCAGTGGGCCCGCTCTATACAAATCGACGCGAAGACCCGCGCGCTCCTCACGGCATCACAGATCGGCTTCGATGAGATGGAGAAGATTGGGGCGCTGCGCAAGGCCGTTGTCTTTACGGAGTCTCGCCGTACGCAAGAGTACCTCCGCAACTTCCTGGAAGCCAACGGCTACGCAGGGAGAATCGTTCTGTTCAACGGTACGAATACTGGCCCTGACGTCGACCGCATCTACCAGGAATGGGAGCGCGTGAACTCACCGCTGGGTCGGCTCAGCGGCTCCAAGCTGGCCGACAAGCGTCTGGCTCTGATAGAGCACTTTCGGGACCATCCAGAGATGCTCATCGACACCGAGTCCGCCGCGGAGGGAGTCAATCTCCAATTCTGCTCGCTCGTCATCGACTACGACCTGCCCTGGAACCCACAGCGAATCGAGCAGCGAATTGGGCGATGCCATCGCTATGGCCAGAAGCATGATGTTGTTGTCATCAATTTCCTAAACGAGCGGAACGAAGCCGACAAGCGCGTCTTTCAACTCCTCAATGAGAAGTTCAACCTCTTTTCCGGCGTCTTCGGCGCCAGTGACGACATCCTGGGCACCCTCGAATCCGGCGTTGACTTTGAAAAGCGCGTCTTCGCCATCTATCAGACCTGCCGCACCCCCGAGCAAATCGAAGCGGCGTTCCTGAAGTTGCAGGCCGAAATGGAAGAGGCGATCCAAAGCCGTCTCGTCGATACCAGACGGAAGCTCCTGGAGAACTTTGACGAGGATGTTCACGACCGCCTCCGCGTCCAGCTCGATGAAACCCGCCAGCGCCTCGACTGGGTCGGCCGCATGTTCTGGCAACTGTCGAAGTTCATCCTTCGCGACCTTGCCACCTTCGACGACGCGACACTGGCGTTCGAGTTACGCCATACGCCGCGGCCGGACGTGAAACCGGGCCGCTACCATCTGATCTCGAAGACGCACCAGAACGTCGACGGCGAGTTTCTCTATCGAATCTCGCACCCTCTGGGTGAACATGCCCTCGACGCCGCAAAGAGTTGCGCGACGCCAGAAGCCACACTGGAATTCCAGATTACCGGCCATCCCGTGCGAATACGCGTCGTTGAGAACCTCAAGGGCAAGTCCGGCATCCTTGTGCTCAATCGTCTCGCCATTGATTCGTTCGATCGCGAAGAGTACCTTCTGTTCAGCGGATTGACCGATGATGGTCGGCCGCTCGATCAGGAGACGTGCGAAAAGCTCTTCCATTGTGACGCCGTTGTCTTTCCCGAGGCGGCCACCGCCGACGTCCTGCCGCAGCTTAGCCGGGAGGCCGAACGCCACACCGCCGCGACGATCAGCCGATCTCTTGAGACGAACAACAGGCACTTCCAGGAGGAGCGAGAGCGCCTGGAGAGATGGGCGGATGACCAAATCATCGCCGTAGAGCGCGAGTTGGCTGATACCAAGGCGCGTATCAAGGCATTGAACCGTGCGGCCCGTCTCACCACCACGACAGAGGAGCATCTCCGGGTTCAGAATGAAATCCGCGAGGCAGAGAAGGAACAGCGACGGCAACGGCAGCGGATTTTCGACCTCGAGGACGAGGTCAAGGACAAGCGCGACCGGCTGATCACGAAGCTGGAAACCCGCATGACGCAGAAGACGCAGCGCGAGACAATCTTCACCATCCGTTGGAAGGTGGAGTAGCCTCATTTGGGAATGTGAACATGGCCGACAGCCAAACGAAACTAAAGACCCTACTCCGGGAACTGTTCCAGCTTGACAGCGCCGATCTCGACTTCGGCATTTACCGGATCATGAATTCGAAGCGCTCCGAGATCGAGCGCTTCTTGGACAACGATCTCCTCCCGCAAATCAAGGAAGCGTTCCTACAGTACAAGTCGAGCGATTCGGCCCACATCAAAGCTGAGCTTGACAAGGTCATCCAGCAGTTGAAGGACGCGGGCGTCGATCCCGAGTTGTCGCCGAAGGTAAAGGAGCTTCGCGAAAGACTGTCGGCCGCCATCGACGTATCCGCTCTGGAAAGCCAAATCTTCTCCGATCTGTTCAACTTCTTCCGCCGTTACTACGATGAGGGAGATTTTCTGTCTCTTCGGCGATACAAGGAAGGCGTCTATGCGATTCCTTACGAAGGGGAGGAAGTCAAGCTGCATTGGGCCAACAACGACCAGTATTATGTCAAGAGCAGCGAGTACCTTCGCGACTACTCCTTCACGGTCGCCGGTGACCGCCGTGTCCATTTCCGACTGGTCGGCGCAGACTCGGACAAGGAACATAGCCAGGCCCCCAATGGGGGTAACGACCGCCGTTTCATTCTCCACGAACTCGAACCGGTGACAGAAGAAAACACTGAACTCGTCATCCGGTTTGAATACCGGCACGACCAGCAAAAGCGAAGGCAAGACGCACTGAACGCTCAGACCGCCGCAACAGTGCTGGCTTCACTTAAGTCCTTGGAGTGGATTTCAACTCTCGCGGCACCAGCGCCTTCCTCCTCAGATCCGAGCCGCTCCGTTCTCTCCAAACACCTGACAGACTACACTGCGCGGAACAGCTTCGACTACTTCATACACAAGAACGCTCGTGGGTTTCTTCGCCGCGAACTCGATTTCTTCATCAAGAATGAGGTGATGAACCTGGACGATGTCCAGAGTGCGTTGGCCCCCAAGGTCGAACAGTATTTGTCGCGTATCAAGGTCCTTCGTAGTATCGCCCACAAGATAATCGACTTCATTGCTCAGCTAGAAGAGTTTCAAAAGATGCTCTGGCTGAAGAGGAAGTTCGTCGTGGCAACCGACTACTGTGTAACCCTCGACCACGTTCCGGTTGCCCTATACCCGGAGATCGCAGCGAGTGAAGCGCAACGAAGAGAGTGGGTCCGGCTGTTCGCGATAGATCAACTCGGCCCAGATGTTCTCGGTAACCCTGGGTACTCCGAACCTCTTACTGTCGATTTCTTGGAGGCGAACACAACGCTGTTTCTCGATACGAGGTTCTTCTCCCCAGAGTTCAAGTACCAGCTCTTGTCAGCAATCGCTAACCTCGATGAGGCGACGAATGCGGTCTTGATCCACGGCGACAATCTTCAGGCAATGAATCTGCTGCGCGACCGCTACGAAGGCCAGATTCGGTGCGTGTTTATTGACCCTCCGTACAACACCGGTAACGACGAATTCGTTTATCGCGACACCTATCAGCACTCATGTTGGCTCAGCATGCTGTTCGATCGCCTGGCGGCCAGCCGCTTTCTTCTCACGGAAGATGGTTCTCTGTGGTGCACTCTCGATAGTGCTGAGTCACCGCGGTTTTGGCTGCTAGCCGAGGATGTATTTGGGTCCGAGAACTTTCAGGGCCATATCGCGTGGCAGCACAGCGTACAAACGAAAGGGTACGCCGGGACGCTAGCCGTTGCTCACAACAACGTGTTTATCTTTTCGCGAAGCCAGGATTTTGAGCTCGGCGTCCTGGAGAGAACCGAGGCGCACAATGCCTCGTACTCCAACCCTGATAATGATCCCAAGGGGCCATGGCGCACCGGTTACCTAGTCAATAGTTTGTACCGGCCAAATCTTATCTACGATGTCAGCACCCCAAGCGGTAAAACGATAGATCCCCCTTCAAACGGTTGGAGATACAGCCGTGAGACGATGCAGAAAAAGATCCAGACAGGCGAGATCTTCTTCTCTGAGGATGAGACTCGCCTTATCCGCAAGATCTATCTCGCCGACCAAGAAGGGCATGTTCCAAACTCAGTATGGCTTGCCGAAGATAGTGGCACTTCGAGGAGCGGGAATCTCGAACTGAAGAAACTGATCCCCGATTCACCTATAACGACAGTCAAACCGACGGAGCTCATTGAGCGCATCGCCACGATTGCGGCCGATCCATCGTCTATCATATTGGACTTCTTCGCCGGGTCGGGGACCACCGGGCACGCCGTCATGAACCTCAACCGCGGCGATGGCGGTCACAGGAAAGTCATCCTCGTTGAGGCTGCGGACTTCTTTTACTCTGTTCTAAAGCCAAGGATCTTGAAGGCAGCGTACTCTTCAGAGTGGAAGGATGGAGCACCCTTAAAGCGAGCCAGCGGTTTAAGCCAACTCGTCAAATACATCCGGCTTGAATCTTACGAGGACACTCTGAACAATCTGGCTTTTGTCCGAACCGAATCGCAACAGTCGTTGCTGGCCGCAAGCGCTCCAGTCCACGAGGAATACATGCTCCATTACATGCTTGATGTTGAGAGTAGAGGCAGCGCTCCTCTGCTAGACATTCAAGCCTTCAAGGACCCTTTTGACTACACGCTTCGCATTGCGACATCTGCCGTGGGCGAAACGGTACCGACGAAAGTAGATCTAGTTGAGACGTTTAACTACCTGCTGGGACTCCGCGTAAAGCAGGTGGACCGGATTCGAGGCATTGTTACCATCCATGGAGTCAATCGAAGGAACGAGAAAGTCCTTGTGATCTGGCGAAACATTCAAGAAACACCTAGCCCGCAGCTAGATGAATTCTTTCAAAAGCAGGGGTACAGCACCAAGGACATGGAATTCGATCTTATTTACGTCAATGGCGATAACAATCTAGAGAATCTGAAGAAGGACGAGGATACGTGGAAGGTTCGCCTCATCGAAGAGGAATTCAAGCGATTGATGTTCGACATGGGAGTGGAGTAATCCCCTTCTGCAAGCGGCAGAGAACGATAACGGTGATCACAATGACTAAAAGTGAGTTGGCTGCTGAATTGCTCTGGCAGGACCCTAATGAGCCCTCCACCCATCTCTACAGGGTGGTCGAGGAGCATCTTGCCTCCCACGACATTCTCCAGTGCCGCGTTGCCGCCGCTTATGCAAGTTGGGGCGGCTTGTCGCTGGTCTCCGACGCCCTCGAGGACTTTTTGCGGAGGGGCAAGAAGCTTCAGACCGTCTTTGGCATCGGAAACATGATAACGACTCCCGATGCCCTCTTGTACGCCCTGTACTTGAAGACAAGGTATCCAAAGCAGCAGAGGGCCCGAACGTTCGAGTGGAGATACGGCAACTCGGAGTTTCATCCAAAGTATTACGAGTTTCAATATCCTGATCGTCTTGTGACGGTGATCGGATCGTCAAATCTCACCAATGGTGGGCTGGCAATGAACCATGAGCTGTCGGTTTCGGTAACGGCACCGGCTGTCACGGCCATATGGCGGTCATGCGATGCCGGATGGAAGCGTTTGTGGAAGAGAAGCCAAGACGTCACCCCCGAACAGATCAGGGCTCTCCGTAACGCTAATGCACTGGGCGCCGAGCAGGCAAAGGCGAGAAGAAGTGGCAAGTCGCAGTTTCTGGATGTGAGGCTTCCGAGAGCCAAAAAGCCGCTGTTCCGCCACCTCATCGAAGACGAGCCCGCGCGCCAAGTTAGGCACGAGGTACTTGCGGCCGCCGATTCGCTAACAGAAAAGCCAGCGCGGCTTTTTCTCCAGATTCTTGAGCATGAAACTGGCGGCGGTCACCAAATTCAGTTGCCTGTCGCAACTCTCGGGGCGTTCTTCGGGGTCGGCAAGGATGAGTCGAAAGACGTGGTGTTTCGGTTTCCTTCGCTCTCTGAGGAGGTCTCAGTGAAATTGACGCATTTTGAGAATCACACCTACAGGGTACGTCTGCGTCCGTTGAAGGAGATCCCACGGCCCGCCATTGTGGTGTTTGAGCGAGGAGCGGAGGCTGGCACCTACGATTGTAAAGTCGTAACGGCGGCACAATACGAGCGAACACTACGGCTGAGATGCTCTGAGCAGACACGAGAAGACAGCCGACGGTGGGGTCTCCAGCAGTGATTACGCTAGCGGTTTCGTTTGGCAATGCGCGCCTGCTTGTGTGGAGTGTGATGGGCGATACCTTCGTTGCGGTAGGGGGGGCTCATGGCTAGGGCGGTGGTGAGGGCGAGTCGCAGGGTGCAACAGCCGTTAAAGTTCCACCGGAGGTTGGTGCTTTCCCAATGGATACTGGGGCTGTTTGGCGTCACTCGATTCGAAGAACTGGCCGCCGACCTCAAGGGTGCTCATTTAGAAGGACTGGACGAAGATAATGTCTCGAACTTTCACCAGGCACTCAGGCTGCGATTGTTTGAGAGGAAGGAACTGTCGCATGACCTTCTCCTCGCGTACGACCGGAATATCGTTCGACACTGGAGGCAGATCACCGAGCGGCGAAACGCCGAAGAAAAGCGGCTACTGAAATTCAAGTATTTTCAATATCTGACGCTCCTCTTCACGGAACTTTACCTTGACCGCTGGTTCCGCGATCCGGATCAGCTACTCGCGGACCTCAACGCTCACGTTGCGGCGTTCAACGAGGACAAACCACAAGGTGATCGTGTCTGTGAATATGCGCCCGAAGATCTGCGTAAACTCGCCTTCTGGAATGCGACTGGCTCGGGCAAGACCCTCCTCATGCACGTCAATATCCTCCAGTACCGGCACTATCTAGAGCAGAACGGGCGCGCAGGCGAACTCAATCGAACGATCCTCCTAACGCCCAACGAAGGACTCAGCCGCCAGCACCTCCAGGAGTTCGAAGCTTCGGGCATGCCGGCGGAGATCTTTAACAAGGATGGTCGGGGGCTTTTTACCGGCCACAGCGTTGAGATCATTGAGGTCACCAAACTCAAGGAGGAGATGGGTGCCAAGACGGTAGCCATTGATGCCTTTGAGGGCGACAACCTGGTTCTCGTTGACGAAGGCCATCGCGGCGCCGGCGGCGAGGAATGGATGGGGATGCGGAACCGCCTCAGTGAAAGCGGCTTTTCGTTCGAGTACTCAGCCACGTTCGGCCAGGCGATGAAGGCTGCAAACAAGCCGGCCCTGACCCAGGAGTACGCCAAGTGCATCCTCGTTGACTATTCCTACAAGTACTTCTACGAAGACGGTTATGGAAAGGACTACCACATTCGAAACCTCTCCGAGGAACAAAACGAGGAGCAGCGGCGAGTTTACTTGACGGCTGGCCTACTCGCCTTTTATCAGCAACAACGGCTGTATGCTGACCGAAAGACAAGCTTTGCTCCCTTTCTGATCGAAAAGCCGTTGTGGATCTTCGTCGGCGGAAGCGTGAACGCCGTGCGGACAGAGAACAAACGCGCCGTCTCGGACGTTTTGGACGTGCTGTTGTTCTTCGACCGGTTCGTCCGCGAACGCCAGGAGAGTGTCGCCTTCATCGATCGGTTGCTCAACGGGGACCCAGGTCTGAATGATGAGAGAGGGCGGCCGATTTTCGCCGGCGCCTTCGGCTACCTGATAAAGCAGCACGCGACGCCGGCCGCTCTCTATGACGGGATACTCCAGACGCTCTTCAATTCGGACAGCGAGGCCGCGCTGCACGTCGACAATCTGAAGGGCGCCGAAGGCGAACTGGGCATCCGGGTCGGCGAGAACGACTACTTCGGAGTGATCAACGTCGGCGACGAAACGAAGCTCCTGAAGCTCTGCCAGGAGCAGGGTCTGCCGACACAAGATAAAGATTTCTCAAAGTCGCTGTTTGCGGACCTCAATAGCGGCGATAGCCCGGTCAACCTACTCATTGGTTCCCGGAAATTCAGCGAAGGCTGGAGCAGCTGGCGGGTCAGCACGATGGGCTTGATGAACATCGGCAAGAGTGAGGGCTCCCAAATCATCCAACTCTTCGGGCGCGGTGTTCGCCTCAAGGGATACGAGTTTTGTCTGAAACGGAGCACCCGGCTCAGCGACGTGAAGGCGCCGGAGCATGTGGGCATTCTGGAGACGCTGAACGTCATTGGCGTGCATGCCGATTACATGAAGCAGTTCAAGGAATACCTGGAGGAGGAAGGGCTCCCGGCCAACGAGCAGCGGACCCAGTTCATCCTGCCGGTCGTGCGGAACCTGAATGGCAGGAAGCTCAAGACGGTGAAACTGAGGGAGGGAATCGACTTCAAGCGCAATGGTCCCAAGCCCGAACTTGGGCCCCCGCCCGAGAAACTCCTCAAGTCGAGGGTGGTTCTCGATTGGTACCCCCGGCTCCAGGCGATGGCGAGTGCCCGTGGATCTGGAACTGAAGAAGTCTCGATCCGTGAAGAGAACCACCTTCGGCCGGATCGTCACCTGCCATTCCTGGATCTGGATGAAGTCTACTTCGAACTGCAGCGTTTCAAGGCCGAGCGTGCCTGGTTCAACCTGAATCTTTCCAAGCAAGGCATCGAGCAACTGCTTGGCCGCCACGACTGGTATACGCTCTATATCCCGCCGGAAGAGATGGAGTTTCGGAGCTTCGACCAAGTCCGCGAGTGGCAGGAGATCGCTACGGCGCTGCTCAAGAAGTACGCCGACCGGTACTACAAGAACGCGAAAAGCGCCTACGAACAGCAGTTTCTGGAGCTGCGCGAACTTGCGGAGGACGATCCCAATTTCATTCCCGAATACCGCCTCTTGATCGAGGAGTCGGCGGCGGACATCGCGGAGAAGCTGGGCGAACTCAAGACTCTGATCGAATCCAAGACAATCCAGGATTGGAATTTCCAGAGCCTGCATGCAATCGGGTTCGGACAGCATCTCTATTACCCGCTTTTGCACTGCACGAGCAGCGCCATTGAAATCAGTCCGGTGGAACTAAATGAGGGAGAGCAGGACTTCGTCCGGGATCTGCGTGGTTTCTACGATGCCAATAAGCCCTTCTTCGCGGAGCGCGAGATGTACCTGCTCCGGAATCTCAGCCGTGGGCGCGGCGTGGGCTTCTTTGAGGCTGGCAACTTCCACCCGGACTTCATTCTTTGGCTGCTCGTCGGCAAGCGCCAATACATCACGTTCGTGGACCCCAAGGGCATACGCAATCTGGAGGGCCGCGGTGACCCTAAAATCGCGTTCCATAAGACCATCAAGGAACTAGAGGTCCGCTTCGGCGACCCCCTGGTGACCCTCGCGTCGTTCATCGTGGCGAACACGCCTCACGTACAGGTCAAGTGGTGGTCTGACGGCATGAACAAAGAGGAATTCGAGGCGTGCAATGTGTTGTTCCAGAAAGACGACCCGGACACGTACATCCGCAAACTCTTGGAGAAGGTCGTGGGCCCAGCTTAGGAAGAAGTCGCGGCCCAGGCTCGTCTCTGTGCGTCCCACAGGACGGACTTGACGACTGACCTCACGTGTCGTTCGACGTGGTTCGATTCTCTGGCCATCCGTCCCATCTCAATGATCTCCTCCTGAATGTCAGGCGCGAGAAGGAGCAGGTTCATGATCTGGGTGAGTCGCGCCCGAGTCACGTGGCCCAGCCGGGCGATGTCAGCATAGTCGTGGACCTCGCCGCTGTCCACCATGCCCTGGAACTTGATGGCGAGGGCCATGAGTCGGGTGATCCGTGGAATTCGCGGTCGGGCGCCCGTGCTGCGTGTCTCGTCCTTGGGCTCTTTGCCGCCCCCACCGCCGCGTTGGCGCACGGGCAACGTGACCTCCACCTGAATGGCCTCGTCCGTGTGGGATCCCGGCGCGGCCGCGTTCAGCACCTTCCTTTGCATATCTCCTTCGCTCCTTGGTTGCTGAAATTGACGGTGACCTTGCCGGTCCGCCCCTCGTAGCCGACCTTTGCGACCAGCAGATGGATCATCTGCTCCTGCTCTTTGGTGGTCAGCGACGACCAGATGGCGTCGAACTCGGCCAGCGTGCGGTAGAGATCGTTGGCGTTGATGTGGTCCCGGTCGAGGTGGCTGCATTCGGCTGTGAGTTCCGCCAACCGGCGCTCCGTGGTCTCGATCTCGCGTTGCAGCGTGGCGATCCGCTCAAACCGCGCGCCGGTGTCCACGCTGGTGTCCGCTGCTTCCCGCGCGAGGTTCTGGTTGATTTGCCGAAGACCTCGTCGTTGGGTCTCCGATTGCTGATCAACCTCCCGCCGTCGGCGGGCCACCTCCGCCAAGGCTTCGGCGGCCACTGCCTCGGCCAGTTTGGGGTCGGTCCCAAGGCGGCGGATGCTGTCGAGAACCGCGGATTCGATCGCCTGGGCCGGCACTGACTTCGTCTCGCAGTTCTTCCAGCCCTTCTGCTGCGCGCTGTAACAGACGTAGTAGCGGTAGCGCTTGGAGTTCCGCATCGTGTAGGTGTGGATCATCGGCGTTCCGCACGGAACACAGAACAACAATCCTTTCAGGAGGGCGCCGAACTTGTTCTTCAGGCTGGCCCCGTTGTCGCCGCTGTTCCGTCGAAGGTTCTCGTGAACCCGATCCCACGTATTCTGGTCGATGATCCGCTCGTGCTCGCCCGAGTACAGGCAGCCCTTGTGTTCGACCATTCCGGTGTAGATGGCGTTGGTGAGGATGCCGTGCATTGTTCCCTTCGCGATGCGCTCGCCGCCCCGGACCTTGCCGTCCACAGTCGTCCACCGCTTTGTCCGTAGACCGCGCCGGTCGGCCTCCTGCAAGAGCGGCAACAGGGAGCCCAATTCGAGATAAAGACCGAAGATCGTTCGCACATCCTCTGCCTCTGCCGGATTGACGATGAGCCGTCTGGCCTTCGGATCGATGTCGTAGCCGAGGACCGGATGGCCGCCGATCCACTTGCCCTTTCGGCGCGCCGCCGACATCTTGTCGCGGGTGCGCTCGGAGATGATCTCGCGTTCAAACTGGGCGAACGAGAGAAGGATGTTCAGCGTCAGGCGGCCGATGGACGTCGTCGTGTTGAACTGCTGCGTGACGGAGACGAAGCTTACCCCGTTCTGATCGAACACCTCGACGATCCTTGCGAAGTCCATCAGGGAGCGGCTGAGCCGGTCGACCTTGTAGACCACCACGCAGTCCACCGACCGGTTCTCCACGGCGCCCAGAAGCCGCTTGAGCGCGGGTCGGTCCATGTTGGCGCCTGTGTAGCCGCCGTCGTCGAAGTGATCGGCGACGACCTGCCACCCCTCGCGTTTCTGGCTCGCGATGAACGCCTCGGCCGCCTCACGTTGCGCATCTAGAGAGTTGAAGTCCTGTTGGAGGCCCTCCTCGGTGGATTTGCGCGTGTAGATCGCGCACCGGAGTACCTTCGTGGCGGGCGTCTCGTTCGACCCGTTGGCGGTCGCCCGTGGGGCGCTACTTCTTGCCATCGGCGGCCTCCTGGGTGGGTGCCAGATTAAAGAAGAGGAAGCCGTTCCACTTGGTGCCGGTGACTTCGCGGGCGATGGCGCTGAGGGACCGATAGTTACGACCTTCGAACGCGAATCCGTCCACCAGGACCTTCACGATGATCCGGCGGCCCTTGTACTCGCGCTCCAGGAATGAGCCGTGCGGTGGGAGCCTCGCGTCGAGGTCGCCGGCCACCTTGCGCGTGACGATCAACTTCGGATTCAGCGTAGGATCCTGCCCAAACATGGTCCGGGGCGCCCGGATGCGCAGGTCGGCGTCGTTCGCAATTTCCAGCGCGCGGCGGCGGGCACGCTCGGACAGGCCGCCCTCGGCCAGCGCCTGGATGCGCCAGGCGATCCTCCGAAACAGGAACTGCTTGTGGTTCGAGCGGGACTCCTCGCCGAACACCTCCAGGTACTTCTGACGGAGCTGGCCCACCGTCATCCGGCTCAGCGCCTCAATCTCTTTCTGCATCTGCATCGCGGTCTCCACACGTTTCTCCTTTCTCAAGGCCGTTAACCTCGTGTCCATGAGGGCTCGATGTCGGCGGACTAGCAAGGGGAGATTCGCGCCGGCGGCGGTCGCGGAGCCGGAGGTAGCCAGCGGCCAGGATGCGGGCGATGGATCGGAGATCCTCGGCTGGAGAGCTCAAGACGGTTCACCTCGCTGTGGATTGGCACCACAGCGAAAGTCCGCCTTGCGGTCGTTCCGCTGTCGAGTGGAGCGTGCGAGTCGCACGCTGCTGTAAACATACGCAGCGAATTCGAAAAACGTAAACCGAGACGACGGTTGCGTTAACCAACTTCGGGCGTTCTCCGGCGGTGGGGAGAGGTCAGGAGGGAAGGGGAGAAAACGGCCTCACCGGGGCGATGCTTGCCACTCTCCGCGACACGAAGCAGAGAACGGGACCGTCCGGAAATGTTTGGCGTTATTGGGGATACTGCGCGAGGCGGGGACGGGCGCACGTGGGGCGCTGCCGTCAACTACTGGGGATTGAACTTTCGGGAGAAAAAGATTTGGCTCCTCAGGTAGGACTCGAACCTACAACCCTTCGGTTAACAGCCAGGGGCCGGATCAGAGCATTGGTAATCAGGATTGAGCCAAGTTGCTCGTATGAAAGCAGTTCCTCGTTGCCGGTCGTGGCGGCCAGCGGCGAGAAAAACCTCCTTTTGCCACCGATTTTGAAGGAGTGTCCCTACAAAAGTCCCTACACTCCTGGAGAGCCAGGTACTATGTGTTCTTGGCCAATTGGCGTATAATAAATAGCAAGGAGGCCAGCATGGGAGCCGCGTCGATTGCCGAAGTGCTTGGTGGCCGGGAAGTGCTGGGCAAGGTCATCAGGAAGCCCGACGAACTCGCCCGTCTCGTCCGGCAGGGCCTGCCTGCCAGGACCGTCACCGCCCTTGCCGAAAGGCTTCAAATCGGCAACAATGTCCTGTCGCGGAAGCTCGGCATCCCGCAGCGCACGCTGACGCGCCGCCTGAGTCAGCGCTCATTGCTGACTCCCTCGGAATCTGACCGGACGGTGCGCATGGCTCGAGTGTATGCCAACGCGGTAGAGCTGATCGGTGACGCCGGGAAGGCCATTGAATGGCTCCGCACCCCCAATCGAGCACTTGGCGGCGAGAGACCCATTGATCAGCTCGACACCGATGTTGGGGCTCAGATGGTCGATGATGTCCTGGGCCGCATCGCTTACGGCGTCTATAGCTAATGCGCTTCTGGCGAATCTGCCGTCAGCGCTATGCTGCTGAAGCGGGGACGGGAATAGGCGCTCGTCTTTACGGTGGCCGATGGAATAGCCGTGGGGTCAGTGTCGTCTACGCTTCAACTTCATTGGCGCTTGCCGCGGTTGAGACTTTCGTCAACCTCGAGCCAAATTTGCGGCCGGCGGATCTCGTCTCAATCGAAGGCAATATACCTGACACGGTTGAGGTAGGGCAGCTTGAACCGGAGGTTCTTCCGTCCGGCTGGTTCGAGTCACGGGACGAATCGCTGCGGCAGTTTGGAGACGAATGGATTCGCGGCGGAAAGACGGCGGCGCTACTGGTGCCGTCGGCGGCGATCCGTGGTGAATGGAACGTTTTGTTCAACCCCGCTCATCCGGACTTCGCCCGTGTCAGGTTCTATCGACCAGTGCGATTCGAGTTTGACGTGAGGATGTTCCGGTAGGAAAACAGAGCCGCTCACGCA
>CAADGY010000266.1 GCA_900696665.1 uncultured Acidobacteriota bacterium
ACCATTCTGGAGCAGCACGCCCTGAACGATGAAAAGATCCAGGCTTTGCTTCAGGGGAAGCAGGTAGTGAAGGTCATCGTGATTCCCGACAGGCTGGTGAATCTGGTCGTCCGGGGCTAAAAAAGACCGAAGCGTTAAGGTTAAAGCCGGAGTTCAGTTGTGCCGATGAGGGTAAAAGCATGGCACTACTGAACTGGAGCGATTCGCAACCCGGCACGAATGTGGCCAGGGCTGCGCCTCTTGGGCTGGCACGGGTCCTAGAACTCCATGAGGCATGGCTCGGCGAGCAGGCCAATGGTGTTCGCGCAAATCTGAGGGGCCAGGTCTTCAACGACTGTAAGCTGCGTCAATTGAACCTGCGGAAAGCGGTGCTCGATTTTACATCGTGGCTGGATGCGGACTTGAGCGGCGCTGATTTGAGCGGCGCCCGTCTGGAGCAGGCGGACCTGAGAAGAGCAATGCTTTTGAGGGCGGACCTGACCGCGGCCGAGTTGATCGGAAGTCTATTCGATTTTGCCTGGCTCACCGGTGCAAATCTTTCCGAGGCACCAGTTCGAAACAGCCTGTTTCGAAAGGCTGGGCTGGCTGAAACACGCTGGGCGGAGGCGCCGATCGATCAAACCGACTTCAGCGGAGCTGTGCTGAAGGATGCGGGATTTCATCACGCTCGCATTACGGAATCGGTTTTCTCCGGTGCCGACATGGAGAACACCGTTCTCTATCATGCGCGCATCCAGTTCAGCCGCTTCACGGGCACGGTGCTCATTTCGGCGAATTTCGGAATGGCACATCTGCTCACCTGTGACTTCACGCGCGCTGACGCGTCTAACGCCAGATTCCACAAAGCGGATCTCACACGGAGCGCCTTTGACAGCGCTGATTTGCGGGGCTGTGACTTTCGGGAGGCGAAGTTGTCGGGTACGGTGTTTTCCGGGGCATGCCTTTCCGGCTCGCGGTTCGGCGGAGCGAACCTCTGGACCGCCGACTTGCGAAACGCCGATTTGCGGGGAGCGCGGGAGTTGACGGGTGAGCAGTTGATGCAGGCACGAACGGATAACCGCACCGTTCTGCCGGATGGCCGCCCGGGCCCGTACATCAAGAATTCCGGGGCCGAGCGTCCGTTCAGGTAATGTTAGTCGCCGGATGCCCTTTCGAGAGAGATCCGGAATCCGGCCCATGGCATCATCGTCTTCCAGTTCTTCCAGTTTGTGCGAAGCACTGAAAGTCCAAGCATCAGCAGGATTACCACAACTGCGACGGCTAATGTTTGGGCCACATTCAGCTTCGTGTGAAACGCACCGAACCAGCGCCCGTACACCAACTCTATATGTACCCAATAGACCAGTAACGAAGTCATACCGAACTGTTGAACCCAACTCCATCCCCGTGTCGCATGAGCGGTCCACAGATACGCGAAAGCCATGGTGAAGAGGATCACCCCAAGTTTGTTGAACTGTAGCCATGGGCTGTTCAGCCAGTACTCGGATTGGGAATACAGCGAGTATGGAAACTGGGAAAAATAGCTGCTGGCGGTTATGAGCACCAGTCCCAACAGCACCGCCCACTGCATCAGCCGGTTCATGTCCTCGCTCTTGGCCAGCCGGAGCAGGCTGCCCCCACTGATGCCGAACGCAAGAAACGAAGCCCATGGGAAGAAGCTGAAGTAGTTGTAATCCGGTGCAATGTAATGCTTCACAAGAGCGGGAGCCTGGCTCCAATCCAACTGCGACACAAAGGGGGAGACAAACGCTATAGCTGCGCCCAGGATGCCGCATAGCCGGACACGCTCCGCCGTCGAAAATACAGCCATCACCGACATCACAATGATCCCGGCACCCATCAGGTTCAAAATGTCCACTTTGAACAGATCGGTCCAGGGGCTTCCCGGCCAAGCGAAAACCCAAAGCTGTAACCGGAACAGAAAAGCCAATCCAAGCAGATAGGCTCCCCGCTTCGCGGCATACCAGACCCGCCTGGAGGAGGTCTCCCCTTTTCGCTCACGGCTCACCATCATGAAGCCAAGGGTGATGCCTGTCAGGAAGAGAAAGAGAGCTGGAACAAACCCACCGATGAATTGCGAGAGGACGTAGGCAGGTCCTGAACGCAACTCAGTGCTGGTAAAGGAATGAAAAACATGGCCCTGAAGCATGATGACGGCTGCGAATCCGCGGGCCCAATCGAGATAAGGCAGCCGTTTTTTCTGAGGTAGTTCGGAACTCATTATTTCTGCGGATATTCCCGCTTAACGTCCTTCGGCAGGTTGAGCTTAACATCGGAGTCACTTAGATTGGGATTCCATTTGGTTTGGGTATAAGTGATCAGCCGGTAGTCTCCCGAAGGTTCTGTAAATTTCTGCTGAACGGTTCTGCCGTCAGCCGTACTGATCCAAAGTTCGGCCTGGCTGAGGTGTTCACGTGTCTTTGCGGACTTCGGAACCAATTCAAGCCGAGTTGTTTCAATGCCTGCCACACGCTCCTTGCCGGCGAGTTTTAGCGTGTAGCTCTTCTGCAGTTCGGAAGCCGAAGTTCCGAAGCCCAGTAGCAGGAACTGGTCCACGAGATTGGAATGCTTTCCGAGGTCGTAGATCTGAACCGTCTTCATCTTCGGGTAGTAGATCTCAGCTTTCTTTCCCTCAAAGGCGTAAGCTTTCGGATCCGGTTCGCGGACCTCGATCAGCATAGTGAGACCTTTGGAGCCGGTTTGCTTCACCCGGACAGTTCCACTCTCGGTACTGTCGTCATTGAGAATTGCCGTGTGCGTTACCTTCTTCATTTCGCCCGACATCGAGCGGAAGGATCGTCCCGCCGAGTCCAGCAAGGCGAGAGCGCTCTCGAGCGTAGGCGCCGCGGAGGGAAACAAGCCACCGGCAAACAGAAGGAGTATGCTAACCGCGCGAATCATTGATGGAAACTGCCCCCTGCGACTGATCAAGGCTTGGTATATACCATGTAACCCTTGATCTCTTTCTCGGAGTCGAAAATCGGCTCCAGGCGCACCAGACTGAGTTGCTCACGGTAGCGGCGCCGCACCAAACGTTGAGCCGCCACCTCGCGCTCGGCATCCGGAACTTGATTAAGCAAATCAGCTTCCATCCAGAAAACCTTCGCGCCATGCTCGTCGGGAAGCATTACGATGCTGCTTGCTCTGGGTTGATCGCGAAACCATCCGCGTGGTGTAAGAAAAATAAAGGCCAGTATGAGACCAACCATCAAGTCATACTGCCAACCAGCCCGTGGATAGTCCCAAAGAACGAATCTTTTCAGGCCAGACACCCAGCACTCCACATCAGAACCAGTCTATCACGCTCATAGAGTTAGATGCGGAAGATCCCGCCTCCGTTGCCCGATCGCGACGACCTTGGCGGTAGATCCGTGCGGAAAATCAGAGACAACGTGCAATATCAACCAGGTCGCTGAAGATACCGTATGCCGTCTGATCCACACCGGGGGAAATCGAGACCGTCCCAACGGTTCCCATCAGATCGGTTTCAATCAGTAGCAGGTTTGAGGTACCTTTCACGGACGCGAGAAGGTCCGTATCGTCGAGAACCTCCGCCCGCACTCGAAGACGGACGCCGCCGTTTACAAGGCGTGCCCGGCTCACCAGGGAAACGGTCTTTCGCTTCGCCGCCAACTCCTGCACACGGTCCGTCGTGAGCCGCCCGATTCCTTTCCGCTCCACGTCGAGCGGAGTCATGCGAGCGTCGAGCAACACATTGGCGAGTGCAGCGGTTTTTGCCGCCGAGTCCCAGCCGTCAATGTCATAAGAGACATCGGTCTCGGCGATACCCATCCGGCGGGCCTGCTCAATGCCGTCCTGGAAAGATCCGCCCTGCCGCATCACTTCGACCACCACTTTGCTGGTCGAGTTCAGCACGCCGGTGAAGCCGAGCACCCGAACGCCCGGCAAATGATCGCGAACCAGGTTGAACACCGGAGCGCCATCCATGCACGTGGATTCGAAACGGAACATCACACCCGCGTTTGCCGCTTCCGTGCGAAGCGAGGCATAACAGTGTGCGATGGGGCCCTTATTGGCTGTGATGACGTGCACCCGGCGGGCGAAGGCGGCCCGGATATGTGAAATAGCCGGCTCCCCGGTGGCCGGATTCAAGGACGTGACTTCGACGACGATTTCGGCAGTGGCGCGGTCCAAGAACTCCTCGATGGATTGAGCGGGCGGGCCGAAAGCAGGTTCCTGCGGCAATCCGTGTGTATCGAATGCACTGCCGTGCCGAAGAGTGTGGATCGCGACGATCCGAAAAGGGAATTGGGACTTTTTCCGGTCCAAAAGGCGGGCGAAGGCGCGCCCGACGTTTCCGTATCCGATCAGCGCCAGCCTCAAACCTGCTACTGTATCAAAGCTGCGGCACAGGAAGAGTTGCGTACGGACTTGTGGCAGCGCCGCGGACTCAGGCGAGCGGTTGGCGGAACCGGGCGGCGCCCTGCGGGCCTGACTCCAGCAGTTCACCTATGTGAAGGCGGCTCCCGCTCCGTCGCCGCCGCACTCCACTGCCACTGGTGAGTCTCATGGAAGCTATGGAAGCTTATGATGCATCTATGAGACTTGTCACATTTCTGACGGTGGCGGCTCTCCTGCCGGGGGCGGATTTCGACCTGCTGATCCGCGGTGGGCGCGTTGCCGATGGCACCGGAAACAGTGCTTACCAGGCGGATGTAGGGATCAAGGACCGCAAAATCGCGGCAGTAGGGTGGCTGAAGGACAAGTCCGCCTCACGCGTTATCGATGCGTCGGGCCTGGTTGTCGCCCCGGGATTCATCGACATCCATAATCATTCCGACTACACGCTGGTGGAAGACGGCGATGCCGGGAGCATGATCCGCCAGGGTGTGACCACGATGATTCTGGGAGAAGGCGGCTCTGCTGCTCCCCTTGGAGGCAAACAGGTCCTGGAGCCGGATCGCGCGGACTGGAAGGATTTCGCGGGATACTTCGCCCGGCTCATGAGGCAGGGAATTTCCACGAATGTCGGCACTTATGTCGGATCGAGCCAGATCTGGACGTACGTGCGCGGTCCGCGAGCGGGACCCCCTACATCGAAAGAACTCTCTGAAATGCGCGCGCAGGTGGACGAGGCGATGCGACAGGGAGCGCTAGGTGTGTCAAGTTCGCTGAGCGGTCCTCCCGGGTCTTGGATTGACACGGACACCCTGGTCGCGATGTGCAGGGAGGCGGCGCGGTATGGAGGGATCTATTCCACCCATATTCGTACCGAGGGAAACGGTGTTTTTGAAGCCGTCAGCGAAGCTATCGACATCGGAAGGCGCTCGGGGGTGCCAGTCGACATCATTCACCTGAAGATCGCCGAGCACAAGCTTTGGGGGCAGATGCCCGAGCTGGTAACCACTATTCAGGCTGCCAGATCGCGCGGCCAGGATGTGCAGGCGAACGTATACCCTTACCGTGCCGGACAGAATAATCTCTCGAGCATTGTGCCGCCCTGGGCCCATGAGGGTGGGCCGAAGGCAATGATCGCACGCTTGAAAGATCCCAAGCTGCGGCCGAGAATCGAGCGCGAAATTCTGAACGGCATACCGGGCAGCAACTGGTACAACCACTACACCGCCACCGGCGGCTGGGACGGCATTCTACTGGTATCGCTGTCGAACGAGGCTTACAAGCGTTTCGAGGGCAGACGCATGAAGGAGGTGATCGAGACGGTTGGCCGTCCGCCTCTCGATGTTCTTTTTGAATTGCTGGAACAGAATCGCGGCTCTGTGCCGGCTGTCTACTTTCATCATTCCGAAGAGGACATGCGATATGCACTGCGCCAGCCTTTTGTTTCCATTGGCTCCGATGGAACGGCGGTAAAAACCGAAGGCCCACTGGCTCGCGGCAACCCGCATCCGCGCTACTACGGAACATTCCCCCGCGTGCTGGGGCGTTATGTCCGCGAGGAGCGTGTTTTGACGCTCGAAGAAGCCATCCGCAAAATGACGTCGGCGAATGCAAACAAGATCGGCCAGTTCGATAGAGGCCTGCTACGCCCGGGCATGTGGGCGGATGTCACCGTGTTTGACGCGGCAACGGTGGTGGATCACTCTACCTTCGAAAAACCACACCAGTATTCCACCGGCATCGAATACGTCGTAGTGAATGGCTCCGTTGTGCTGGAGAAGGGCCGCCACACAGGACAGCGGCCGGGGATGGTGCTTGTGGGCGCCGGCAAGAAACGGACGAGTCAAAACCGGTAACCCGCCGTGGGGCGGCTACTTGATCTCGATCTGCATCTTGACGTCGAGAGTCTTCGGCGGAAAGCACATTTTTTCAGTACAGGCCTGATAGCGCAACTTACCTGCTACCATGCCGGGGCCGGTTTGTGCGTTTGCCGGAACTTTGAGTTTTGTAATCAGATCGAAGCTGCCGGAAAACACCGACAGGGGCTTGGCGGAAAAGTCGTACTTCTCCAGGCGCGGCTCCGGGTATACGATCTCCAGCACCTCAACTCCCCCGGGTTCCCAGGTTAAACGCAGCGGAATAAGGTAGTCGTCCATCGGCTTGTTGCTGTTGACGTGGAAGCCGTTCCGAAGTTGGACTGTCACCGTTGCGGTGTTCACCGCATTTCGTTCTAAGACCGCCCGTGGAGCTGTCTTGATGCTGAGAATATTAGTCTGCCCGGGCAACGAGACTGCGGTTGCCGTCAGTAACAGGCACAGCGCCGGAATGCGCGGCATTTTTGACCAGTTGAACAATTTCATCTTCGTAATCGCTCTTGCTTACGAGTCCAATATGCACGGAAGCGATCCTGCCCTCGCGGTCGATCATAAACGTTGTCGGCAGTGAGGCCACGCCGCCGAAGGCTTCCGATACAGCCTCATCCCCCATGAGCACGCGGTAATTCACGCGTTTTTCCGCGAGGTAGGGTTTCACAACATCCCAGCCTTCGTCGTCCATGGCGACACCGAGCACCGCCAATCCCTGATCCTTGAAACGCTGCTCGAAATCGATGAACCAGGGGATTTCGATTCTGCATGGAGCACACCACGTCGCCCAGAAATTCAGCAAAACGACTTTGCCGCGGTAATCGGAGAGCTTCACCTGCCTGCCGCCGGCATCGCGCAGTGTGAAGTCGGGCGCCGGTTTCCGGTCCTTTTCCGGGGTCATGGAAGCGGCGTTGACCTCGTGCGCCGGTCGTGAGCATGAACTTGCCCAAAGCGCGGCACACAAGACCAGAACAGCGGCATTGCGGGAAAGCATAGGTGTGGCGGACTCCTTGCTCAATTATATCGAGATTACACTGCTGAATTGGGTCGAGAACCAATGCACCCGGATTTTGCGGAAACGGGAGGCCAGGGTGAATTCCGGATGCGACGATATTCCAGAGTAGAAGCAGGCGGCCGAATCGCAATAGCTCTCACAGGCATAGGCGCGCCATGCCGGAGTTCGTTCGAGGACGTCCCGCGCCGAAAGACAGCGTTTCAGTATCCAGGCGGACCAGCCAAGTTCGCCGCGGGCGTTACTGGCGGCTTCGCTTCGAAGCAGATCTTCAAACGACCAGCGTGCCTTGTTTCCCAGCCGTATCCAGGAGTAATGAAAGAGCTCATGAATGAGAATCCGCGCCAGTTCCGGCGGCTGCGCCAGCAGGTCGCGATCGAGAACCGTCAAGCGCTGGCGCATGAAGGAAGCGGCATGGATTTCCGTTCCGCGGCCTTGAGCGGACAGCAGCTTGCCCCGGCAGGAGGTGAGGGCAGGCAGGAAGTGGAAGATCACCGGCTTGCCCTGGATCCGGGGCAGGCGTGACAAAGCGGTGCTTACCAGCCTCTGCGACTGTTTAGCCAGCGCCGGCTGAAAGCGCACCACTCCACTTCCGCTCACGGTTGCTGGGATGGGACCGGCGCCGCGGCGGCGCCCTGTGTGGAGAAGTACGTCTCGTTGTGGAACTGTACGTTGATGGACTTCCTGACGCCTTCGAGCCATTCCCGAAACTTATCCTGACGCAGGCTGGTTTGAATCTCATTTTGCACCGCGTTGTACGGCTGTTCCGTAATCCCGTCCACGCGGAAGACGTAAAAACCGTTCGGTTGTTTCAGTGGGCCGGCTATTTCGCCCGGTTTGGCCGTGAAAATAGCCGCTTTAATCTCCTCCGGGATGGAGTCGGTTCGCTTGATCGTGCCGAAGTCGCCGCCCTTTTCCGCTGAGGTTGCATCTTCCGAGTATTCTTTCACCAGAGCCTTGAAGTCCTCTCCTCCACGAGCCTTCTTTGCCACTTCCTCAGCGCGCGTCTGGGCTTCGGCTTCCGTTCGTGTTTTCTTTCCATCCGTGCCGGAAGGGGCGCCCGCATTGGCGCTGAAAGGAATATAGATCACCTTGACGTTCGCCTGGGTGAAACGGTCCCTGTTTTTTTCGAAATACGCTTTTTGCTCTTCCGGAGTGACAGTTACGCCGTCGGAAGCATCATTGATCTGTGCCTGAGCCAGCATTTGCATTCGGGCGCTTTCGAGCCGCTCTTTATACGGACTCTGCTGTGGCAATCCCTTTTGCTCAGCCATGTCGGACAACCGCTTCAACAAGGCATACTGCCGCAGGAATTCCTTGCGGTTGGCTTGAAAATTTTGCTGCATTTGCGGTGGAAGCGCACTGACGAACTTCTCCAGTTCACCGGCGGTCACCTTCTTTCCATCGACCGTGGCAACAACCGTATCCGGCTTCACCGCCGGAGTATTTGCGGCGGACTGGGCGGACAAACCCGCAGCTACGTAAAAAAGCAGGAGGACACAATACTTCATCTGGAAAGGCTTCCTTAAGGCTAGTATGGAAGATTTCAGTGTAACATGCAGGGCGGCCGCTGCTATCTCTTCCGCCGCTTCCGGCGTGCCGGTTCAACCAGCGAGAAGAGCAGCTTCTTTTCCATTTCATCCACACGGTCGAGGATCACACGAACCTTATCGCCAATGGAGAACTGCCGCCGTGTATGATGCCCGACGATTTTGCGTGTATTTTCCTGATACGTATAGCGGTCGTCCGGCAGTGTCTCCATCAACACCAACCCCTCGACAAAAAGCTGTTCCAGTTCGATGAAGAAACCGAATTTCGCCGTGCTGATGATGAGCGCATTGAATTCCTCCCCGACGCGGTCTAGCATGAATTTCAGCTTTTTCCATTCCACCAGTTCGCGTTCCGCATCCGCCGCGCGGCGTTCGCTTTCGGAGGAGTCGCGAGCGATTGTGCGCAGCGCCGTTTCATCGATTCCCGTTTCCTGGTGATCGAGGTTTGCCGTAAGCAGGCGGTGCACAATCAGATCGGGATAGCGCCGGATAGGCGAAGTGAAGTGGGTATAGGTTGGCGCGGCCAGCGCGAAATGGCCGCTGTTATGTTCGCTGTAGCGCGCCTGCTTCAGCGACCGCAGCATCAGGTAGGTAAGGATTCGCTCCTCTGGTTTTCCTTCGATGCTCGCGAGCAGCTTCTGGTAGTTTCGCGACGAAATACGCATCTGCTGGGGCAGCGCGATATCCTTTCGCACCTTACGCCCGTCGCGCTTCCGCTCCACTACGGGGAAGCGCTTGACGGGAATTGCGGCCACGCCTAGCGAATAGCCGAAGTGCATTGCGAGTTCCTCGAAATCCATCACCCGTTTCGGGTCGGGGGGTTCGTGAATGCGGTAGAGCGACGCCGGCACGCTGCTCTCCAAGTGACCGGCCACGGCTTCGTTGGCCGCCAGCATGAACTCTTCGATGATGCGATGCGCGATGTTGCGAGGAGCTTGCTCGATGCCGGTCATGTGCCCCCATTCGTCGAACTCGATTAACGGTTCCGGCATGTCGAAATCGATGGAGCCCCGCCGGACCCGCTTACGGTTCAGGAGTAGAGCCAATTCCTGCATCAGCTCAAATCGCTCCACCAGGGGCTTGTAGCGCTCGCGCAACCCGGCATCCCCTTCGAGCAAGAGATGAACATTAGCGTACGTCATCCTTTCCACGCTTCGGATGATTCCGCGATGGAATTCCTGGCGGAGGATGTCGCCACGGTGGTCGATCTCGAGAATCACCGAGAGCACCAACCGGTCCAAGCGGGGTTTCAACGAGCAGATTCCCGTAGATAACTCCAGCGGAAGCATGGGGACCGCGCGGTCGGGAAAGTAGACGCTCGTGCCGCGAAGCGCGGCTTCGATGTCGATGGGCGTACCGGGGCGGACATAGTGACTCACGTCGGCGATGTGCACCTGAAGGACAAAATTGCCCTTAGGCAGGCGGTCTACCCACACCGCGTCGTCGAAATCGCGAGCGGTCTCGCCATCGATGGTCACGATATCCAGATCCCTGAAATCACGGCGGGAAGCGATCTCCTCCTGGCGAATCGCCGCGGGCACCTGCTGTGCCTGATGCAATACTTCCGTTGGAAACTGGTGCGGGATGTGGTGCTTGCGAATGACAATTTCCACATCGATGCCGAAGTCATCCGGATGACCGAGGATTTCGATGACGCGACCCACGGCCCGATCGCCGTCCCCCGGATAGTCCAGCAGTTCGGCATTCACGATCATGCCGTCCAGGTCTTCCGGGCCCTTTATTGTGACCGGTTCCACGCCGATGCGGTCCACGGTGATGCTCGCCGCCGGCATTTCGAGTCCCTCTGGAATCTCGATCCATTGCTGAATGCGGTCGTCGTGCGGCACGACGATGTTGCCATGATGCCGGACGCGGAACTCTCCGACGACGGTCGCGTGCGCTCGCCGCAGAATGCGTACGATTTCGCCTTCCGCGTGTCCTTCCTGATCCACGCGCCCAATGCGCACAACGACCTGATCGCCGTGCATCGCTTTCCGGGCGGACTCCGCGGGAATAAACACATCGCCCCGGATCCAGTCGAGCGGTTTGTCTGTGATCAGAAATCCATAGCCGTCGCGGTGCATCCTGAGGCGTCCGGCTGCATATTCGCGGCTCGAACTCACCGACACGTAGTGCCGTGAACGCAATTCGAGCAGAGCGCCGCTGGCCGTGAGGCGGTCCAGCGCATCTTCCAATTTCCCGCGGTTGTCGCCCCGGGCGGAGTGTTCCCGCACTAGTTGTTTGAAGGTAGCTCTTCCATGCGGCAACTGCCCGATATAGCGAAGCAGTTCGTTGTCATCGAACGCGGCGGGTTTGGCGGGCATCCTATTTCTATTATCCGTAGTATCCTGGTAAATCCATGGAGATAAAGGTTATCCGTCTGGAGATTCCGGACTCGACGAACCTCATCCTCGGCCAGACGCACTTCATCAAGAGCGTAGAGGACCTGTACGAGGCCATTGTAAATACGGTTCCGCAAGCCAAATTCGGCATTGCCTTCAACGAAGCTTCGGGACCTTGCCTGACACGCGCGGACGGCAATGACGCCGGGCTGCGTGATGCGGCAGTCCGGAATGCGACCGCTTTGGCGGCCGGGCACATTTTTGTCCTCATCCTGCGTGATGCCTTTCCCATTAATGTGCTGAACCGGATCAAAGATGTTCCGGAGGTCTGCTCCATTTACTGCGCGACCGCTAATCCCGTCGAGGTGATTGTAGCCGAGACCAGTCAGGGCAGGGGAGTGCTTGGCGTGATCGACGGATTTCCTCCCAAGGGGGTGGAGGGGGAAGACGACGTCAAGGCACGGCACGGATTCTTAAGAAAGATTGGATATAAGCTCTGATGATTGCATCTGAATCACAACTGGAAGACATGTTGTCGCGTCCTTCGGATGCCGACGTGGAAGCCATGCGCAACCTGGAGGGAGATCTGCTTGTGCTGGGCGTTGCCGGCAAGATGGGCCCCAGCCTTGTTCATAGAGCCAAGCGCGCCATCTCCCAGGCTGGAATCAACAAGCGGGTAATTGGAGTTTCCAGGTTCTCGTCGCCCTCAGCCCGCGACGAATTGAATGAGATGGGTGTTGAGACGATAGCCGCCGACTTGCTCAACGAAGCGGACCTCGCGGCCCTTCCCGACATCCCGAATGTCATTTTCATGGCGGCGCGGAAATTTGGAACGACCGGGGCTGAGCACCTCACGTGGGCCATGAATACGTATCTGCCGGGACGTGTGGCCGAGCGGTTCCGGAATTCCCGTATCGTTGCTTTCTCCAGCGGGAACATCTATCCGCTGGTGCCAATTGCGGAGGGGGGTGCAAAAGAGTCTACGCCCGTGCAGCCCGTGGGCGAATATGCCACGTCGGTGCTGGGGCGCGAAAGGCTTTTCCAGTACTTCTCAGATAAGTACGGGACTCCCGTGCTGCTGCTCCGGCTGAACTATGCGGTGGAGCTTCGCTATGGCGTCCTCTACGATATTGGCCGCAAAGTTTTTGAACGCCGCCCTGTGGATCTCAACATGGGGTGTGCGAACGTGATCTGGCAGGGAGACGCCAATTCCATCTGCTTGCGGTCTTTCAGCTTGTGTTCTTCGCCGCCCGCGGTGTTGAACCTGACCGGGCCGGAAACGATTTCAGTGCGTCAGGTAGCGCTTCAATTCGGCGCGCACTTTGGCATCGATCCGGTCTTTGAAGGAGCGGAAGCCCCGAACGCTCTATTGAATAACGCCGGTAAATGCCACCGCCTGTTCGGCTATCCGAGCATCAGCGTGGAACAGTTGATCGAATGGATTTCGCAGTGGATCGGAATGGGAGGAGCCACTCTCGGTAAGCCTACGCATTTTGAAGCCCGGGACGGTAAGTTCTGATGGGCTGGCGTGACAGGCTCTCTGCTGGCGCGGTGATTCCGGCGCACCCACTGGCGCTCAACGCCGGACGCAAACTGGATGATAAACGCCAGCGCGCTTTAGCGCGTTATTATCTTGCGGCGGGCGCGGGCGGAATCGCTGTCGGGGTACACACCACGCAGTTTGAGATACGCGATCCGAAAGTGGGGTTGTTCCGGCCGGTTCTGGAACTCGCCATGGAGGAGATGCGCGGTAAAGAGGTTATCGCCGTCGCGGGCATCTGTGGGCAGACCCGCCAGGCCGTTTCGGAGGCGGAGTTTGCCGCTTCCCTCGGCTACAATGCCGGCCTGTTGAGCGTGGGAGCGATGCGCGATGCGGCTCCCGCAAAGTTGATCGAGCATGCGCGCGCGGTGGCGAGCGTGATTCCCGTCTTCGGCTTCTATCTCCAACCCGCAGTTGGCGGGCGTGTGCTGCCATACGAGTTCTGGCGGGGCTTCGCGGAAATCGAGAATGTAGTCGCGATCAAGATAGCACCGTTCAACCGGTATCAGACCATCGATGTCATTCGCGCCGTTGCGGACTCGGGCCGGGCGGATTCGATCGCGCTGTACACGGGAAACGACGATACGATTCTGGCGGACCTGTTAACGCCGTATCAGTTCAGCGGGAAGGAGCTTCGCATAAAAGGCGGCCTGCTAGGGCACTGGGCTGTCTGGACACGCCGTGCCGTGGAGCAGCTAGACAGAGTTCACCAGGCGATTGAAACAGGCGGACGGATCGGCACGGATTGGTTGACGTTGGCAACCCAGATCACAGACAGCAACGCCGCTTTTTTCGATCCAGCTCATAACTTCCACGGATGTATCGCCGGTCTGCACGAGGTTCTGCGCCGCCAAGGCTTGCTTGAGGGCCGCTGGTGTCTGAACCCGGCCGAAGACCTCTCACCAGGACAGATGGAAGAGATCGACCGCGTGTATCGCGCTTATCCGCATTTGAACGACGACCAGTTTGTAGCTGAGCATCGCGACCAGTGGCTCCGCTGAACAACACTTAGGGGGGAGAATATGCCAGAAGAAAAGCAGAAAGAACGCAGTTACGGATTTAACACAAGAGCTGTGCATGCAGGATATCAGCCCGATCCAACCACGAAGGCGCGGGCAGTGCCGATTTATCAGACCACGTCTTTTGTATTCGACGATTCCGAGTACGCCGCTTCCTTGTTCGGGTTGAAGCAGTTCGGCAATATCTACACGCGTATCATGAACCCGACGACCGCAGTACTCGAAGAGCGCGTCGCATCGCTTGAGAACGGCGCCGCGGGCCTCGCGATGTCCAGCGGTCAGTCGGCCCAGTTCATCGCCGTCAGCAGCCTGCTGGAATCAGGTGACGAAATGGTGTCGGCCAGCACTCTGTACGGTGGCACGTTCACGCAATTCGACGTCAGTTTTCGAAAGTTGGGGCTGAACGTCAAGTTCGTAGAGCCGGACGATCCCGAAAATTTCCGTAAGGCGATTACACCAAAGACGAAGTGCATTTTCGGCGAGACCATCAGCAATCCTCGCGGCAACGTGCTGGACATTGAAGCCATCGCCAATATCGCACACGAACACAATCTTCCACTCATTATCGACAACACTTTTGCCAGTCCCTACCTGTGCCGCCCCATCGATTTCGGCGCCGATATCGTACTGCACTCGATGACGAAATTTATGGGCGGGCATGGGACCAGCATCGGCGGCATGATCGTCGACGCCGGCAAGTTCGATTGGAGTAAAGGCAACTTCCCGCAGTTGACTGAGCCTTCGAGTGCCTATCACGGCATGAGGTTCCATGAAACGTTCGGAGCGATTGCTTTCATCATTCGCGCGCGGGTGGAAGGCTTGCGGGATCTGGGCCCGTGCATGAGTCCGTTTAATGCCTTTCTGTTTTTGCAAGGCGTCGAGACGCTCGGCCTGCGAATGGAACGCCACGTTGCCAACTCGCTGGCGGTGGCGCAGTTTTTGGAGAAGCATAAGTCGGTCAGCTGGGTGAAATACCCGTCGCTTCCTTCCAGCCCGTACTACCAGTTGGCGCAGAAGTACTTGCCGAAAGGTGCGGGTGCAGTATTCTCGTTCGGTATCAAAGGCGGATATGACGCGGGACGGAAGTTCATCGATAGCGTCAAGATGTTTTCGCATCTCGCGAACGTCGGCGACGTCCGCAGCCTGGTGATTCATCCGTCGTCTACCACGCACCAGCAACTGCCCGAGTCCGACCAAGCCGCTGCCGGCGTAACGCCCGATATGGTGCGGCTTTCGGTGGGGCTTGAGGATTTGGACGATATTCTCTGGGATCTTGACCAGGCCCTGGCGGCATCGCAGGCGTAGAATCCGGCAAGCGTGTTAGACTTCAATTGATACGCGGAGTGTGCCTCCGCCCTTTTCGGCGGAGGCGGCACCGTGGCGGTCGTCCTTCCAGGTTATCCGACAAAAGCGGGCCGGTAGCTCAGTCGGTAGAGCATATGCCTTTTAAGCATAGGGTCGCGGGTTCGAGTCCCGCCCGGCTCACCAAGCTTCACAGATTCAATAATTTAGGTCAAAATGGCCGATGACATAAATAAGGTGAAAACACCCTGTGCCTCGTGCTCTTTTGTGTCCCACGGGCTATTCGCAGCCAAACGGAAGCTATCGTCGTAACATCACGAGAGGAATGGTGGAGGCGGCGGGAGTCGAACCCGCGTCCGAGAAAGATTGCCGTGAAAAGCCTACGTGTGTATCCGATTCTGGATTTCAATTGCCGCCTGAGAACCGGCAAGATGGCGGCAATCCAGTTCGATTGGATCTCGGCTTACAACTCCGAACAGAAGCCTTGGGCCTATCTCGCCATATGACGCCCACTCGCCGGACATGCGAGCCTGCCGGCTGGAGCGGCTACCTAATTACTTAGGCAGCGTAAGCAAACTGCTGATTGGCAGTTATGGTTTTCCGATCGTTTAACGGGTGCTCGGAACCCGACACGCCTTCGCACGCCAATTCAATCCCGTCGAATCCGTTACGCCCCCTTTCAACTATTATTGTAGCATTTGCTCTATGCGGTCACTGCTTTTTCCTTGCGTTCTTCACGCCATGCCAGTCTCGAACTGGTGATCTGGCAAACCACTTCGGCTCTTTGCCCGGCCGCCTGGTCCATCGCGATCAGTCCCCACGGGTCGCCAAATTGCGGTTTCGTGCCGGCGGCAACGGACTTCAGCCGCCCTGTCAGGGTCTTTCGCGCCGTCTCCACATCCAACCCCTCGCTGCGGATCTGGTGCAAAGCGGCTGCGAGATCCGCCATCGAGCGGGACCACCATACAATCAACGAATAATCAGCGATCAGCGTTTCCACTTGCAAATGGCTGTAGCCGGGGAAGATCTGCCGGAATCCCGGCTGGCCCAGGGACTTCATCCGTTTCCAGGTTGCGTCGTCTGTGGCGGGAATGCGGCGGTATTCATTCGGGTCTCCCGGCTGAATCAGCATGGCGATAGCACGGCGTCCAGCGGCTTCGTACTCCTCCACCTCCCGGGCTTCACCATCCTGATTCATGAATAACGCGGCGGTCTGCGATTCCCCATAGGAAGCCTCCGCGTAAACAGTGGAGCGGCCAAAATCTTCGGTTCCCTCCAGTGCATTCTGTTGTTGGGATGCCGAAATCAGTCCAAGCGCCCAGGCGATATCGAGGTTATCTTTCATGGTCTGGCGGTTCGTAGCATTGTGCAGTTCGAAATAGGTCTGTGTCACTCTCAGTTCCGGCAAGGGCAGGGCGATCTTGCCGGACCGGTAGACAGCCGTAATCAGAAAGCTTTCCGCCAGAACATTTCGCAGCTTCTGTGTATCGGCGCCGAAGTTCAGCGCGGAAGCCTGCACGCGCTGCGCCGTGGCTGTGTCGGTAATCACCAGGTCTCCTGTAGCCGGCTCATACAAAACACTTCCGCTAAGAGCAAGCTGGCTGATGGAGACAAAGTTGTAGATTCCAAGCAGATTCACCTTCAACGTCTGCTTACGGCGGCGCAGGGTTCCAAGAACGCTTCGGATCATCCGGATTCCCGGCGGCAATAGCTCTCCGGCTTCGATGAGCGGCGGCAGGTTGCACTGCAACGCCCGCTCCACTATTTCGAAGCCCGCGCTATCGAGCGTGCCGAGATCCACTTCATAAAGGAAAGCCGCATCGCGCCGGCTCAACGAGCCCAGTTCGAACCTGGCCGCAAGCTCGAGCTTACGATCGATCGCCGCTTCCACGGCGCTGCGGATCGAGTCGATTTCTCTGCCTGACGGCCCGGCGCGTTCCAACGCGTCTTCATCCGCGGCTGCGTCCGCGCTGATTGCACGCACCACCATCGCAAAAGGATCGTAGTTGCGAACCCGCACCCCGGCACCGGCTCTCGCCGAAGCACGAATGGAAAACTCGCTACTGCCACAGCGGTAATAGCCGATTTGGACGGAACCGGGCGCTTTCCTGTATAAGCGCACCTGGTGCTCAGAGGAGAGTACATAGGAGGCGCCGATTGTTACCGATCCTCCTGGCGCCACTCGCACTTCTCCGGCCGGAGCCGGCAGGGAGAGCGTCGCCAGCGGATTTGACAGCGTGAGCATATCAACATCACCCGAAAACCGAAGCTGCCCTTGTCCTTCCGCTGTGACGACGCCACGGGTGGGAATCCGTTTCAGGTCTTCGACAGTAGCCGGAAAGACGAAACCCGCTACGCTTTCCCGAAAGGCATCGGCAAAAGGCGTTCCGGTTGCGAAGGGGCGGTAATTGGTAATCGTGACGTCCCGCCCGGCATCGACGCCGAAACCGAGACGGCCGGCCGCATTCGATGCTCGTCCGGAGACCGAAGCTTTAATCGAAATCGCCAGGTAGGCTTCCTCCGGCTCGATGGGGATCGGGTCGCCGGAGAGTCCGGAGGCAAACAATGCGCCATCCACGGGTCGAAAGAGCCGCAGACGGCCGCTGATCCCCGCTCCAATGGTCAACTCACCGGCACTTCCGATTGGAACCGGTTGGTCGAAAGAAAGACCCGCGCCACCGGTGTTCAGGGGAGCATCCTCCAGAGGCAGGTTGGCCATCCGCGCCCAGTTCACCTCCGGCAACCGGAATCGCGTGAGCTCTTTCGCGTATAGCGCGAGCCCGGAATCGGGATTCGGCTCGACGTCGATATCGACGCCCAATTGATCGGTCACTTTGAACGAAGGCATACGTCCTTTCACGTGCGCGCGGTTTGCCGCACGCGGCTGGTTCAACACCCCGGTTTATACTCTAAAGCAAGTGGGTCTAAACCGAAAACAAATCTGTACTATTGCGGTACTGGTGTTCGCATGCACCGCAAGAGCTGTGCCGGCTCCGGGAAACCAGGCCGAGAAAAGGCGTTTCTTCGGCGAGATCTCGGCCATCATGGCGGAGTTGGAAGAGATCAGCGGTCTCGATGCGCCTGCC
>CAADGY010000267.1 GCA_900696665.1 uncultured Acidobacteriota bacterium
GGGTTGTGGTAAAGTTCTTGTTTTCAATGTGCCCGGGTGGCGAAACCGGCAGACGCAAAGGACTTAAAATCCTTTTTCCCGAAAGGGAAGTGCGGGTTCAAGTCCCGCCCCGGGCACCAGGTATGACACCCTAATCAGTGTTTGTACACGATCCCGTCTTTCATGACGAAATGGACGCCGGTCATCGTGCTGATATCCTGCTGGGGATTTCCGCGGACTGCGATGATGTCGGCGAGTTTTCCCGGCTCTATCGTTCCGATCCTGTCGTGCCAGCCGAGCAGTTCGGCGGCGACGCTTGTGGCCGAGCGGAGAGCTTCGAGCGGCGGCATCCCGTAGCGAACCATCCAGACGAGTTCCTGGCCTGCGTTCCCGTGCCGCCCATCGAGGTCCGTGCCGAATGCGATCTTGACCGGAGTCTTCAGCGCCCGTTGAAACGCCTCTCTGTGTTGTGCCGTTGTGCCGGCCATGATCCGCTTGCGCTTGGGATCCATGCCCGCGTCATCCATGAACTGCACGTAGGCCATCAGAGTCGGCACCCAGTAGACGCCCTTGGACGCCATCATGCGGAACGTCGTCTCGTCGAGGTACATTCCGTGCTCGAGCGAGGCGACACCCGCACGGATCGCGGTTTGCGCGGGCGCACTGTTGTACACGTGCGCGGCAACCTTGACGCCCACTTGCGAGGCTTCCTCGACAATCGCTTTGACTTCCTCAAAAGAAAATGTCGGCCAGGCGGTTAGACGATCCGGATCCTGCGCGCCCCGCCGGCGGTGATCGATGTAGATCTTGATGACGTCGGCGCCATTGCTGAGTTGCTCGCGAACGGCTTTGCGGACGCCGTCGACTCCGTCGGCGATCTGCACGCCTTTGGGAATCTGGACGTGCGGGGCGTACCCGTACGGCGAATAACCGCCCGTAATGCTCAAGGCTCTGGTGGCGCACTGCATTCGCGGACCGATGATCAAGCCGTCGTTAATTGCATCGCGAACAGCAACGTCGCCGTACTCTGCGCCTTCGGTCTCCAGATCGCGAATGGAAGTGAATCCGGCCATTAACATGTTCCTCGCGGCCACAGTCGCCCAGATCGCCCGGTACTGCAGCGATTTCTTGAGCAGTGCCGTCTCATAGTCGATCCCGTGGAGAAACGTGTGCGTGTGGGCATCCACCAGGCCGGGCAGCACCGTTGAGTCGCTGAGATCGATCACTTTGGCGTCCGCCGGAATGGACGCAGACGCGCCCGCATCCTTAATCCGGTTCCCTTCCACCAGAACAATCACGTTCTGTTTGAGAGAAAGCGTTTTGCCGTCGAACAACTGCCCGCACCGGATCGCCGTAACCGGTGGCTTCTGCCCTGCGAGCGGAAGACCCATCAGCAGAACCGCGGCCAGAATCCTGATCACCACGTAATGCCATCTCCTATCCGGAACCGGGGGCTGACGTTGACGGGAAGCTTGCCCCCGGGAGCGATTTGCCCTTTGATCAGCCTTATCAGCGACTCGACGTAGATTGTCTGGTTTCCAAACCAGCCGCGCTCACCGTAGCCCACGGCGAATGCCGGCACGCCATCCAGCTTGCGAATCAGGTAGGGATTTCCGAACGACATGGCAAGCACCTTGCGGGGCCTTGCCGCAACCACCTGTTCAATCAGCCACAGGTCAGCTTCCCGTAATGGAGCAGCGTCACCGAACTTGTCGCGCTGCACGAAAAGGGAAATGGTCACCAGGTCCGCGGTTCGGGCGGCGGAAAGAGCAGCTTCGTGCATAGCGGGCCCGGTGGAAGGCTGTATGGTAAAACTGCGGAGACCGGGAAAGGCCGCTTTCATGCGGTCTGCAAGGATGCCGGGGGACGGATCAACGTCGAGTTTTTGAACCGTGATGTTGACGATTTTGCTGGGGGCAGCGGAAAACGGAAGGACTCCATCGTTTTTCAACACCGTGAGGGACTTGTCGGCGACCTGCTGCGCCAGCTCAAGATGCTCCCTTACACCTACCACCGATGTCACCTTGGACTCATCGACCAGCCGGTTTTTGTGCAGGTTCAGCCGGGCCTTCCAGACGAGTAGTTTGCGCACGGCCTGATCGATGTGGCCTTCGCTGACTTGCCCGTCCCGGACGGCTTTCACGACGGCTTGGATCATTGCCGCCGCATCTTTGGGCTTCAGCAGCAGATCGTGGCCTGCCTGGAGCGCCTTCACTCCGACGCCAACGGCGCCAAAACGCTCCACCACGTGGTCGTACCAAAGATCGTCGGTGGTCAGCAGTCCGTCGAAGCCGAGCTTCCCCCGAAGCCAGCCAGTCGCCAGCCTCCGCTCGACGCTCGCCGGCAGAACGGAGCCGCCGGCAAGTGACGGGACGGCGATGTGTTCGGACATCACGAACGGCACTCCCGCGGCGATCGCCATGCGGAAAGCAGCCATCTCTCCGGACTCCACGGCAGCGGCGGGTTTGTCGATCCTCTGGAACAACGGCGCTTCGGGTAAGGGGCTGGTGTCGCCGCGGCCGGGGAAGTGCTTTGCCGTGGTGAGCATTCCGTGATCCCTGTAACCGGCGATGTAGGAGCGGACCAGTTTGCCTAAAAGCGCAATGTCCGCGCCGAAGCTTCTGACACTTTCGGCGGGATTCTCCGGTTGCGTCTGAATGTCGACGACCGGCGAGTACGTCAAAGCGATTCCCATGGCTCGGCCTTCGAGCGCGCCCACGCGGGCGGCGCGGTAGACCAAGTCCTCGGAGCCGATCGCGGCAAACGCCATATTGGCCGGGAACTCGGTGGCGCCCGTCACCTGCTGTCCGGGCCCTCCTTCAAAATCGGCGGCCACCAGCAGCGGCACCTTCGCTGCATTCTGCAGGCGGTTGGTCAGGGCCGCCACATCGCGGGGAGTGCCGCCGTACAGGACGATGCCCCCCACTCCGAAGTCGCGAACGAGCGAAAGCGTCCTGCGCAATCCGGGGTCAGTGTCCGGCGCGTAGGATCCCGTCATGTCCACGAAGACGATCTGACCCGCTTTCGCTTCGAGCGACATCCGGGAGAGCAATTGGTCCGCCCAACGAACGGCGGCGGCCGGCGGCGGCGATTTGTCTGCCCCGAATGCTCCGGACACCAGGATCATCGCGGCAACGGCAGTGTGCAGTGATTTGCTCATCGTGCCTCGGTCAGAAGTTCAGCCGTGCAACGTGCAACTGGCGTGTCCAGTTTGCCAGTTCCAGCGCGTCAATGCAAATCTGGTCGCCGGTTCTGTTCCAGCGCGGGTGGAGATCGCAGCGGACGTCGCCGGTGAAGTACTTCTTCTCGCCCATGGGGAATCTGCCGAGTTCCACTCCGTGCTTCTCAGCGAGATTGTAGATCAGAAGCGACTTCTCGAGTTTCGAAGCGTGGGCTCCGTCTGTGACCATCCAGTTCTGGTCGGGGGCCACGCTACAGTGGCCGTCGCCCTTGAAGAAGTCTTTCCCAATCACCTCGTAATCGGACTTTCCGTCCGTGAACATCACGTGCTCTTTGTGCGGACCGTCCATGCGAAAAGTCGCGATGATCTGGGTGTTGTTCCTCCATTCGAAATGCGAAACTCCCCTGCCGAACGGCACCACTTCCCGCAGTCCGGATCCATCCAGCCCGATCGTGAACATCGCCGATTCCAGGTCGACCTTGGGCGGTGGCGTCCAGCAGCGCGCCAGGAAGAACAGCCGGGTGTCGTTCTTGTTGACCACGGTGTGATTGAACCACATGTGGCGTTCCTGCAACTCCGGATGTCTCTTCACCAGGCGCCGGTAGACCTCGCCGATCGACACGATCAGGCGTGTTTCGCCGGTTGCCAGGTCCATCACGAACACACCGTCGTTGTCCGGGTGAGCGACCGTCGGGTTGGGATCTTCCGCGCCGACATAGCCGACCACCGGACGCATCCGCCGCAGACGCCCGTAATCCAGGCAGACCGCATAACGCCCGGAACGGCTGACCCCGTTGATCGCGCGCGGCATTTCGCGTTTGCGGCCCGTCGTGATGTCGAGAATCACCGAAATGATCTTCTTGCCCCTGCGATCGTTGTAGAGGATTTCCGTATCGGGATTCAACGGATTCCAATGCAGCATGGTGCCCTGCTGCAGATTCCAGGCGTGTGTCTCCGCAACCGGGCGGAATTTGCCGCTCGCCGGATCGACAAGGCCGATGGATGCCTTTTCGTGAGGCTTCGGAAGATGATCCTGAAAATCGCTCTCCAGACACACCATGGCGGTGCCGGCCCGATTCCACGGCGTGATGCCGTAGTATCCGAAGAAGTGGTGCTTCGGTCCCGACGTCAAAGTCTGAACCGAGAACGACGGGAGCCGCTTCGAGGCGGACGCGGTGGCCGGCATCAGGTCAAGGATGGCGGCCGAGCCGATGCTCGTCATGAATGTTCTGCGAATCATATCCACTCTCGCATTCAAAGTTGCTGAAGAATCTGGCGGTCAGTCAAGCGGAACGCTGCAGCCTGCGCGCGCTTTCCTGGTCAGACGCAACGCCGCGTCCAAACCTCCGGCACGCTGGACGCCCGGAACAAACAGGGACTCAATCAATTCGCCGTCGCTTCCCTGGAACGGGTCCACGGGAGCGCACAACGCGATCGGCTGTTCGGCCACAGCAGCCGCGAACAGGCTCCACAGCGCGCCCTTTCCGATACCGCTCATCTGGACGCTGCCGCTGCCCTGTTGCGCCAGAAAAGCAAGTGCGGTTGCGATGTCCTGCACACGGTTTGCATCATCGCTTTTGTTGAAGGTCAGATAGTAGCCTTTTTCCGGACGGCCCTTCTGGTAAGTGAAGTTCCTGGGTTCGATCGCCGCGCCGGTCTGAAAGGCGTCGATTAACAGGACCGAATTCCCCTTCCGCTTCAGCTTTCGCAGCATCTCCAACGCGGCGGGCGCGGAAGATCCCATTTCGTGAACAAGCAGCACGGAGGACGAGCCGCCCGGAAACCACTTTGCCGGAACGCGATCACCGGAGTCCTCCCGATGGAGCACGATATCCGGGCCGGAACCTTCCACCTTCACCTTCTTCGGCCAGGAGACGCCCAACGCTGCCCGGAGTACGCGTTTCAGTTCCTGGTCCGTCAGTTTGGAGCTAACCGCCCGCGCCGATTCCCGCCACTGTTCGAATATGGCGTCATAGCCCAACGCGTTGGGCGGCAGCGTCCGGTTGTGAAGCGCTAGCAGCGTATTCGGCGAGTCGAACCGGACCGCCACTTCGGAGATCTTCCCGCTGGCATTCGGCGGTTTCAGGTGGCGGGCCATGAATTGATACACGGCCTCGCGGCTGTACTGGTTGTAGTTGTGCGGCGCATCCACCATCGCCGCCTCGGCTTCTTCTTCCGCACCGTAGAGCTTGTAGATGGAGCGAAGCCCCGGAAGGTCTTCACTGAGGGTGTGGCGGCTCTGGTCCACCGGGCTGCCGACAATCATCATCGGCCGGGGCGCCACCAGAGCGGCGATCTCCGTGTTGTAGGTGCCGATCCGGAGGCCGGGTGCGTTCTCGCAAGGCGATCCACCCTGCATGATTCCGCCCACCATCACCACCGGCGCGGCGGCTTTCACGCGTTCGTCAATCGCGGACAGCAGGAATGTTTGCGTTCCGCCGCCCGATGCGCCCGTCATTCCGATGCGCGTGGGATCGACGTCCGGAAGGGACACCACAAAATCCAGGGCCCGGATCGAATTCCATAGCTGGAGACCGAGAGGTCCGAAGCCCCAAAGCTTCTCCCGGTCCCCGCCAAAGGTGTGCGTGGTTTGAATGGTGTCGTTGTAGCCGACCATGTCCCAGCTAAAAACAACATAACCTTGCATGGCCAGATTGGCCGCCATGGTGGGAGGCGAAAACATCGGAGCCGCCCAGGCCACCTGATCCGGATAACGGCGCTCGCGCTTCTGCCCGGCCTCGTCCTGCACGGTCCAGTGAATTCGGTGCTGATGCTCAATCCTGCCGTACTGATGATGCCCGTGTGCGTACAGGACAGCCGGATACTTCCTGCCCGTGGCGAGAGGCCGGTACAGGTTGCCACCCACATAGTAGCCGGGCATCGTCTGCAGCAGAACTTTTTCGATAGAGAAACCATGCCCAGTTCGTTCGATGCGGCCGAAGATCTCTGCCTGGACGGGCCCTGCCGCCGGCATCGGCAACAGGCCCGCCGCCGAGAGAATCTGCTCCTTCAGCGCTGCCTTCCGCTTGCTCCACGACTCCAGACTGCTGTAGACCGGCATCCGGAAGTGCGTATCCGTGTGTGGGATGTACCGGTTTCTTTCATCTCTGATCTGCCCCTGGCCTGGACATGTCCCGGCGCCGGCGAGCAGGAAAGACAGCAGGGTGCGGAGTGTAACAAGGTTCTGTTGCATGGTCTGGCGGTCCCGAGCTTATCACCGATTGTCAGCAGCGAATCAGAACAGCAGCTTCAGCGCGATCTGGAGGATTCTCGGATCGCGAGCCGACGTGATGCGTCCGAACTGGGCTGCCGAAAGATTTGTATTCGGATTGTTGAACCGCACGGTATTGAAGGCGTTAAAGAACTCGCCGCGGATCTGAGTCCGGATCCTCTCGGTGATGTTGGTGTCCTTCAGAACCGAGATGTCGCAGTTGAACGTGCTGGGGCCGCGCAGGATGCCGCGTCCGGAGTTGCCGAAAGTGCCGGGTGCGTTGAACGCAAACAGAGAGGTGTCGAAAAAGCGCTGGATCTGCTGCGCATGAGAGAGGCCAGTGAAACGTGGATTGCCTCCGAGGAAATCCGCGCGGTCCTCGCGGACGCCGGTGAACGAGTTGTCACGTCCGCTGGCGATGCTCATCGGAAATCCGCTCTGCCAGAGCACGATGGAATTCGCTGACCAGCCGTTGATGAACTTGCCGGCCACGCCCTTAAACCGGGTCTGCGGAAACTGATAGATGTTGGAAAGCTTGAATACCTGGGGAACATTGTCCGCCGATACGGCATGCTCCAGGCGCCGGCTGAACGGGTTTGCCGAACTGAGGTTGTCTGTCGTCTTGGACCACGTGTAGTTCGCCAGGAAGGAAAAGCCTCGCGAATAACGCTTCTCGACGTTGAGCTGCAGCCCGTGATGCTGGGAGTTGCCCCCGGAATCAATCCGCCGGATCACCCCGAAATTCCGGTAAACGCGCCGCTGTGCCGTATTGCCGACAGTGGAAAGGGGGTTGCCGTTGCTGTCGGTTCCCGGAATGTAGATGGCGGGATTCTCCTGCACACGGACACGAAGATAGGTGCCTTTGTTGCCGACGTACGCTGCACCTACCAGCAGGTTCGATTGGAACTGGTGCTCCAGGCGCATGTTCCAGGTGGTCAGCAGAGGCGTCTGAAAGTCGTTCGTAAAGTACCAGCGGATGTCGTTGACCGGCGAGAATACGAAATCGGAACCCGCCAGTACGTGCCCGTAGTTGGCCGGAAACGGATTCTGGAGCCCTTTGCTGCCATACGGATCGGCAATATCGACGTCGTTCAGGCTGAATTGTCCGCCAAACGGAGCCGTGTTGGTGAAGGCGTTCATCTCGGAGCTGTCGATGGGTGTGTAGAAGTAGCCTGCGCCGCCTCGGAGCACCGTCGTGCCGCGGTTCGTCAGCCGGTAAGCGAAACCGATGCGCGGAGCCAGGTTCCCCCAATCCGCGACCGAACCGCCGACCGGACAGCCCGGGTCGGCGTTGTCGCCTCCGTAAAGCAGACCTAGCGGCGCGTTGGGAAACCGTTGGGAACGGCTCGTCGCATTGCCGTTGAAACACACCACTCTTCCCTGCCGGTCGTAATAGGGCAGGTAGGGATCCCATCGCACGCCCAGGTTTAAACTCAAACGCTGAGTCATGCGCCAGTTGTCCTGGAAGAAGAAGCCCCATTTCACGCCCACTAGGTCCTTGAATTCGCCGCCGCCCTGCGTCAACAGCGAGGCGCGTCCCAGGACGAAATCCGACAGGCCATTTCCGGACAACTGGCCGTTAAAAGTGGTCCTCGACCCCATCTGCGTGGTATTCGAAATCGGATTGATCAGCCGGACCGCCTCGCCCCCGAAGTGGAGTTCGTGAGTTCCGGCAATCTTGGTCACCACCTCGCGAAGGGTCAGGTCGCCGCGGTCGAAATCGCCGTCGTGTCCGGAGGCGATGGTGAAACCGCCGGTGACGGTCGTAAACAGGTGCGGCGGCGAATTCAAGGCCGCAATGCTCTCCGGACCAACGATCTTCGCCCCGGCTTCGGCAAATCCGAATGGAGCGGACCCGCGGCTGCCTCCGGTTTGCGAACTCCAGCCGATCGACGTGTTGAGCAGAAAAACGGGAGACACGGTGAAGCTGTTGTTGACGGAGATGTTCTGAACACGGACCACGTTGCCGCTCCGGATTACCAGCAGGTTGCCGTTGGTGAGGGCGGGAGGACGCTCGAAGTCAGTGAAGAAGTACCTGGCATTGGTCTGGCTGCGGCCGCTATTGAAGTCGACCTTGCCCATGTACTGCTGTTCGGTCTCGCGCAACGGTGCACCGGGGAATGTCAGTTGGCCATCGGGACCGTTCGGCAGCGGAATCCCCTTCAATACGAAAGCGGAAACCGGACTCAGCCTGCTGGCCGGTATGCGGTTTCCCGGGAATGGCTGGCGCGATACCGGATCGTTGAGTTGCCTGGACACCGCGGAAAAGTCGCCCTGCCGCTGCGCCGCTGTCGGTACAAACTGGATTCGGCCCTCGGCGGTGCTGCGGATATCGGTACCCTGATAGGTTCCGAAATAGAAGAGCTTGTCCTTCAGGATGGGTCCGCCGATGCTGCCGCCGAACTGATTGCGCTTCAGCTCATCGTGTTTCGGTGCGAAGAAGTTCCTGGCGTTCATGGCGCCGTTGCGAAGGAAGTGAAACAAGGTGCCGTGAACCTCGTTGGTTCCCGATTTGGTGACGATGTTGACTACGCCGCCTGCCGCGTTGCCGTACTCCGCCGTAAAGCTGCTGGACTGCAGGTTGAATTCCTGAATGGAGTCGGGATTCGGGAACGGCTGGTTGATGTTCAGATACGTATCGTTGTGGCTGGTGCCGTCCAGTTGGTAGTTCACCTGTCCAGGTCCGGATCCGTTCACGGCGGACTCAGCTGAGCTGGGGTAAACGCCTCCGTGACAGTCCACGTTGCAGTAACGGGAGGTCAGGTCGACCGTACCGGGAGCCAGATACAACAGGGATTGCGCGCTGCGGCCATTCAGCGGAAGATCCACCACACGCCGCTGGTCAATCAACTGGCCTGCGGTCGCCGTCCTCGTGGTGATGAGCTCCGCCTGCGCTTCCACCGTCAGCTTTTCCGTCACCTGGCCCACCTTCATCAGAACGTCCTGCGTCGCGACCTGGTTGACAGTGAGCGTAATGCCCGATTGCACGTACGTGGTGAATCCGGCACTCTCCACGGTGAGTTCGTAACTGCCGACCGGGATGCGGGAGAACAGGTATAGTCCGGCGGCATCGGTGCTCCGCGTGACCGTGAGCCCGGTATCAACGTTACGCAGTGTCACCACCGCCCCGGCAATCACACTCGCCGTACTATCGGAAACCGTGCCGCCCAGGCTCGCCGTGGTGAACTGAGCTCCAAGCCGGGGCGACGCTAAGGCGATCAACAAGGTAAGTACCAGGATGCTGCTGTGTGTGAGAGTTCTGAAATTCCGCATTGGGGCCTCCTTCGCGACCGGCGGGCCAAGAGTGCCGCAGGCAGGCCGCCGTACCGTATCGAGGAGTATACGGTGGCATCGAAGACCCGACAACCTCCCGTGGGATAGTCGGGGACCTCTACTTTTGGATAGGTATCGCGCCCGCGAAGAGATCGGCGTTAGAATGAGTGTCAATCATGAACCGGATCATCAGCACCGGCCGAATCTGGCGCCTCTTGACGATTCTGTTCTGCGTCCCTTTGCTGCCATGCGCCGCGTTCGCCGCCGATTGGCTCCAGACACACTGGCAGTCCGAGCAGGGTCTGCCGTCCAACACGGTGCACGCCATCGTTCAAACCCGCGATGGTTACATCTGGATCGGGACCAAGCGCGGACTGGTGCGTTTTGACGGCGTCCGGTTTACCGTCTTCAATCGTGCACAACTGGAAGGACTGGCGGACAGTTCGGTGTACGCGCTGTGCGAGACGGCGGACGGAACGCTGTGGATCGGAGGAGAGCGAGGCGGAGTCACCCGCTACAGGGAGGGCAGGTTCAGCGCCTTGCCGGTTGCCGCTGGGCTGCAGAATCAGTGGATTTCTTCGATTCAAAGAAGCCGCCACGGCGATGTGCTGATACGTACCGCGAACCAGCTGGTGGCGTTACGAGGAGCGAACGCAACCGTACTGCTGCCGGATCAAAGGGTGCTTGACGAACTCGTCTCCGCATTTCAGGAAGACCGGAACGGCGGACTCTGGATCGGAACCACAAAGTCGCGATTGCTGCGCTTCGATCACCGCCTTGCCGCGTCCAAGGCGTTCACGCCGGTTGAAGACGCGGGACATTTCCGGTTTAACCAAATCTACGAGGACCGCACCGGCGCCATCTGGCTCGGAACGGCGGGAGCGCTGCTTCGATACGACGGCAGCCACTTTGACAAGTACCGCTTCGCTCGCGAGTCGTTGTTCACCGAGGTGAATGCAATTCAGCAGGACATGGAAGGCGGCATCTGGGCGGGCATGTGGGGGCAACTGGTGCGATGGAAGGACGGCCGCTTCACCACCTTCCCTCTCGAGGACGGCGGAACGGATAATGAAGTGATCGCACTGGCGGCGGATCGCGAGAATAATATCTGGGTCGGCACGCGAAATTACGGGCTCTACCGGTTTAATCAGGCAAAATTCCTCTCATTCACCCGACGGCACGGCCTATCCAACAATTCGGTGAAATCCATTCTTGCGGATAGCAAAGGCCGGGTCTGGGTGGGAGCGGATGTGGGGCTGAATCTTTTGGATGGCGGCCGCTTCCGGAGTGTCGCCGGGACCATGTCGCGGGTCAACGTCCGTTCCCTTGCCGAGGACCGTGACGGGAGTATTTGGGCCGGCTCGTGGAATCAGGTCTATCGATTGCGAGATGGAGAAATCCGGGTGATTTCGATCAATCACCCGGGCCTGCCAAGACAGGTGACTACGTCTCTGCTACCCGCGTCTGACGGCACTCTGTACATTGGAACCCGCATGGGTCTCTTGCGCCTGAAAGGCGGCGTCCTCAGCCGCATCACTTCGAAAGACGGACTGGCCAGCGACTTCATTCGCGCGATGATCGAGAGCCGTGACGGCTCGGTTTGGCTGGCAACTTCCCAGGGAGGTGTCAACCGTCTGAAGGACGGCGGGATTACGTCGCTCACAACTGCGGATGGACTGGCGAGCAAAGATATCTACTCTCTCTACGAGGACCGCGAGGGCAACATCTGGATCGGCACCATGGAGGATGGCTTCTGCCGCTGGAAGAACGGCACAATCCGGTGTTTTGGCTTCTCCGACGGACTATTCGACGATGGCGCTTACCAGATTCAGGAAGACGCCTACAACAACCTGTGGATCGGAGGCGGGGGCGGTATCTACCGTGTATCGAAAAAGGATCTGGATGAGCGGTCCGAAGGCCGAATCCGCAAGGTGAACTATGTCGCCTACGGCGAGGCGGATGGTATGCCGAGCCTCGAATGCCGGGGAGGTCATCAGCCCACCAGCGGCAGAACCCACGACGGACGGCTTTGGTTTACCA
>CAADGY010000268.1 GCA_900696665.1 uncultured Acidobacteriota bacterium
AACCGCAGCTTCCAACTCCGCAAGAACGGCCGACGAATCAATACCAAGTTCCTGGCATGCATCCTCCACCGGCCGCTTGCCGCCGCAGCAATAGTCGATCCCAAGCCGTTCGAAAACACGGACCGCGCCGAGAGAGCGTGCGGCTATCTCTGAAATGGTCTTACTGGACAAAGTAGCAATGTTTTCACTCATGATTGTCATGTTACGCCTCAACAGCTCGAAGTGATGTGACTCTGGTCACGGCCAGCACGCACCGAAGGAATCCACTCCGCCCAACTTGCTCTCGAGCAGAGCCGTGCTTGAGGATCGATGCTGACGTCTGCGACCTGCGGCGCCGGCGTGGACATCGCCCGGGTAGCCAGTGCAAATAATCCCGGCTTTGGGCTTGACACGAGCTGTCAAGTAGTGTAGTTCTTCATGAAGAACTCTACAATGGTCTCAACAACGGCAGAGCATGCTTTGCGAGCGCTGGTGGAGATGGCAACCATTTCTCACGGCAAGGCCATTCGCGGAAAACAGTTGGCGACTGCGACAGGCATTCCAGCGAACTACCTGTCGAAGATCCTGTCGACCATGAGTCTTGCGGGTTTGATTGACGCGACGCGAGGCTGCGGCGGCGGATACCGCCTGCGGAGGCAAGCTGCGGGTATCAGACTCTGCGAAGTGGTCGAATTGTTCGACCGTCAGCGTTGGAAGCAGCGATGTTTCCTGAGCAGCGGCCGGGAGTGTGACGAAGCCTATCAGTGTCCGGCTCACGAGGCCTGGGCCCGCGTCCGGGCCGCTTACAACGAATTCATGGAATCGACGACGATCGCCGATTTCGTGCCGCCCGGTGGTGGGCGTAGGGAGCTAGTCAAAATCAACGGGAATTGAACTGCAGGAAGGAGCAGGCGCACGATGAACGCAGTTGGCCGACGGGAGCGCGGGGTGCTTGTGGCTTTCCTTGGCTTGTTCCTCTGGACGGGCGGCCCTGTAGCCCGGGGACAAGATACCGCGGCAGACTTCCGCCAGAACTGTGTCAGTTGCCACACCATTGGCGGAGGCCGGCTGACTGGGCCTGATCTGAAGGGGGTTTCGGGCCGCGCGGAAAGGGACTGGCTGGTTAGGTTCATCGTCAATCCGCAGGCGATGATTGACCGGGGGGATCCCTATGCGTTGAAGCTTCTGCAGGAGTCGCGCGGAGTGGTGATGCCTCAATTCTCCGGAATGTCCGCTGCTCGTGCCCAGGCTTTACTAGATCTAATCGCCGCGGAGTCCGAGTTGGAGGAGTCTCAATTCAAGGGGTTGCAGATCACTGACCGGCCATTTACCACAGCCGATGTTCAGGGGGGCCGCGGACTGTTCATGGGTGTGCAGCCGCTCAGAAACGGTGGCCCAGCGTGTATTGGCTGTCACACTGCTAAGGATCTTGGCGGATTGAGCGGCGGGAGGTTGGGCCCGGACCTCTCCAGGGTCTTCGAGCGACTGGAGGGGAGAAAGAACCTGGCCGCCTGGCTTTCGGCGCCGGCAACGGCCACGATGGCGCCGATTTTCAAGAATCACCCCATTGCCTCGGAGGAGATCGTTCCCATCGTCGCCTATCTCGAAGCCCAGGCCTCTGGAGGAGGGGAGGACATGTCCGCCGGCCCGCTCATTTTTCTTCTGATTGGGCTTGGCGGAGCCGGGCTCATGCTTGTTGTTTTCGACCTTGCGTGGAGAATGCGCTTCCGGACGGTACGGAAGCAGCTCGTGCTGACAAGTACAGGGAGAGGTGAAGAGTGAAGCCCAACGGCACATTGACCTGGATTAAAGACGAGACCGACCCCGCGCTTCGGAGTTGGGAGCAGTTCTACCGGAACCGGTGGCAGCACGACAAGATCGTCCGGAGCACGCACGGTGTGAATTGCACCGGGGGTTGTACCTGGCAGATCTACGTGAAGGACGGAATCGTCACCTGGGAGATGCAGGGGCTGGACTATCCAAGCCTCGAAAGCGGGCTGCCGCCTTACGAACCGCGGGGCTGCCAGCGCGGCATCTCCTACTCCTGGTACCTCTATAGCCCGTTGCGCGTGAAATACCCGTACGTCCGGGGTGCGTTGCTTGATCTCTGGCGGGAGGCGCGAGCGGAGCATGAGGATCCCGTGGCGGCGTGGAATGCGCTCGTCTCGAATCCCGAAAAGCGGGCGCGATGGCAGAAAGCGCGGGGCAAGGGCGGCTTCCGCCGCCTGGACTGGGATACGGCCGTCGAACTAATCTCGGCTTCGCTGATCCATACGATTCAGGAGTACGGCCCGGACCGGATCGCGGGTTTTTCTCCGATTCCGGCCATGTCGATGATCAGCTACGCCTCGGGCGCCCGGATGTTGCAGTTGATGGGCGGCGTCGCCCTGTCGTTTTACGACTGGTACTGCGATCTTCCTCCGGCGTCTCCCGAAGTGTGGGGCGAGCAAACCGATGTCCACGAGTCGGCCGACTGGTACAACGCCAAACTGCTGGCGGTGATGGGCTCCAACCTGAACATGACCCGCACGCCGGACTGCCATTTCGCCGCGGAGGCCCGCCACAACGGCACAAAGATGTGGGTGTTCGCGCCGGACTTTAACCAGGTCGCGAAATATGCCGACGAGTGGGTACCGATGAACGCCGGACAGGACGGGGCGTGGTGGATGGCGGTCTGTCACGTCCTTCTCGCAGAGTTCCACCACGAGCAGAAGATCCCATATTTTCTTGATTATTCGAAAAAATACACCGACAGCCCGCTGCTCGTCGAGATCGTCGAGCGCGACGGGGTGTACCACGCCGGCCAACTGCTGAGGGCGAACCGGCTGGCGGCCTACTCCGGCGTGGAAAACGGAGACTGGCAGTTCCTGATGTGGGACGAGGCGGAATCTGTCCCAAAGATGCCCATGGGCAGCATTGGTTATCGCTGGTCGAAAGAAAAAGGGAAATGGAACCTCCAGCTGAAAGACGGAGCGACCGGCAGCGATATCCAGCCCGCCTTGACGTTCCTCGAAGGCCACGATCAGGTGGTGCAGGTTCAGTTCGATGATTTCGGCGCCGGCACGCAGAGACGCCGCGGCGTACCTGTCCGGAGTTTAGCGACTGCTGACGGCCGGCCAGTCCTGGTGGCCACCGTCTATGACCTGACGATGGCGCAGCATGGAGTTGGGCGCGGCCTTCCGGGAGAGTACCCCGCCGGGTACGACGATGAGAACGCGCCGTTTACGCCGGCCTGGTCGGAGAAATACACGGGCATGAGCCGCGACACGCTGATCCGGTTTGCTCGTGAGTGGGGCGAAACGGCGCGCCTGACGAATGGCAAGTGCACTGTGATCATTGGCGCTGGAATCAACCACTGGTATCACAACAATCTCATGTACCGCTCGGCGATCAGCGCATTGATGCTTTGCGGCTGTGTCGGCGTGAATGGCGGCGGGCTCGCCCACTATGTCGGCCAGGAAAAGCTGGCGCCGGGAGAGCCATGGTCGGCTATTGCTTTCGGCAAGGACTGGTACCCTCCCTCGAGACTTCAGAACGCGCCGAGCTGGCACTACATCCACACCGATCAATGGCGGTACGAAAGGGACTACGCCGACTACCACAGCATGCCCCAGGATCCATTGATCCGGGACTTGCGCGGGACCCACACGGCGGACGTGCAGGCGCAGGCGGTGCGCAACGGATGGCTTCCGTTCTATCCGCAGTTCAACAAGAGCCCCCTGGAAGTGGCGAAAGACGCCCGGGCGCAGGGGGCGCGGACAGACGACGAGATCGTTCAGCATGCTGTCAGCCAGTTGAAATCCAAGAGGCTGCGATTCTCCGTCGAAGACCCCGACGCCCCGGAAAACTGGCCGCGTGTCTGGTTCATCTGGAGGGGCAATGCGTTGATGTCGAGTTCAAAGGGGCACGAGTACTTCCTGCGGCATTACCTGGGCACGCACGACAATGCCATTGCTCCGGACATCGCGGAAGGATCGGTGCACGATGTGGAGTTTCACAAGACGGCGCCGCAGGGCAAGATGGACCTGGTGGTCGATCTCAACTTCCGCATGGATACGTCGGCGCTCTACTCCGACATCGTGCTGCCGGCGGCCTCCTGGTACGAAAAAGCCGACCTGAACTCGACCGACCTTCATAGCTTCATCCACCCGTTATCAGCCGCGGTTCCGCCCTGCTGGCAGTCAAAGAGCGACTGGCAGATTTTCCGGACCATCTCAAAGAAGTTTTCGGAGATGGCCGCGCGCCACTTCCCGGACGAGGTGGAGGACCTGGTTGCGACGCCACTGGCTCACGATACGGCCGCCGAAGTCGCGCAACCGGCCATCCGCGAGTGGATGAACGGCGAGGTGGAAGCGATCCCGGGCAAGACCATGCCCGGGCTGCGCGTGGTCCGTCGCGATTACAAGAACCTGCACAACCAGTACATTTCATTCGGCCCGATGGTGCCCAAGAACGGACTGGGGGCGCACGGCACCCATTACCAAGTCGAGGACGTGTACGAAGAGGCTCTCCGGACGAAGCCGTGTGTTGAATGGAATGGCTCGAAGTACCCATCCCTGCTGGACGATGAGCAGGTTTGTGACACGATCCTCAGGTTTGCCTCCGTGACCAACGGAGAACTGGCCTACCGTTCGTACGAAGAGATACAAGAACGGGTCGGGCTTCCGCTTGTACATTTGGCGGAGAAGAATCGCGGCGTGCGGGTTTCCTACAAGGAAATTCAGTCCAGGATTCATCGCTTTGTCAACAGTCCCATGTGGTCGGGACTCATTGAGAACGGCCGGGCGTATTCTCCCTTCACTTACAATGTCGAGGCGCTGGTCCCGTGGAGGACACTCACCGGGCGGCAGCACTTCTACCTCGATCATCCCGGCTACATCCAATTCGGCGAACACCTGGTGACCTATAAGCCCAGGCCACTGCCCAAAGACTACGCCGATCTTCGCGTCAGTGAAGAAGCCGGCCCGACGAAGATGTTGAACTACTTAACACCGCATGGGAAGTGGCACATCCACTCCACCTACGGCGACAACCAGCGGATGACCACCCTATCCAGGGGCGTCGAACCGTTCTGGATGAACGACCACGACGCGGAGGAGATCGGGATCGCCGACAACGACTGGGTGGAGGTGCACAACGATCACGGCGTGGTAGTCACCCGCGCCGCGGTTAGCGCCCGAATTCCCCGCGGGGTTTGTATCCAGTACCATTCGCCTGAACGCACCTATTCAGTGCCGAAGTCGCCGTTGAGAAACTACCGCCGGGCGGGGGGGCACAACAGCCTCACCCGGATCCGTTTGAAGCCGAATCTGATGGTCGGCGGCTACGGACAGTTCACATTTCATTTCAACTATTGGGGCCCCACGGGCTGCAACCGGGACACACACGTTCTGGTGCGCCGCTTGCCCGAATTGAAGTGGTAGAGGAGACCGGGCATGAATGTCAGAAGTCAAGTTTCGATGGTCTTTCACCTCGACAAGTGCATCGGATGCCATACCTGCAGCATTGCCTGCAAGAACATCTGGACCGATCGCAAGGGCGCGGAATACATGTGGTGGAACAATGTAGAAACGAAGCCCGGCACGGGGTTTCCCACCGCGTGGGAAGACCAGGAAAAGTATAACGGCGGTTGGGCCTGCGAAGATGGGAACCTGCGGCTGAAATCGACCAGCAAGACGAAAACGGTCTTCAATATTTTCCATCATCCGAACATGCCGACCATGGACGACTACTACGAGCCATGGACTTACGATTATCAACACCTGTTCAACGCGCCAGAGGGGCCGGACCAGCCTACAGCTGTGCCGATCTCCATGGTGACGGGCGAGTTGATCAACATCAAAGCGGGCCCTAACTGGGACGACGACCTTGGCGGCTCGCCTATCTATGCAGAAAACGACCCAAATCTCAGAGGATTAACTGAGCAGCAACGGCAGCAACTGTTTGCCGTCGAGCGGCTGGTGTTTTTCTATTTCCCGCGGATCTGCAATCACTGCCTGAATCCCTCATGCGTGGCTTCATGTCCTTCCGGCGCTTTGTACAAGCGCGGCGAAGACGGGATCGTGCTGCTTGACCAAAACCGGTGCCGGGCCTGGCGCGCTTGTGTTGCCGCGTGCCCCTACAAGAAGACTTTCTTCAACTGGTCCACAGACAAGTCGGAAAAATGCATCCTGTGCTACCCGCGCCTGGAGACGGGCCAGGCGCCGGCGTGCTTCCACTCCTGCGTTGGGCGCATCCGCTATCTGGGCGTGCTGTTGTATGACGCCTCCCGCATCGAAGAGGTCGCCAAGAGGCCCGCTGAGGAGTTGGTGGAAGCGCAGCGGTCGCTCATCCTCGATCCTCATGACCCGGCCGTTATCGCGGCTGCGCGATCAGGCGGCATCCATGACTCTGTGATTGAGTCCGCCCAGCGCTCGCCGGTCTATAAATTCGTCAAGGAATGGAAAATCGCGCTGCCTCCACACATCGAATTCAGGACCTTGCCCATGCTTTTCTATGTGCCGCCGATGGCGCCCGTGATGGCGGATCTGGACAGCGGCACGGTGAAGAATGTGAGCGGCGGCCTCTTCCACGACATCGAAGAGGCGCGCGTTCCAACCCGCTTTCTGGCCAACTTGCTTGGTGCGGGCAACGAAGGCAAAGTACGGTACGCCCTGCGCAAACAGAAGGCGGTGCGCTGGTACCGGAGGGCGCTGACCGTAGGCGACGTCACCCACGCTGAAGCAGCAGAAATGCTGGCGCAGGCCGACTGTTCGCCTGAGGAAGCCGAAGCGATCTACCGCCTGACCTCCCTGTGCACGTTCGACGACCGCTTCGTCATCCCGCCCATGCATCGCGAGGAGGCCATCGAAATGCTGGCCGACCCGCTCGAGCACAAACAGAGTACCGGATTCGGATTCCTGACCGGTCCGAGGAGGGGGCTATGATTCTCTCGATTCAGCGCGATGTCTTCCGGCTCATGGCCCCGCTCTTTGAATATCCGGACAGCAGCTACCATGAGCATGTCGCGCGGGCAGCTGCCGCCAGTCCTGACGCGGCTCTGGCTGAAATGACGGCATTCGTTCAGCAAATCACCGGATGCCCGCTCGCCAGCCTCGAAGAATCCTTCATCCGGCTTTTTGACATGAATCCGGATTGCGCGTTGGACATCGGATGGCACCTGTTCGGCGAGGACTATGCGCGCGGCGAATTCCTGGTCAAGCTAAAGGCCAGCCACCGGCAGTATGGCATCGTCGAGCGCTTCGAGCTTCCCGACCATCTGCCGCTCGTATTGAGACTTGTCGCCGAGATGACGGAAAGCGAGGCGGCGGCGTTCGTCCGGGAGTTCCTTTCTCCTGCGCTCTTGAAGATCCGGTCGAATGTGAAGCAGGACGGGAATCCGTTTATCCACCTTCTGAACGCGACAGCCGCATGTCTTCCTGAAAACGCCTGCATTCCGTCAGCCGGGGAGGCAGCCCATGAATAGCGCAAGCCATTACCTGGATCAATTCTTTTTTCTGGCGTTGCCGTATGTGGCTTTCTTCACCTTCTTCTTCGTGACGATCGAGAGATATCGCAACAGGAAGTTTACTTATTCCAGCCTTTCCTCGCAGTTCCTGGAGAACCAACAACATTTTTGGGGTCTCGTGCCCCTTCACTACGGGATCCTCGTCGTACTGGCTGGACACATCGTGGCCTTTCTAATTCCGCGGGAGGTTCTCTGGTGGAACAGCAAGCCGTTGCGGCTCTACATTCTGGAGGGTTCGGCGCTGGTTTTCGCAATCCTCGCCGCCGTGGGTCTGATCGCGGCAATGATCCGGCGGGCCAGCGTGGCCAAAATCCGGCGGGTGACAACCCCACTGGATTGGGTTCTGCTCGCGCTGCTCCTCTATCAGATCCTCACCGGGATTGAAGTGGCCATTCGCTATCCGTGGGGTTCCTCATGGTTCGCCACCTCAGCCTCACCATACTTGTGGTCGCTTCTGCGGTTCAGTCCGGATCTTTCCTACATCACGCCGCTGCCCGGGTCCGTGAAGCTGCACATCGTGAACGCTTACCTGCTGATTCTGCTATTTCCCTTCACGCGGCTGGTTCACATCCTCGTCATCCCGAACCCGTACCTGTGGCGTAAGCCCCAGGTCGTGCGTTGGTACAGGCCGCCGGCCGGAGCGTAAATCGGATTGAGGGACTACCGGATGCAGGAGTTCAAGGGCAACCCGCAGCGAGGGCTGATTGGCGCTACGGCCGGCTTCTTCGTCGGATTCGCCGCGGTTGCCCTGTTCGGCTCCACCGCCTCGGGCTTTCGCGAAGCGATGAGCCTCTCACCTCTGCAGGTCGGTTTCCTGATCGCGATGCCTTCCTTATCAGGGGCGCTCCTGCGGATTCCCTTCTCGGCCTGGGTGGACACATCCGGGGGCAGAAAGCCCTTCCTGACGCTTCTCGGCCTATCAATTTGCGGGATGGCCGGCTTGCTCACCGTTGTGGCCCTACTCTACCCTTCGCAAGTTAGCGCGGGCATGTACCCCGTTATTCTCCTCCTGGCGCTTTTGAGCGGATGCGGAATCGCGGCCTTTTCGGTGGGCGCCGGCCAAGTCGCCTATTGGTATCCGAAAGCCGGTCAGGGGCTCGCACTGGCGCTGTTCGCAGGCATCGGTAATCTGGCGCCGGGCGTCTTCTCTCTGCTAATTCCGTTTGCCCTCGTTTATCTGGGATTGGCATGGTCCTATGCCTGTTGGCTGGCTCTGCTGCTCGTGGGTACAGCGTTTTATTGGTACGCGGGAACCAACGCCTGGTACTTCCAGCTACGGCAGAAAGGTGTTGGACGGGAAGAAGCCCAGGCTGCGGCACGATCAATGGGGCAGGAGTTGTTCCCTGGCGGGGGCATGAAACAGAGCCTTGTCCAGTCCGGCCGGAATTGGCAGACGTGGGCCCTTGTGCTGATGTACTTCACCACGTTTGGCGGCTTCATCGCGCTGACTGCGTGGTTTCCTACTTACTGGACCCAGTTCTTTAGCCTCACTCCGATCCACGCCGGAATGTTGACTGCCCTTTTTTCGCTGCTGACATCGTCCATTCGCATCGCCGGAGGCGTCATGTCCGACCGGCTTCGTGAGGGCGGTGAGAATACGGCGGTTCTCGGACTGCTGATCATGATGGCGGGCGCTCTTGTCATGGTGAATGCGAATCATTACGAGTTGGCAATTCCCGGCAGTGTCCTGCTCGGCTCCGGGATGGGGATCAGCAATGCCGCTGTCTTCAAACTGGCTCCGCAGGCCGTTCCACAGGCGGTTGGCGGCGCAGTGGGTTGGATTGGAGGCCTCGGCGCGCTCGGCGGATTCGTAATTCCACCCGCCATGGGCTTTGCTGTCAGCGACCTTGGTGAGCGTGGATACGCGATCGGCTTCATCGTCTTTATCTATCTTTGCCTCGCCTCGATGACCGCGGCCTGGTTTCTGAAGTACTTCGATGCGAACTCGGAGCGCCATCAGGAAGAACGGGAGTGCGAGCCGGCAAAAGGCAGGCAATCTGGAGGCGCCGCATGAGCAACCGGGTTTTGTCCGCCATCTTCGGCGTGGGATTGCTGTTCAGTCTGATTCTGTTCGCGGGCAAGTTCAGCTCTGCCCGGCTTCCCGGAAATCAGCAGGGCTATGAACCGCGCCAGCCGGTTTCCTACTCTCACCGCTTACACGCGGGTGAATTGAATATTGAGTGCTTGTACTGTCATTTCAATGCAACACAAAGCAGGCACGCGGGCATTCCGCCGGCCAACATCTGTCTGAACTGCCACTCACAAGTAAGGGCTGCTTTCGGGGCCGTGCGGCAGGAAGACGAGTTGGCCGAAGCGGAGGACCGGAAACCTCGCGTCGTGACTTCGACGGAGTTGGCGAAGTTTTATGGAGCGATTGGCCTTCGTCCGGACGGAGAAATCAGAGCGGACTCAATCACACAGAGCATTTCCTGGGTCAGGGTTCACAATCTGCCGGACTTCGTGTACTTCGACCATCGCGCCCATGTCGCCGCCGGGGTCGTTTGCCAAACATGCCATGGGCCAGTGGAAACCATGGAGCGGATGCGCCAGTTTGCAAGCCTCAGCATGGGCTGGTGCGTAAACTGCCATCGCGAGGCCAACGAGAAGGGAGTCGAAGGCAGACGTGTCAACGCCTCCATCGACTGCTCCACGTGTCACTACTGAGGAGATCCCGTCGATGATTGCCCCCAAACCGTTTTATTGGCGGAGTCTTGATGAACTGGCGGATCAGTCCGTGGACGAGGCCCATGGTCAGGGCGAATTCGACGACACCCCTCTGCGGCACGTCGAAGCGCCCGGCCGGCGCGATTTCTTGCGGGCCGCGGGCTTCATCCTGTCTGGTTCGGCGATAACCGCGTGCGGCCGCGCACCTGTCCAGACGGCCACTCCGCTGCCCACGCAGCCGGATGACTATTCCCCTGGACGTTCGAAGGAGTATGCGACGGTATGCGTAGGCTGCGCCGCCGGTTGTGGAGTTGTAGCCAAAGTCCGCGATGGGCGGCCCGTCAAACTCGAAGGTAATCCCGAGCATCCTCTCTCCCGCGGCGGACTGTGCGCGGTTGGGCAGGCCTCAATTCTGAGTTTGTATGACCGCCATCGGCTGCGCTATCCGCTGGCATCCGGCAAGGAGACATCATGGGAGCAAGTGGACCGGGCCATCCGTGATGAACTGGATCGAGTCCGGCGCCAGAAGGGCGCGGTACGGGTGCTTACGGCGACGCTGACAAGTCCGGCTCTTTTGCATCAGATCCGTTCCTTTGCTGGAACGTTCGAAAACGCTCGTCACGTTGTCTTCGATCCACTCTCCATTTCTGCCCTGCTCGACGCGCATGAGGAGGTTTTCGGCGCCCGCCTGCTGCCCCAAATGCATTTCGACAAGGCCCCGGTTGTCGCTTCGTTCGATGCCGATTTCCTCGGTACTTGGATTGCTCCCACAGGCTTTACGAGGGCCTACTTCGAGGGTAGGCGGGAGAATGGACGGCCCGAACCATCCGCCTGGCACACGCAAGTCGAGTCGCGAATGTCATTGACCGGGACCAAAGCCGATGAGCGTATCCGCCTGGCCCCGAGTGAAATCTCATACGCTCTGGAAGGGTTGACAACCCGCCTTGCCGCGCGGGCAGGCGCCCCGGTTCCAGCCGGGTCGGACCGGGCCGCCTCGCTCTTGGGAAGCCAGTTGGATGCGCTCGCCGAAAGGCTCTGGAGTTCGCGCGAAAGAAGCCTGGTTCTGTGCGGGCTCGCGGATGTTGCGGCCCAGCGTTTATGCGTTTATGCCAATTATCTATTGGGGAATTACGGCAAGACGCTGGATCTGGATCGGCCTTCACTGCAGCGGCGGGGCAGCGACCGCGCCTTGGCTGCGCTGCTCAAGGAGATCAACGCGGGTCAGGTGTCCGCGCTGTTCGTGCATGGCCTGAATCCGGCCGCCGATCTCCCCCTGACGGAGGCTTTATCGGGCGCGATCAAGCAGATTCCTCTCGTCGTCAGCCTAAACTGCCACAGGGATGAAACCGCGGACCTTGCCGGCTTCCAATGTCCTGACGCCGATCCGCTCGAATCCTGGGGCGATGCCGAACCCGTGGAGGGGGTCGTCAGCCTGCAGCAGCCGGTCTTCCGGCAGTTGGGCGCATCGCGTCCCGCATTGGAAAGTTTCGCCGTGTGGGGCGGCAAGCCGGCGTCCGCGTACGAGTTGGTGCAAACGCACTGGCGCCAGTCGATTCATCCGCGCCACGAAGACAGGATGCCTTTTGATGAGTTCTGGCGGAACGCACTGCGGAGAGGCTTCGTGGAGGTGAAACTAGAGAATCGTCCCGCCAGGACCTTCCGCACCGCGGCGGTTCAGCCACTCGATCGGCCGCAGTCAGCAGATGGAATGACGGTAGTCCTTTACGCCAAGACCGCGATGCCCGATGGGCGCCATGCCTACAACCCCTGGCTGCAAGAACTTCCCGATCCGGTCACAAAGGCGGCGTGGGACAATTACGCTTGCCTGTCTCCCGCCAAGGCTGTTTCACTGGGAGTCACCGATGGCGACATTGTCCGCCTGACAGCAGGTGACCAGGCTTACGAAGTCCCGGCCGTTGTGCAGCCGGGTCAGCACGACGATGTCGTGGCAATCGCACTGAA
>CAADGY010000269.1 GCA_900696665.1 uncultured Acidobacteriota bacterium
CTGCCCGCATGAACTACCCGAAGTTTCGCAAACAGCATCTGTTTGTCGGCTCCGGCGTCATCGAGGCCGGATGCAAGACGGTCATCGCCCATCGTCTCAAACAGTCCGGCATGTTCTGGTCGGTGAAGGGCGCCAACGCCATCCTCGCGCTGCGCTGCTCTCACCTCAACAGCCGTTTCGAGGATTATTGGGAGAGCCGACGGGCTGCGTGATTTGCACTCTTATGTCGCACACCCCCCCTCGTTTCCCTGGGAGGCCCCTACGTAGCGTCGTAACAACGGAGGCTAAATCATCCGATGCAAGCCTCGCCTCTTTACCCCCCGGCCAGTTCACGGGAACAAACCGCGCCCGCTGGGCGTACCCTATAATTGAGCGGTTATGTTCCGGTATTTCCCCCTGGTTGTAAAAAATGTGTTACGCAACCGGCGTCGCAGCATTCTGACGGTGCTGAGCATCGCGGCATCGCTGTGTCTGCTCGGAGTGCTGATGGCAATGTACCACGCGTTCTACTTCGGGGAAGCGACCCCGGAGCAGGCACTGCGCCTGATCACCCGCAATCGCATTTCGCTTGCCAACGTGATGCCGGTGTCTTACCGCGATCGCATGAAGCAGGTGCCCGGCGTGCGGGATGTCGGGATTTTCCAGTGGTTCGGCGGCATCTATAAAGACAACGATTTCAAGAATTTCTTCGCGCGAATGGCCGTCGAGCCCGAAAAGCTGTACGTGCTGTACCCGGAATACCGGATACCGGACGATCAGAAAGAGGCCTTCCGGCGAGAGCGGAGCGCATGTTTGGTGGGCCGCCCGCTGATGGAGCGCTACGGCTGGAAACTGGGCGACCGCGTCACGCTGGCCGGCGACATCTTTCCAGTAACCATGGAGTTTACTATCCGCGCCGTCTACGACGCCCCCAATGATAACGAAAACTTCTTCTTTAACTACGAATACCTGCGCGAAAGCATCCCCGAGCCACGCCGCGACGCAGTGAGTACGTTTGCAATTCTGGCCGACAGTCCGGACTCGGTGCCGCGAATCGCCCACGATATCGACGCGATGTTCCAGAACGCCCCCGCACAGACCAAGACGGAACCGGAACGAGCTTTCCAGCTAAGCTTCCTCAGCTACCTGGGCAACGTCAAGCTCTTCCTGCTAAGCATATGCGGCGCCATCACTTTCACGTTGTTGCTGGTTTCCGGCAACACCATGGCGATGTCGGTGCGCGAGCGGGTGCGGGAGGTCGGGATCATGAAAACGCTGGGCTTCACGCCGCCCGCCGTTCTGGGGATCATTGTTTCGGAGTCGGTTTTCATTACGTTGATCGGAGGCGTTCTCGGGTTGGCTCTTTCGGAAGTCATTTGCGCGTTTATCAGACAGGGGCCTATCACGATGGTCGATCTCGACACGCTCTCGCTCCCTCCCGCGGTGATATTGGGAGGAGCGATACTGGCCTGTTTCATTGGCGCGGTCAGTTCGCTTCTGCCCGCTTGGAGCGCCTCGCGCCGGTCCATTGTAGATTCGCTTAGGTTCTCGGACTAAGAGAGGGAACTGTGGCCATTCCACTGGCGTACAATCTTCGCAACCTCGCCGTTCGGAAGACCACCACCGTGATGACGGCCCTGGGCATCGCCCTGACCGTGGCCGTGCTGCTCGCCATCATGGCGCTGGTGGAAGGCTTGCAAACGTCCCTGGGCGCCACGGGAAATCCGTTGCACGTTCTGGTGATGCGTAAAGGGTCCACTTCTGAGTTGACCAGTAATTTCAATCGAAGCACATTTCAGGACCTGATCTTCAAACCTGGCATTGCACGTTCCAAGAACGGCGAGCCGATGGCGTCCCTGGAAATGGTGACGGTGATTTCTCTCGAAAGCCCGGACAATCCCGACGAGATTAACATTACTCTTCGCGGCCTGACGCCGATCGGTATCGAGATGCGCGACGAGATCCGGCTGAGTACGGGACGGTGGTTCCAACCCGGACGGCGTGAGGTGGTAGTGGGCCGGTCGGTTGCGAACCGCTACAGCGCGGCGCAAATCGGTAACCACATACACTTCGGACGCGGGGATTGGGAGATCGTCGGCGTGTTCGACGCGGGCCGCTCCGCTGCGAACAGCGAGATCTTCGCGGATCTGAACCAGGTTGCATCCGACTACAACCGCAGCGAGGTGCTGAGCTCGGCACTGGTACGGGCGGTGGACCCCGTAGCGGTGCAGGCCCTTGTTAACGATCTTCAGAGCGACCGCCGCTTCAACGTCATGGCACAGACTGAGCGTTCTTACTATGAACAACAGACGCAGTCCGCCACACCCATCGAATTCATGGGTATGTTCGTCGCCGTCATCATGGCGATTGGCAGCAGTTTCGCGGCGATGAACACGATGTATGCGGCCGTTGCGCGCCGCTCCGCCGAAATCGGTACGCTTCGTGTGCTCGGGTTTTCGAAAGCGGGAATTTTGTCGAGTTTTCTGATCGAATCGCTTCTGCTGTCGCTCGTGGGAGGTCTTCTGGGATGTCTGCTGGTGCTGCCGCTCAACAGCATCGAAACTGGCATTGGAAGCTTCGTCACATTCAGCGAGATCGCGTTCAACTTTCGCGTAACGGGGGAACTGATGCTGAAAGGTCTTATCTTTGCGCTGCTGATGGGAGCCATCGGGGGAGTTTTTCCGGCTCGCATGGCGGCGAACAAGGAGATCCTGACAGCGCTCCGGGAGATCTAAACGGGTAACTGAGGCACCCGGATGCCAATGGAAACGGAACTTAAGAGACTTCGCATCGACAGGGCCAGGAAAGAATCGCCCCGGGGCTCTGGCCGGTCCCGGCGCTGGGTTATCGGCGGCATCGTTCTGCTGCTGATCGCGGGCGCCGCGCTTTACGGCTATAGCCTGCTGAACCGTGCGGCGGAAGTGGAGATCCACCGGGTGCGGGCGGAGGCAACCGGCGGCAGCCACGCCAATACGATTGTGCTGAATGCGACTGGCTATATCGTCGCCGCGCACAAAATTCAGGTGGCATCGAAAGTACTCGGGCGCGTGGCGTGGATCGGTGTGGACAAGGGCGACAAGGTTCGCGAAGGCCAGGTAATCGTCCGGCTCGAAGACGACGAGTATCGCGCGCAGTTGCAGCAGGCAAGAGGACAGCTTGCCGCGCTCGACGCCCGGCTGAGAGAGTTGTTGAACGGTTCGCGTCCGGAAGAGATCGAGCGCGCACGAGCGGAAGTGGAAGAAGCGCGCGCCGACCTTGCCAACGCCAGGATCACGCTGGACCGGAACAGCAAGCTCGTCGGTGCGGGAGTTCTGGCGCGGCAGACTCTGGACGATGCGAGCGCCGCTTATGACGCCCGGGCCGCTCGCGTGGCCGCGCTGGAGAAGGCGTATGAGCTGGTGCGCATCGGCCCGCGGCAGGAAGAGATCGCCGCCGCGCGAGGCCAGGTGGAACAGGCACGCGGCGCGGTTGCGTTCGCTGAGACGCAACTCGAGAACACCGTGATCCGCGCACCAGTGACGGGTACGATTCTGGAACGCGCGGTGGAGAAGGGCGAATTCGTAACCACCAGTTTCGTCGGCGAAAGGGGTGCTAAAGGGTACGTGGTTTCGCTCGCGGACCTGCGGGACCTGGAAGTCGAACTGGACATCAGCCAGAACGATTTCGCGAAACTGGGCCCGCGCCAGCGGGGCATCGTCACAACCGATGCCTTTCCGGACCGGAAGTATGAGGGCATTATCGATGAGATCTCGCCCGAAGCTAACCGCCAGAAAGCGACGGTGCAAATCAAGGTCAAAGTCTTGGAACCTGACGACTATCTGCGCCCGGAGATGAACGCCAGCGTCGCGTTCTATTCTGAGGAAAAAGCGGAGCCGGACGGTGCCACAGCTCGAACGGTAGTCATTCCACCTTCCGCCATCCGCGATAACACCGTATTCGTTGTGCTGGATGGCAAGGCGGTGCGGCGGACGGTCAAGCCCGCAGGAACTGCTCCGCAGGGGGTGCGGATCGCCGAAGGGCTGATCGGCGGTGAGGATCTGATTATCAATCCGCCCGCGGATTTGCAAGACGGCGACCCGGTAAAAGAGAGGAAGAAGTGAGCATGGCGGATAACATCATCGAGACACAGCAACTCACCAAGGAGTTCATTCGCGATGAATTCCACGTGATCGCGCTGAAGGATGTGGACCTCTCCATCGCCAAAGGCGAGTTCGTCGCGTTGATGGGACCGTCCGGCTCCGGAAAGTCCACGCTGCTGCACTTGATCGCGGCCATGGACCGGCCCACTGGAGGCCGGATCCTGGTGTTGGGAAGCGACCTGAGAGCGTTGAGTGACCGCGAAATCGCACGCTGGCGCAACATGCATATCGGGTTCGTGTTCCAGTCCTTCAACCTCATCCCGGTACTGACCGCGATGGAAAATGTGGAACTACCGTTGAAGCTTACGAACCTCAAGAAAAAGGAACGCCTGGAACACGCGGCTACGGCGCTGAGACTCGTGGGACTGAGCGAACGCATGGCGCACTATCCTCGCCAGCTTTCCGGCGGCCAGGAACAGCGCGTGGCTATTGCCCGAGCCATTGTCACCGATCCGGACCTCATTCTCGCGGACGAGCCTACGGGCAACCTCGATGCCTCTTCAGCCCAGGAAGTGCTGACGCTGCTGTCCCGCCTAAACCGGGAATATGGCAAGACCATCGTCATGGTGACGCACGATCCCCATGCCGCGCGCTCCGCCACAAAGATAAGGTATCTGGATAAAGGCGCTCTCCTGCCGGAAGGCCAGACACCCGAAGACTGGACAACCATCGCCGCACACGGACACTGAAACTGAGCGAGCGCGTAAGCAAGCCGTGGCTTGGCAGCGTGCGTGCATTCCATCCGTGGCATTCATCCTCTCTGAGGTAGTAATGGCCAAAGGATCGGTTTCTATTCTGGTGGAACGCTGCAAGGGTTGCGGCTTTTGTGTAGAGTTCTGCCCGACGAAAGTACTCTCGCTTTCTTCCGCTTTCAATTCCAAGGGATATCACCCGCCCCACATGATAGCTCCTGAAAAATGTAGTGGTTGCGACCTGTGCGGAATGTACTGTCCGGACTTTGCGATCTTCGGGTACAAGTTCCGGCAGACCGCCGGCGCCGGAGCGGTCCATGCACGCTGACCCGAAAGGCGTTCTGACGGGCACGCATTTTTTGGACGGCGATCAGGCGTGCACCGAAGGGGCATTAGCCGCAGGCGCGCGATTTGCCGCAGGGTATCCCATCACTCCGTCCACTGAAATTGTGGAAAGATTCGCCAGCCGCATACCGACGGTCGGGGGAACTTTCATCCAGATGGAAGACGAGTTGGCCGCTTCCATTACCATTCTCGGCGCCGTTTGGGGCGGCGCGAAGGCTTTTACCGTGACGTCCGGCCCGGGGTTCTCCCTGATGATGGAGCACATCGGCTATGCCGTCATGACGGAAACTCCTTGCGTATTCGTTAATGTCCAGCGCGGTGGGCCGTCAACCGGCCTCCCCACTCTCCCTGCGCAGTCCGATATGATGCAAGCCCGCTGGGGCTCGCACGGCGATTACGAGATCATCGCTATTTGCCCCTCCTCTCCTCAGGAGTGTTTTGACCTCACTATCGACGCATTTAACCTCTCTGAGGAATTTCGCGTACCAGTGATGGTGATGATGGACGAGTGCGTGGGGCATATGACGGAAAAAGTGGTGATCCCACCCGCCAGTCAAATTCACATCACGCCGCGACGCCGCACGACCAAGCCGCCGGGGCAATTCCAACTGTATGCGACCAACGGAGATGCTGTGCCGGAGATGGTTCACGCGGGGGAGGGCTACAAATTTCACATTACCGGATTGACTCACGACGAACGTGGTTATCCCGCCATGAATCCGCATACGCAGGATAAGCTCGTCCGCCGGTTGAAAGACAAGATCAGGAGCGCGTCAAAGCGTCTGACCCTGGCCGATGAGGAAGGCACGGAAGACGCGGACGTGGTGGTGGTTTCCTACGGGATCACAGCGCGTGTGGCGCAGCGTGCCATCGAACTGGCGCGGCAACAGGGTCTCAAAGCGGGTAAGCTCCGGTTGATCGCCGTGTGGCCCTTTCCGGAACAGAAGATCAAGGAGCTCGCAGCCCGGACCAGCGTGTTTGTCGTCCCCGAACTGAATTTGGGTCAGATTTCTCTCGAAGTGGAGCGCGCCGCGGGCGGGCAGGCCAGGACAGTGCCGGTGACTCACGCCGGAGGCGCCGTCCATCGCCCGGAGGATATTCTGCACGCCATCTTGGAGGCTGTGCGATGAGCGAAGTTCTCGAACAGGTTGAAACCAATCCCGTGGAGCCGTTCCTGCGCAGTGAGCGCATGCCGCACATCTGGTGTCCCGGCTGCGGCATCGGTACGACGGTGAACTGTTTTGCCCGGGCTTTGGTGGAATCCGGCACCGATCTCAAAAAGGTGGCGGTGGTTTCCGGAATCGGCTGCACCGGACGCGTCGCGGGCTATGTCGAGCTCGATTCCTTCCACACCACACACGGCAGAGCGATTCCCTTCGCTACTGGTTTGAAGCTTGCCAACCCCGAGTTACAGGTCGTGGTTTATTCAGGCGACGGCGATCTGACGGCCATCGGTGGCAATCATCTGATTCATGCCGCGCGGCGCAATATTGACATCAAGGTGATCTGTGTCAACAACCTCATTTATGCGATGACCGGCGGGCAGAGCGCACCCACCACACCGCAACTGGCCATCAGCACGACTGCGCCTTACGGCTCTTACGAGCCGACATTCAACCTGCCTTCTCTGGCCGAAGCCGCCGGAGCTTCTTACGTGGCGCGCTGGACCACGTTTCATGTGCGGCAACTCACGCGCTCCATGGCGGAGGTGTTCAACCGGAAAGGATTCTGCTTCATCGAAGTACTGTCGCCGTGCCCCACGCTCTACCAGCGCCGCAACAAAATGGGCGACGGACTCGATGCGATGAAATTCTACAAAGAGAAGAGCAAAGTCCGGCACGGCGCCTGCACCAGCGAAGTCGACTTGTCCTTTGATGGAGAGATCGTGGTCGGCAAGTTCGTGGATCGTCAGCGCCCGGATTATCTCCATGTGATGAAGGAGCAGATGCGAAGCAAGCTCCACGACGAGTATGTAGACCCGCTGGAGGCCCCATGCCAGATCTGACCGAGATTCGGGTGGCGGGTTTTGGCGGGCAGGGAGTCATTCTGGCCGCAATGATCATCGGAAAAGCCGCCTCCATTTTTGAAGACGGCTACGCCACGCTCACGCAAAACTTCGGCCCGGAAGCGCGCGGAAGCGCTTGCAGCGCGCAGGTGATTCTATCGAACGATCCTGTTCTGTATCCCTATATCACACGGCCTGACCTGCTGATCGCCATGTCGCAGGATGCCTTCAACAAGTTCGTGCCCGAATTGAAGGATGGCGGTCTCCTGCTGGTGGAAGAAGACCTGGTGCGCGTCGGCAACCTCCGGGCCGGCGTTCGGGTCTACAGCGTGCCCGCCACGCGGCTGGCCGAACAGTTGGGGAAACGGCTGGTGCTCAATATCGTGATGGTTGGTTTCTTTGCCGCCGTTTCCGGACTCCTCGATCCTGAGGCGCTCCGCAAAGCCGTTGCGGACTCCGTGCCCGCTTCGTTCAGAGATCTGAATCTGAAAGCATTTGACAAGGGCTACGAATACGGACTGACGCAAGCGCCGGTTTCTCCGGAAGAGTCCACATCTCCGGTGGGAATAGAAGCAGAGTAGCCGCGCGCGGCAAAAGCTGCCGCGTGGTGACCAGGGGAAAGATGTGCGCGCGAGTGTGCTCGCAGTCCGGGCGGTGATCCCATAAGTAGCCGCACCGCATCTTTGAGGTGCCGTTTCAGTTTGGTCTTGCTGCAATTGAAGCGAAGCCGAACCAGATACACTTCTTTCCGCCAGGATACTGTTGTCGTATCAAAGTGCTTGTGTTTGTTCAGCTTATAGCACAGCAGCATTAGCGAGATGCTGAGAGAGGGCGTTCGGGGGCTGCTCGTTCGCGGCAGCCGCGGCTCAGAAATGGAGTCATTCGTTGGCCCCCCGGGCGCGAAGCAGCAAGACAATTTCGGTGTTGCCGTTGTCCAGCGCGGCCTTCAACGCGGTCTGGCCGGCCTTGTTGCGAGGCCTCAAGTCCGCACCGCGCTCCAGCAGCAGTTCCGCAACCTCGGTCCTTCCCCACGAAGCCGCATGGCAAAGGGGTGTCGCCCCGGTCTCCCCGTCCACGGCATTGAGATCCGCGCCATGGTCGATAAGAATCCGGACGACTTCCCTATGACCGCCGAGTGCCGCATCATGCAGGGGCGTCGCGCCGGTCGAGTTGCGCGCATTCACTTTCGCGCCGCGCGTGATCAACAGTTGCACCAGTTCGCCGTGTCCCTTCAAGGCGGCATCGTGTAACAGCGTGGAGCCGAACCGGGTGCGAGCGTTCACGTCGGCGCCCTTATCAAGCAGCAGCGTCACCACATCGACCTGCCCGCGCAGAATCGCCTCCTGGAGCTGGCCCGCGCCGACCTCACCCGGCTTTCCTCCGGACCGGCCGTCCCGCAGCAAAACCTCGACGACTTTACTGTGCCGGTAGCGCAGCGCTTCGTCGAGTGCGGTGGAACCGTTGTTGTCCCTGGCACCCGGATCGGAACCCGACGCGAGCAGGATAGCAACCACTTCGGCGTGCCCCTTCACCGCCGCTTCATGCAGCGGCGTGGCGCCGGATTCCTTGCTTCTCACATCTACCCGCGCGCCCCGGGCGATCAGCAGCTTCACGACATCCGCCTGCCCTTTCCAGGCCGCCTCATCGAGCGCCGTGGCTCCTGCGTTGTCGCTGTCGTTGACGTCCGCGCCCTTGTCCAGCAGCAGGCGTACCAGGTCCGTGTAGCCCCGGTTGGCGGCCAGATGAAGCGCGGTCGATCCGGTGCGGTATCTCGCGCGCAGATCGGCGCCTTTTGCAAGCAGCAACTCCGCAATGTCCAGATGATTCGTGATGACCGCGTAGTGCAAGGGCGTAGAACCCGCCTCCGCATGGCGCGCATTCGTATCGGCGCCCGCGTCGAGCAGCAACCGGACCACTTCCGTCGCGCCGCTCCATGCCGCATCGTGCAGAGGCGTGCCTCCGAGCGAGTCGCGAGCATTGACGTCAGCTCCCGCCGCGAGCAGAGCTTTCACCTGCGCAACATCGCCGGCGCGGGCGGCGGTGTGCAAATCAATCGCTGGAAGGGACGCCGCCAATAGAATCAGCCCAAGACCGGCGCGGGCGATCGACATACCTACAGTTTAGCGGGCCGAGGGCATCAACACGCCGGCACGGCCTGGGATATGCTGCGAAACAGCCGGCAATTGCAATTCGGCCCGCGGCTGCTATTCTGACGAAGGCTCTATGAACCGGCGAACACTCCTGAAAACTTCGGCTGCGGCCCTGGGGGTGCCGGCATTTGCCGAACACCTCCGCCGCCCCAACTTCATCGTGATCCTGCTGGACGACCTGGGCTGCACGGACCTGGGCTGTTACGGCGCCCGCGATCTGAGGACGCCGAATATCGATGCCCTGGCGGCTTCCGGCGTCCGCTTTACCAACTGGTATTCGAACGCAAGCGTATGCGCTCCGGCGCGTGCGTCGATCATGACAGGCCGGTATCCCGCACATGCAGGTGTGCCGACAAACGGCCCATCGCTGCCGGCCGGCCAGATTACGATTGCGCGGCTGTTGAAAGACCGCGGCTATACAACCGGGCTGACGGGCAAATGGCACCTCGGCACGCCGGGCAACAACGCGCCGAACGACCATGGCTTCGACGAGTTTTATGGCTTTCATTCCGGCTGCGTCGATTTTTACTCGCACCGGTATTACTGGGGTGAGCCCAAGAGACCCAACTTTCACGACCTCTGGCGCAATCGCATGGAGATCTTCGAGGATGGCCAGTACCTCACTGAACGCATCACGGCCAACGCGGTGGATTTCGTGCAACGTCACCGCCGCGATCCGTTCTTCCTGTACATCGCCTACAATGCGCCCCACTATCCGATGCATGCGCCGGCGAAGTACGTCGAGCGCTTCCGCGACCTCCCGGCGGAACGGCGAATGTATGCGGCCATGATCTCAGCGGTGGATGACGGAGTGGGCGCCCTGGTGGCGCAGTTGGACAGGTTGAATCTCGCGGAGGACACCTTCGTTCTATTCCTCGGCGATAACGGCGCAACCACGGAACCGCGGGCAGGCCTGGATTCTAAACCGGCGACGGCCGGCAGCAACAAGCCCTACCGTGGATACAAGTTCAGTCTGTTCGACGGCGGAATGCATGTGCCGGCCATTTGGAGATGGAAAGGCAAGCTGCCCGCGGGAAAAGTGAGCCGCGAGCTCGCCATGTCGATGGATGTCCTGCCGACGATCAGCCGCATTGCGGAGGCTCCGCCGCCAGAGGGCTACACGGTGGACGGCAAGGATGTTTTCGCCTTGGCGGCCGGCAATGCCCGCTCGCCGCACAACGCGATCTTCTGGTCGCAGGGGGAACAACTGGCCGTGCGGCGCGGCAAGTACAAGCTGGTAATCAACGGGTTTACTGCGGAGAACTGGCCCGAAGGCCGCAAACCGTTGGCCGGCGATGACGCGATGTTTCTATCCGACCTTGATGCGGACCCGGGCGAGTCGAAGAACTTGCGCCGGCTTCACCCTGCGCTTACAGATGAACTGGCGACTATGGCCCACCGGTGGAAGGAATTGCTGGAGGACACGCCGAAGAGGTGAGGCTACCTGGCCGGACCTACATATTCGGTGCTGATGACCACATCGTCCAGCCAGTAAGTACGATCATGCCGGCTGTTGCTGCTGTAGTTTCCGAACATCGCCATGTTCAGTTTGAGGCTATCTGTGTCCCGCCAGCGCATGCCGTCCACGCGCAGAATCTCCTTGCCGTCGATCCAGAGAACCTGTTCACCGTCTTTCCTGCCGGGCTGGTTGCATTTCACCAGCATCTCGAAACAGTACCAGCGGCCGCGCTCAATCCAGAAGGGCTCTTTCGGATAGAAGTAGTTGCCCCAGTAGCGTCCGTCCGGCGATTGCTTCATGTCCGGCCAATAGGTGTAGAACACGATCTGTCCGGGAGGCGGCATGGATTCCGTGCCCCTCGGTTCGACATTGACAATGAAGCGATCCGTGCCGTCGGGCTTACGGCCGGCACCGCCCAACACGGAACGGGGTTTATCAGCACGGCAGGCCCAGAACTGACACCAGTGCATCCCCCGCCCTTCAAAATCTTCAGCGAACTTCGCATACCAGCGAATGTAAGTCTGGTCGTAGCCCGGCACAAACCAGGTTCGGATCCAACTGTCGGATTCACGGAGAACCCGTCCGTCAAGAGTGCGGCCTTCTCCGTGAAAAGCAGGAGCTGAGATCCGGTAACTCCTCTTGCCCCTGTGTACATACTGTGGCCGTGTTTCGATTCCCCCACGGACGGGATCTTCGCTGTACTTCTCCCACCGCTCACCGAGTACGCCTGACTCGAAATCGTCGCTGAAGATAACTTGGCCGGATGACACTGCGGCAACCATACATGCGAGGGCAAGAAATACCGGTGTTGTCCGAAGCATGCCCCCACGCTCAGGAGCGGGTGGCCGTTACCGCTTCCCGCTCTTCCATCGGCACGTAATTCCTCTCCCCTTCGCCGAGGTAGACTTGCCGCGGGCGTGCGATTTTCTGCTCGGGGTCGAGGATCATCTCTTCCCACTGGCTCAGCCATCCGGACACCCGCGGTATGGCGAACAGGACGGGGAACATGTCGGTTGGGAATCCCATCGCCTGATAGATGAGGCCAGAGTAGAAATCCACGTTGGGATAGAGCTTGCGGGTGACGAAATAGTCGTCTTCGAGAGCAATACGCTCCAGCTCCAGCGCGATGTCGAGCAGCGGATTCTTGCCAGTCACCTCGAAGACCTCGTCGGCGGTCCGCTTGATGATTCGCGCGCGCGGGTCGTAGTTCTTGTACACGCGATGTCCGAATCCCATCAGCTTCACTTCGCCTGCCTTGACCCGCTTGATATAGGCGGGGATCTTGTCCTTTGAGCCGATTTCGGCCAGCATGCGCAGCACGGCCTCGTTAGCGCCGCCATGCAGAGGTCCGTATAACGCCGCCGCTGCTGCCGCGATGGCAGTGAAAGGATCTGTCTGCGCGCTGCCGACCACTCGCATCGCACTGGTCGAGCAGTTCTGCTCGTGGTCCGCGTGGAGAATGAACAGGATGTCGAGAGCGCGCTCGAGGACCGGATTCGGCTTGTAGCGCAGTTCCGTTCCCTTGAACATCATGCTGAGGAAATTGCCCGTGTAGGATAACTCGTTGTCCGGATACGCATACGGCATTCCGATGCTGTACCTGTGCGCGAACGCGGCAATAGTTGGGGTCTTGGCCACGCCGCGGTAAAACGTAATCCGCCGGACTTCGGGGTCGAATACCTGTTTCGACTCCGGGAAGAAGGTGGACAGCGCGGCAACGGTGCCGACAAAGATGCCCATCGGATGCGCGTCGTACCGGAAACCCTCCATGAAGTTTTTGATCTTCTCATGCGGAATAGTGTGATGCGTCACACCAGTCACCCACCGGTCAAGCTGCTGGCGGGTAGGCAGCTCTCCCCTGTAAAGCAGGTAAGCCGTTTCCAGGTACGTGCTCTGCTCCGCCAGTTGCTCGATCGGATATCCCCGATACCGCAAAATACCCGCATCCCCGTCGATGTAAGTAATCGTGCTCTTGCAGGCGGCCGTGTTGAGGTAAGCCGGATCGTAAGTCATGAGTCCGAAATCCCGATCGGCTACTTTGATCTGGCGCAGGTCCATGGCGCGAATCGTGTCATGTTCAATCGGGATCTCGTAAGTCTTTCCGGTCCTGTTGTCTGTTATCGTCAGGGTATTCTTGGGCATGGTAAACGTGTCCGGCGTTTCGATTCTACACCTAATCTTTATCTTACTTAATGGATAGCGGCTACTTGGATTTGGAAGCCGGCACCAGGAGCCGCTCCACTTCCGCGGAGAGAGCCTCTACGGTCAGTCCGCTCACTTCATGATCGCTGAAATCGTTGCGAATTACGCCACCCGTGTCTATGAAGAACAGGTGCGGCAAGCTCATACTCGGATTTTGCGGAGTGGCCTTGACAAACGACGCAGCCATCTGGCCGCAATCGAACAGAACCGGTCCGGTCACCTTGTGGGCCGCAACATACTTGGCGACAGTGGTCTGGTTGTCGGGCAACGTGACGACCGAGAGGACGACGACGCGGCCGGAGAATTTGGCCTTCACCGCCTCCAACTTGGGCGTGAGTCTCTGGCATTCCGGGCAATTGGTCCGCATGATATCGATGAGCACAACCTTGCCGCGATAGTCCGCGAGGTCGTGCTGCCGCATCTGCATGTCGGGCAGTGAGAAGCCTGGAGCCCTTCGCCCCGACAGCTTTCCCGCCCCGTTCAGCGCCAGGGCACACCCGAGCAATACCACAAACAATCGCATAAGTCTTCAGGTTAAATTAAAAGCGGCCTCCGGTGGTACCGCTCCCGGAAATTCGTGCCAAGGATTCGCCGAACGGGGGACGCGCCACCCCTCGTTCCGTGATAATGGCCGTCACATACCGGTGGGGAGTGACGTCGAAGGCCGGATTTTCAACCGGGATGCCTTCGGGAGCCACTGGCGTGCCGAACACGGTGGTCACTTCCGCTGTATCCCGCTGTTCGATCGGGATCTCGTCCCCGGAAGCAAGAGAAAGATCCAACGTCGAAACCGGCGCCGCCACATAGAAAGGAATCCCGTTTTCTTTGGCCAGTACGGCGACGGAATACGTTCCCACCTTGTTGGCGACGTCTCCGTTAGCGGCGATCCGGTCGGCGCCCACGACAACGCAGCCGATGCGCCCCGACTTCAGAAAATGCCCGGCCATGTTATCGGTGATGAGCGTGGTAGGGATACCGTCCCGCTGAAGCTCCCAGGCGGTAAGACGGGCGCCCTGAAGAAATGGCCGGGTCTCGTCCGCGAATACGTCAATGCTCTTTCCGGCGGCCACCGCGGCGCGAATCACTCCCAGCGCAGTGCCATAACCTGCCGTGGCGAGCGCGCCGGCATTGCAATGGGTGAGCACGGTTTTGCCATCCGGAACCAGGTCTGCACCGTTGCGGCCGATCGCTTCGTTGATGGCGATGTCCTCGCGGTAGACCTGCCGCGCTTCCTCTACAAGGCGGCGGCGGACTTCTTCGATCGGATGTCCGCGCATGGAACCGTAAACGTCCTTCATACGCCGGATGGCCCAGAAAAGATTCACTGCCGTGGGCCGCGTGCCGGCGAGTTCGCCGCAGATCTCCTCCATTTGCGCATCGAGGTCCTCGCCGTCCGCGCGCAGCACGCCCAGCGCTACGCCCATGGCGGCGGCCACGCCGATCGCCGGCGCTCCGCGAATCACCATGCGGCGGATCGCATCCGCCACTTCACGGTACGTCCGGCAAGTGACAAAAACCTCCTCCCGCGGCAGGCGCGTCTGATCCACCATGACCACGCCGTCATCCGTCCATCGAATCGTTTCCACCATTACGGGGTGGTGTACCTCCCTTGCAAAATGTAAGCCGTCACAAACATCAGGTTGTATGCCGAGTGCATGATAGCCGCTGCCGCCGTCGAACGGGTGCGATACCGGTGCCATCCGAACGCGCAGCCCGCGAGCGTGATGAGAAGGATGTGCCGCCATGACCAGGCATACTGCGGTCCATGCAGCAGCGAGAAAGGCAAAGCAGCCATCAGAATACCCAGGACGGGTCCCGCGGACCGGACCGCCAGAGGCTGGAAAAATCCGCGAAACGCCAACTCCTCGAACAGCGGGCCCAGCGTGACTGCAAAGACTGCCACCAGGGCGATAGAGAGCGGATCTTTCAGAAAATCCTCGAACGGCATCTCGATTTGTGGCGTCTTCAGCAGTCCGCCAGTGATCGCTACGCTGACAGCGAGCGCCAAGCCGAGCAGGACGCTTTTGCGCAACTGGCCGGGAACGGCGCGCCAGGCCAGCGAAGGCCAAAAGGGCCGCCCGTACTTTAGGTGCAGCAACAGGTACAGCGAGAGGAACCACAGCCCATAGGCGAGGAACTGCGCGGGAAGCAACTCCGTGGCTTTGGTGCGCGGATACCACGGTGCAACGCTCAAAAAGACCTTCATCAGAATGAGCGCCAATATAAAGCTCGGCAATGCCATGGAAATGAAAAGGGCGATATCGCGGTAACCCCAGAACGGATACGGCCGGCTCGTATCTTCGACGGATGGCGTCAGCGCGGGCCGGAATGGGGAGCCGTTCATGCCGCCTGCCGGATCGCTCATGCGTCCTGCTCGATCAGTGCGGCGGCAATCAGCGGAAGCATCAGTTCATGGTGTCCGGTAAGGGAATAGCCGTGCCCACCGGCCGTGATGTGCGGACGCTCCACTACATTCACACGCGGACGGTAATGTTGAAGGAAGTCGAGATTCACCGTGGTGAATTCCGCCAGTGGAATTCCCAGGTTGCGGACCGCCGATACCGCTTTCAGAAAAACTTCCGGCATGATCACGGCGGAGCCGCAGTTGATGTACACACCGCCCTCGTTGAGCGCCGACACAAGCGAACAGAACAGGCGAAAATCGTGGTGCGTGGAGCGTCCCAACGCGCCGGGGTCCACAGCCGGATGCGTGTGCGGCGTATCGGTGCCGATGGCGATATGAACCGTGACCGGCACCGAGCGGCGCCAAGCCTGAAGGAGCAGGCTCTTGTCAGCGAATTGCGGATCTGCGAGTCCGTCCAGCGCGCGGCCGAGCGCTTCCCCGGCCCCAATGCCTTCGCCCGCTGCCAAAGCCCGATTCATTTCACGCCCTGTCTCCTCTGCAGAGCCAAAGGCGCCATCGGGCAGGACAGCTTCCACCTCTTCGCTGGTGTGGCCGGCAAGAGCGATCTCGAAATCGTGAATGGCAGCCGCGCCGTTCATGGCAAGCGCGGTGCAATAGCGGCGCGACATCAACTCAATCAGCACCGGAGCCAGTCCGCACTTGATGACGTGTCCGCCCAGGGCCCAGATCACGGGTTTGCCGTGTTCGCGCGCATCCTGTATGGCAGCTATCACGGCGCGAACCGAATCGCCGGCCAGGATGTGCGGCAGGCCATCGAGAAATCCGGCCAGCCCTTCCGCTTTGCGGTACGGGCGCGCGAAGTCGGCGGCGTGCACTTTGCCTCCCCGTGCGCGAAGAGACACTGTCCGTAACGAATCCAGATCGAGTGGACGAACCGTGTAGCGGCTCACGCACCATTCCCATTGCGAAGAGCTTTCGCCAGCGCCTGGGCGGTATAGCTTCTTCGCGATCGCAGAATCTGTTCCGGCGGTCCGGCGGCGACCACGTAACCCCCCGCCTCACCGCCCTCCGGGCCGAGATCGATGATCCAATCGGCGCTCTTGATGATGTCCATCTGATGCTCAATTACCACGACGGTATTGCCAAGGTCCACCAGGCGGTGCAAGACCTCGAGCAGTTTCTTGACGTCGTCGAAGTGCAGGCCCGTCGTCGGTTCGTCGAGGATATAGAACGTTTTTCCAGTTTGCCGTTTACTTAGCTCGCGGGCAAGCTTGATCCGCTGCGCCTCGCCGCCCGACAGGGTCGTACTCGATTGTCCAAGATGGATGTAGTCCAAACCGACGTCGTTCAATGTTTGCAGTTTCAGCCTGACAACCGGGATATTCTCCAGAACGCCGAGCGCTTCCTCCACCGTCGCTTCCAGCAGGTCCGCGATCGAGTAGCCCTTATATTTCACCTGAAGCGTCTCGTAGTTATACCGTTTGCCGCGGCAGATGTCGCAGGTGACATAGACGTCCGGCAGGAAGTTCATCTCGATGCGCTTCAATCCGTCTCCCTGGCAGGCTTCACAGCGCCCGCCTTTGACGTTGAAGCTGAACCGTCCCGGCTTGTAGCCGCGCTCGCGCGATTCCGGCAGCATGGCATAGAGATCGCGAATGGGCGTGAACACGCCGGTATAGGTGGCGGGATTCGAGCGGGGCGTCCGTCCGATAGGGGACTGATCGATCTCGATCACTTTATCGACGTGCTCGATGCCGCTGATGGATTCATGCGCTCCAGGCTCCTCGTGGGACCGGTAGATCGCTTTCGATAACGCGCGATAGAGAATGTCGGTGACCAGCGTCGACTTCCCGCTGCCCGAAACGCCGGTTACCACCGTCAGAACGCCCAGCGGGATCTCCACCTCGATGTTCTTGAGGTTGTGCTCGCGAGCGCCGTGCACCACCAATCTGTGCCCGTTCCCTGTCCGGCGCACGCGAGGAGCGGGAATCTCGAGCTGCCCCGACAGATAGCGACCGGTGAGCGAAGCCGGATTGCGCTCGATTTCCCGCGGTGTTCCACTCGCGACGAGGGCGCCTCCCAAGCGCCCCGCGCCAGGACCGAGATCGATCACGTAGTCCGCGCGCTCGATCGTTTCCGCATCGTGTTCCACAACCAGGACGGTATTGCCCAAGTCGCGAAGATGCGCCAGCGTATCCAGCAGCTTGCCGTTATCGCGCGGATGCAGACCGATCGACGGCTCATCGAGAACATAGAGCACGCCGCGCAGTTTGGATCCGATCTGCGTAGCCAGCCGGATGCGCTGCGCTTCGCCGCCGGAGAGAGTGGCCGCGGAGCGCGCCAGGCTCAGGTATCCGAGTCCCACTGCACAAAGAAACTCGAGCCTGTTTCCGATCTCCTCCGTAATGCGCCCGGCAATCTGAAGCTCGCGCGCATTCAATTCCCAGCCGCGAACTACAGACATGGTTCCAGCCACCGGCATCTCGGTCAGTTCCGCGATGGAAAGCCCTTTGACTTTGACGGCGAGACTGCTCGGGCGAAGCCGGCGTCCCCGGCAATCGGCGCATATCGTGGGTGACATGAGCCCGGCCAGCCACTCGCGATAACCTTCGCTCGCCTCTTCATAAATTTCTTCGAGGAGTTTCAGAACTCCCGAAAAACCGTTGCCACCCTCGAAGATCGCCGTCTGCGTTTTCCGGGGCAACTGCTCGAAGGGCTTTGAAATATCAATGCGGCAGCGGTGCGCCCATGCCCGCAGCTTCTCCGTAATGGTGCTGGAGCAGGCGGTGGAAACCAGTCCCCCGTTGAAGAGGGATTTGCCGGGGTCCGCGAGCAGCCGCGCCCGATCGAAGGACCATTTGCTGCCCAGCCCCGTGCACGTTGGACACGCGCCGTACGGACTGTTGAAGGAGAACGAGCGCGGTTCGAGCTGCGGCACACTCGCTCCGCAATCAGGGCATGCCAGTTTTTGCGAATACAGATGCTCTTCGCCGTTGACCACCGCGACCAGCACCAGCCCGCCGGTGAGTTTCGCCGCCGTGCCGATGGAAGCTTCGAGGCGCGGCTCGATGCCGGGCTTCACAACCAGCCGGTCTACCACGACTTCGATAGTGTGATTCTTCCGGCGGTCGAGCAAGATCTCGTCTTCGAGCGAACGAAGAACACCGTCGATGCGGGCACGCACAAAACCCTGGCGGAGGAGTTTCTCGAGATCTTTCTTATACTCACCCTTTCTGCCGCGCACCACCGGCGCGAGGATCATGACCCGGTCGCCCTGCCTCAACGTGGTGACCTGCTGGAGAATCTGCTCTGTCGTCTGCTGCGAGATGACGCCTCCGCACTGGGGGCAGTGCGGCACTCCGATCGAGGAGTACAAAACGCGCAGATAGTCGTAAATTTCGGTGATGGTGCCCACGGTGGAACGCGGGCTGCGGCTGGTGGTCTTCTGCTCGATCGAAATCGCCGGGCTCAGCCCGTCGATGGAATCGACTTCCGGACGCTCCATCTGGTCCAGAAACTGGCGCGCGTAAGGGGACAAGGTCTCGACATAGCGCCGCTGGCCCTCGGCGTAGATGGTGTCGAAGGCGAGCGACGATTTACCCGAACCGCTGAGCCCGGTGATGACGGTCAGCGTATTCCGGGGAATCTCGACGTCGATGTTCTTCAGATTGTGTTGCCGCGCCCCATGCACGGAAATCCGGTCCAGCATAGTGAGAGTCGGGAGGTTGAGCCGAATATCTCATTGTCCCACGATCCAACACCGCCGCAGCGCGAGGGAGTGGTACGCGGCGTGCGAGGCGCAGCAGGCGGGGAGGGCCCCGTTTATTGGCTTCCCCCGCATTCAGTTGAAGATGCTTCCTAAGCCGCACGAGTGAGACGCTGTCCAGATGCCCATCAACCTGTATGCATACCCATTTCCGCAGCTTTCAAGAAGAGGTCGTGCCTGTCTGTGTCGTAAAGCATGCCGGCGTGTTCGGGATGAAGGGGTTGGGCAGCGGAGACGGCGCTTGGTCAACATAGCAGGGATTACCGTGGACGCGTGTTACCATTACTGCCTGAGTATGCCGGTCGGCGTCCAGGTTATGCGCATTACGGCCACGGCGCAATTGAAGCGGGACATCGCCCTCGCCCGGAATTTCAACCTCGTGGATGGGGTAGCGAAGGAAAGCCTGCTCCGCAGAGTGCGTGAGGAAGCGGGTGAAGGCCAGTACTGGCTATTCAAAGCCGCGAAGAACTTCGATGGTCCGCACCACAGAAAGCAGCATGGCTTCGAGGCCGGCGATTGAAGATTCTGCTCTACTACATCGGAAAGTCGCGCGACGCGAATGCCAACCGCATCGCCGGGGAGTACATCAAACGCACACAGCGGTACGCAAAATGCGAGATGCGGGAAATTCATCCCGAACGGGCCGCCATCTGGACACGCCACTCCGGCGCGATGAAGATTTTGCTCGATCCCGGCGGCAAACCGATGGATTCGGCGGCGTTCGCCGCTCTGCTGGCCCGGCACGAAATGGAAGGCCGCGACCTGCTGTTCGTGGTAGGCGGAGCCGACGGCTTCCCGGCGGGCTGGAAAGCACAGGCCGACCTTTTGCTCTCTCTTTCAAAGATGACCTGGCCGCACGAACTGGCGCGCGCCATGCTGGCCGAGCAGATCTATAGAGCCGTCACCACATTGCGGGGCCATCCTTACCCGCGCTAATTTAGAGCTTCATGTCCTGGTTCACTCGCAAGAAGCCGAGCGTCGAGACGGGCACGCCGCAGGAGCGGCATGTGCGCACCGAGGGACTCTGGCAGAAGTGCGACAACTGCCGTCAGATCGTCTGGCGCAAAACGCTCGAGGAGAATCTGCAGGTCTGCCCGAAGTGCTCTTTTCATTTCAAGATTGACGCGCGTACGCGCCTGAAGATCCTCTTCGACGGCGAGTGGGAGGAATTGGACACCAACCTGGTTTCGACCGATCCGCTCAACTTCGTCGATTCGAAGGGCTACAAGGACCGGCTCGCAGCGATGCAGGCCAGCACGTCTCTGCCGGACGCACTCGTATCAGCCCGCGGCAAGCTGAACGGACGCCCGGTGAATATCTGCGCGCTGGAGCTGAAATTTATCGGCGGCAGCATGGGCGCGGTCATGGGAGAGAAGATCACGCGCGCGATTGAACGTTCGATTGAGGGGCGCGCGCCGTTGATCATCATCTCCGCATCCGGCGGCGCCCGTATGCAGGAAGGCGCGGTCAGCCTCATGCAATTGGCGAAGATCAGCGCGGCGCTCATGCGCCTGGACGAGGCAAAGGTCCCGTACATCAGCGTATTGACGGACCCAACGACCGGAGGCGTCACCGCCAGCTTCGCCATGCTCGGAGATCTGAACATAGCCGAGCCGGGGGCGCTGATCGGGTTCGCCGGCCCGCGCGTTATCGAACAGACCATTCGCCAAAAGCTACCGCAAGGATTTCAGCGAAGTGAATTCCTGCTCGAACATGGATTTCTGGACGCGGTGGTCCAGCGTAGCGAGATGAAGGAGTATATCGCCAAATCGCTGAACTTCTTCTGCAATTGAGACGGCCGCGTCGCGTCCTTCCCCGCAAAGGTAAACTGAGAGGAGACACCTATTCATGAAGGCGCTTGTACTCTGCCTGCTCGGTCTCGCCGTGTTTCCGGCAGCCGGCTACGATCTGCTCATCCGCAATGCAAGAGTCGTCGATGGCTCGGGCAATCCCTGGTTCCACGCCGATGTCGCGGTAGAGAACGGAAAAATCGCGGCGGTCGGAAAGCTTCAGGATGCCTCCGCGAAGCGAACCCTAGACGCTCGCGGCCTGGTTCTCGCTCCAGGTTTCATCGACGTTCATACGCACGTCGAGGGCGGCATTTTGAAGATTCCCGCCGCCGGCAACTGCGTGCGCGATGGCGTCACTACGATTGTGACGGGCAACTGCGGCGGCTCGCGCGTAGACCTCGCCGGCTTCTTCAGCGACCTGGAAAAGACGGGCATCGGGTTGAACGTCTCCTCGCTGATCGGCCACAACTCGGTGCGGCGCGATGTGATGGGAACGGAGAATCGCCAGGCCACGCCGGAGGAGATCGTCCGTATGCAGGAACTGGTGGAACAGGGCATGCGCGACGGCGCCGTTGGCTTTTCCACCGGCCTCATCTACATCCCGGGCACCTACGCCAATACCGGGGAGGTAGTGAGTCTGGCCAAAGCAGCCGCGAAATACGGCGGCGTGTACGCCAGCCACATGCGGGATGAAGGCGACAAGGTTCTTGAAGCGATTACCGAAGCGGTTCACGTGGGCCGCGAAGCAGGCGTGCCGGTGCAGTTATCGCATTTCAAGATCGACAACAAGCGTCTGTGGGGTACGAGCGGCAAATCTATCGCGCTGGTTGAAAAATTCCGGCGCGAAGGCGTGGACGTCGTAGTGGATCAATATCCGTATGACCGCTCCAGCACGAACCTGGGAATTGTTCTGCCGAGTTGGGCGCTGGCCGGAGGCGCGGAGGCCCTCAAAAAACGGCTTTCGGAGCCGCGGACACTTGCACGCATCAAACGCGAGATGGCCGCCAGGCTCCATCATCTCGGGCACAGGGATTACTCCTATGCAATGGTGGGTAGTTTCTCGCCCGACCGTTCTTACGAAGGCAAGACCATCAGCCGGATCAATCTCATGAAGGGCCGGCGGAAAACTCTCGCCAACGAGATCCGGACGGTGTTAGACCTCATGCAGGCCGGGGGCGCGCACATGGTCTATCATTCCATGGGGCAGCAGGATGTCGAACGTATCCTGCGATACCCCAATACCGCCGTGGCCAGCGATGGCGGTGTGCAGGAACCCGGCGCCGGCGTCCCGCATCCGCGCTCGTATGGCACCAACGCGCGCGTGCTGGCGGAGTTCGTTCGCGTACGAAAGGTACTTACCCTCGAAGATGCCATACGCCGTATGACATCGTTGCCGGCACGCACCTTCGGCTTCCGCGACAGGGGACGGATCCTGGAAGGTATGGCGGCGGATCTGGTCCTCTTCGATCCGGACACTGTCCAGGACAAGGCCACGTTCCAGGAGCCCCACCAGTTTTCGGAGGGCTTCGAGATGGTGCTTGTCAACGGAATACCGGTTGTCGATCAATCACAGCCGACCGGTGCACTCCCCGGACGCGTGCTCCGAAGGCAGTAGGGAGCAATGATCCAGCTTTCCGCGGCGGGCAAGCGATTCGGACCCAAGACTCTTTTTGAAGGCCTCGACTGGCTGATCGGCAGTCGCGACCGCATCGGGCTTGTCGGCGCCAATGGAACAGGCAAGTCCACGCTCCTAAAAATGCTCGGAGGCATCGAATCGCTCGACTCGGGATCGATCACGGTGATGCGCGGTCTCACCACAGGCTATTTGCCGCAAGACGGGCTGACGCTATCCGGACGTAGCGTATTTGCCGAGTGCATGTCGGTATTCTCCGATCTCCGCGACATCGAGGAGGAGATGGAGGCGCTGACGCAGCGAATGGCCGAAATCGACCCGGCGAGCGCCGAATACCGCCAGGTGGCGGAACGTTTCCACAGCATCGAAAGCGAGTTTCGCGCGCGCGACGGCTACTCCATCGAGGCCCAGGCCGGGATTGTGCTGAACGGGCTTAGTTTCTCCAAGAAGGACTGGCGCAGACGCACTGAAGAGTTTTCCGGCGGCTGGCAAATGCGAATTGCCCTCGCCAAGCTTCTGCTCGAAAAACCCGATCTGCTTCTGCTGGACGAACCCACCAACCATCTTGACCTGGAAGCGCGCAACTGGCTCGAACAATACCTGCTGTCGTACCCAGGCGCGTTCGTGCTGATTTCGCATGACCGTTATTTCCTGGATGTGACCGTCGCGAAGATCGCTGAGATCTGGAACAGACAGGTCCACTTCTACACGGGCAATTACGGCAAGTACCTTTCGCAGAAAGCGGAGCGGCGCGAGCAACTGGAAGCGGCGTGGAAAAACCAGCAGGAGAAGATCCACCATCTTGAAACCTTCATCAACCGCTTCCGCTACCAGGCCACCAAAGCGAAGCAAGTGCAGAGCCGTATCAAAGAACTCGACCGCATCGAGCGTATTGAGATTCCACCGGAAGAGAAGACGATTCATTTCCACTTTCCACAACCCAAGGCGAGCGGCCGCGTCGTGGCTGAGTTCATCGGCGTCGCCAAGAGCTATCCGGGTGTCGAGGTTTTCCGGGATGTGAGCTTCATCGTCGAGCGTGGGGACCGCATCGCACTGGTGGGCGTCAACGGCGCGGGCAAATCAACGTTGATCAAACTGCTGGCCGGAATCGAGCCTTTGACAAGCGGCGAGTACCGCCTCGGACACAACGTGGAGCCGGATTACTTTGCGCAGGATCAATACAAGGAACTCGACCCGGCGGCGCGTATGCTGGACGATCTGTCGGCCATCGCGCAGCGCTCCACGCAGACGGAACTACGGAACCTGTTGGGCTGCTTTCTGTTTTCCGAAGATGACGTCTTCAAACCGATTGGCGTGCTCTCCGGAGGCGAACGCAACCGCTACGCGCTGGCGCGCATGCTGTTGAGTCCGTCGAATTTCCTGCTGCTCGACGAGCCGACCAATCACCTGGACCTGAGAGCGAAGGATGTGCTGCTGAACGCCTTGCAGGAGTATTCCGGAACCGTCATCTTCGTTTCGCACGACCGCTATTTCATCGATAAGCTCGCCACACGGGTCTTCGAAGTAGGCGATGGGGCGGTGTGCGTGTACCCGGGCAATTACGAAGACTATCAGTGGAGGAAGCAGGCGCAGGCCGAGCCGCCGCCCGCCTTCGCTGTGGAGGAAGAACTCGCACAGGCAGCTTCGCCGGAACCGGATGGCGTGAAGCCAAAACGCCTGAATCCCATCCGGCTGCGGCAGTTGCACGAGCAGTGCAGCTCCTTGGAAGAACGCATCAGCCGCGCGGAGGCGGAAATTGCAGAATCGGAAGCCTCCCTCGCCGTCTTTGTCAGCGTCGAGGAAACATTGCGGCTTACGCAACTGGTCGAAGCCAGGCGAGCGGAACTCGAATCTTTGATGCAGGAGTGGGAAAGCGTCAGCGCACAGATCCAAGAGAACTCACCGGCATGATATTATTGGGGCAAAGAAAAAGCGAACCTGCCAGATGGATCTACAGGACCAGCTTCAGCAGCTACGGCGCCGCATTGCGCGCATAGACAGGAAATACGCAGGCGCCACAACGCCCCTGCAGTCAGCGGCCCAGGATTGGCGGCTTCCGGAGCGCTATTCCATCGAACACTGGCTCAGCGGCCAGGAAGTGGAAACCCCGCAAGGGCGTCACTTTGAAACCGAGCGAATTTGGGAGCGCCACCGCCGGCATGGCAGCATCGGCATATCGGATTTGAACGATCTGCCTCCGGACCTGTTCGACGAACTGACGGGCTGCGCCGTCGATCCGGTTGCCCCGCATCACTGGGCCTTTTTGGATACGGAAACGACCGGTCTCGCCGGCGGGTCGGGCACGTATGCGTTTCTCATCGGCGTGGGACGGATCACCGCGAAGGGGTTTCACCTGCGCCAGTTCTTCATGCGGGATTACGACGAAGAAGCAAGCCTGTTGTTCGCGCTTGAGAGGTACCTGTCGGAATTTTCAGTGCTGGTGACGTACAACGGAAGAGCGTATGACCAGCCTCTGCTCGAAACCCGCTACCGCATGTCGCGGCGGAAGGCGCCATTCGACCATATGAGGCATGTCGATCTGTTGTACGGGGCGCGCCGCTTGTGGAAGCTTCAATTCGAAAGCTGCCGCCTGGTGGATCTCGAAAATCAGGTCCTGGGAGTAGAGCGCGAGGGGGATCTCCCGGGCGAGATGATTCCCTACGTCTACTTCGAGTATCTGCGGCACCGTGAAGCTTTTCGTGTGGCGCCGATTTTTCATCACAATGCCATCGATATTCTGACTCTGGCCTGTTTGTGCGCGATTGTGCCGTGGGCGTTCCGCTCGCCGGCCGAGGCGCGCCTGAGGCACGGGCCGGAAATGGTGGGGATCGGGCGCTGGCTGCGTAAATGCGGCCGGATGGAAGACGCGCTCCTGCTGTTCCGCCGTGCAGTAGATGCCGGGCTACCCGGCGACCTGTTATTCCGGACGCTATGGGAAGTGGCGCAACTGGAGAGAAAACTCGGACGCATGGACGCTTCGGTTGCGGTGCTTACCGAACTGTCGGCCTGCCGCAATCCTTTCCGCGCCGCCGCACTGGAAGATCTGGCGAAGTATTATGAACACCGGGAGCGGAACTACACGATGGCGCTGGAGATGACCCGGGCAGCGCTCGCGTGCGAAGATTCGAGTCCTCTGCGGCGCCGCGAGCAGCGGCTTGCCCGGCGCCTCGCCATACCGCGCACCCGGAGGTTATTGTGACTCGAAGGCTCTGGCTCACAGGGATGGTTTCCCTTACCGTCCTGGGGACAGAACCTCTCCGCCTCCATCCGGAGAATCCTCACTATTTTCTTTTTCGCGGCAAGCCGGCCGTTCTGATAACGTCCGGAGAACACTATGGAGCGGTGCTGAATCTCGATTTCAATTACACCCGGTACCTGGAGACTTTGAATCGTGACCGCCTGAATCTCACCCGGACTTTTACCGGCGTGTACAGTGAAGTGCCCGGTTCGTTCCAGATCGCCTCCAACACCCTTGCACCCAAGCCGGGCCGGTTCATTGCGCCGTGGCAGCGCGCGGGTGACAAGTTCGACCTGACGAAATGGGACCAGGCGTATTTCGCGCGGCTGAAGGATTTCTTGCGGAAAGCGAACGATCACGATGTGGTGGTGGAACTGGTGCTCTTCTGCCCGTATTACAAAGACGAAATGTGGGAGGCGAGTCCGCTCAACGCCCGGAACAACGTCAACAACCTCGGAAACGTAGAACGGCAGGAGGTTCTCACTCTCCGTCATCCCGAATTGGTGAAGGTGCAGGTGGCAATGGTGAAGAAGATCGTCACCGAGTTGAACGGGTTCGACAATCTCTATTACGAGATCTGCAACGAACCGTACTTCGGCGGTGTGACCCTGGAGTGGCAGGCGCACATCGCCGGGGTGATTGCCGAAACCGAAAAGACGCTGCCCAAGCGGCACTTGATCGCCCAGAACATCGCGAACGGCTCCAGCAAAATTGAAAACCCCAATCCGCTGGTCTCCATCTTCAACTTTCATTATTCGCGGCCGCCGGAAAGCGTGGCGATGAATTACGGCCTGAACAAGGCTATCGGCAACAACGAAACCGGTTTTGACGGAATGGAAGACGCCACTTACCGGATCCAGGGTTGGGAGTTCCTGCTGGCAGGAGGCGCACTATACAACAATCTGGATTACTCCTTCGTGGCGGGCAGCGAGGGCGGGACGTTTCAATATCCTCCGGCTCAACCCGGCGGCGGGAGCACCCGTTTGCGCCAGCACCTGCGAAACCTGCATGACTTCATGGATCGTATCAGCTTCATACACATGAAGCCCGACCGCAGCATTCTGGCGGGCGGGTTGCCGGAGAATGATTCGTTTCAGGCGCTGGTGGAGCCGGGAAAATCCTATGCCGTCTATATCCATCACGGGCGTGTTGTGAAAGACGCCAGGCCACGCTACCAGGTTGACGCCACCCCGCACCACCTGGCCCTGGAACTCCAGCTTCCTGCGGGAACTTATCACATGATGTGGGTGAATCCGAAATCGGCCAACGTGGAGAAGTCGGGTACACTGCGGCACCCCGGAGGGAAAGCAACCCTGGATTCACCCGAGTACACCGAAGACATCGCCTTGCGGCTGACGGCGAACTAAACGGGGCGGGCTTTTGCCGCCACGCCGGCAATCTGCGGGCTCACGATCGGGGTGGGAGCCGTGATCTCGCGATAAGAGACGCTCTCGAAGCCGGCGGCTTCAATGTCGGCTAAGGTTTGGCGATTGGGGTGGCATCCATCGCCCAGCCGCTTCCAACCTGGAGTTACCAGGTTCTGGATACGCCGCAGGCGGCTTCCCTGTGGTGCCGCCACGTGCTCGATGAACAGAAAGTTTCCTCCGGGCTTCAGAACGCGCAGCACATCCTGAAGGCAGCGTTGCGGACTGGGAACGCAGCAGAGGACAAGCGTGCTGATCACGGCGTCGACACTGCTGTCGCGCACAGGCAGCGTGTCCGCCGGAGCAATCAGCATCGAGACCGGCAGGTTGACCCGGTTCGCCTCACGCCGAAGATAGGACGTCATGAACGGATTGAGCTCGACGCCCGTCCAGCGCACCTGTTCCGGCGGCATGTAACGAAGATTCGCTCCTGTCCCCGCTCCAAGTTCGAGCACGGTTCCGCGGATCCCGGCAAAAAGTTGCCGCTTGTAGTTCGACACAAACTGCTCGTAGCGCTTGTTGAAGCGGGCCAGTGCCCACGCGAAGATCCGCTGTGCCAGACCAGCTTTAAGAGCATCCATATGTCGCCTGCGCACGTCCGTTCGATTCGCAGGCAAGGGAATGCGGGTCCACGCCGCCATCTGCGTATGCGCCTTTTTCTGAGGGCGCGTTGAAACTACTTCCGGACCTCTACAACGTAGGACCCTCGGTTCAGCCAGAAATAGCGCCAGGGGAATCGCCTGAATGTGGGGCTACGAAACCCCGCTCCTTCGAAGATCCGCAACAACTCACGCTTTGAATAACGTTGAGCGTGCCACCACCATTCAATGAGTACCTTCGTTTCTGGTGTCTTTCGCGTAATCATCCCCAGCATGCAACCATCGGGCGCCAGCCGCGCGTGGAGTTCCCGCAACGCCTGCGGGAGATCCGGTTTCGGGAGATATTCGAGCATGGAAGCCGACAGGATTAAGTCATAGTCCTTCCACGACGAGGGCAGAGTCTCAAGGGCTAAAACATCGGCCCGCTGAAGCTGCACTCTGGGGATGCCTCGGGCATCCAACGTTTCCTGGAAGCGGTGGAGCATCCGGGGAGTAAGGTCGAAGCCGTCGATGCTCTTGTAATCGAGATTCTTCCGCCGGAGTGCATCGATAAACGCGAACGTCGCCATGCCGAACCCGCATCCCGCATCCAGTACGCGCATTCCGTTTCGAAGCACGGGGGAGCTTTCTAACAGCGCCTGTATCCCTCGCCGGGACTGGAAAATTACAACGAAGGAACTGTAGCGGTCGATTTCCGCTGTGTAAAGCTCTTGAACGGCCGAACGACTCAGTGCCATTACTACTTATTCCAGATTACACCGCACGTGGGATGAAACCCGGTGACGCGCAGCGTGCTGGCGCGTTTCCAATTCACTGGTTGAAGCTTTCTTGCACAAAGAAGGCCCGTTTGCGGCCGGAACACCCTATGCGTCCGCGGAATTTGATCTTGCCGTTCAGGTTTAGATCCAGCTCGCGGTGTACCGGGTAGTCAAACGCAAGAACATCCCCGGGCTTCAGAGCCATCAGGTCTCCAACAGTTAGCGTGGGGCCTTCGAGCCGGGCATCAATGCGAACATTCGCCGCTTTCACAAGGTTCAGTACACGGGCTTGTTCGGCTTCCGTCGATTCCGTTTTCCGCACCGACCATTGCTGATCGAAGCGTTGCCGCAGCATCTTGACGATCATCGACGGCACGCCGATGTTCATCATTCCCGATCGTTCGCCAATACGAACTTCCATGCTTACGGCGACCACGGCTTCATTCGGCGCCAGGATTTGCAGCATCTGCGGCTCGGTCTCAAGAGTATCGACATGGAACTCAATTTGGGAAACCGCGTGCCAAGCCTGTTTGAGGTCTTGCAGGATGATCCTGAGCAATCCATCGAGAATGCTTCGCTCGATCTCCGTGATCTCACGGTTTATGTTGCTTTCCGCTTTTGCGCTGCCGCCGAGAAGCATTTCAAGAATGGGAAATACCAGCGACGGATTCACTTCCATGACTGCTTTACCATCGAAGGGCTTCATCCCAAGGGAGACAAGGCAGGTCGGAGACGACAGGCACTGCGAGAACTCCGTGAACGACAACTGCTCTACCGAGACCAGGTTGACCATCACATACGCGCGCAGATAGGCCGAAAGACTGGAGGCCAGGGAACGCGCGAAGTTATCGTGCAGCATGTGGATGGCCCGCAGTTGATCTTTTGCGATCCGGTCAGGCCGGCGGAAGTCGTACGACTGGGCCTTCAGTGCATCGTTCTCCGATTTTCCACCGTCCCGCAGGTTGCGGAATACATTGTCGATTTCCTGCTGCGAAAGAACCCGGTCCAAGGCGCGGCCTCCGTTCAATAAGCCTGTACACTTATCGGCCGGTTGGGGGGAAACTTTAGCATGCAAGGTAGAATAGGCAGAGAAGTGCACAGCTTTCACGTACAAAATTTCGGCTGCCGCGCCACGCAAGCCGATGGAGCGGCGCTCGAAACCATGCTGGCGAGGAAGGGCATGCAGGCCGCGGATGGTGCGGCCGGCGCCGACCTGGTGATCCTCAACACCTGCACGGTCACCTCCTCCGCCGACGAGGATGTCCGGCACGCGGTGCGGCGTGTTCACCGGGAAAACCCGTCCGCCCGTATTCTGGTTACGGGCTGTTATGCGCAGAGGGCGCCCGAAGAACTGGCGGCAATTCCCGGTGTCTGGCGGGTGGTGGGAAACAGCCATAAGACGCAAATTCCCGACCTGCTTTTCGAACCGCGAGACGACACCCCTTACCATGGCCAGATCCACGTGGGAGACATTTTTGCCCAACAGGAATTCCTCGCCGCTCCGGTGGAGGATGCCGCCGGCGACCGCACCCGTCCGAACTTGAAGATCCAGGACGGCTGCAATAACCGGTGTTCGTTCTGCATCATTCCGTTCGTGCGCGGGCGCAGCCGCAGCGCACCCGTTGAACAGGTAGTTTCGCAGGTTCAGTCGCTAGCCGGCCGTTACCGGGAGATTGTGTTGAGCGGCATCAACTTAGGGCGGTGGGGACGCGAGCCGGGCGGCCGCATGCGGCTGGCCGGTCTCATCCGGCTATTGCTCGCGGAGACGGACGTCGAGCGGCTACGGCTGAGTTCGGTGGAGCCGATGGATCTCTCCGACGATCTTCTCGGCCTGATGGCATCGTCGCCTCGCATCGCAAAACACGTGCATGCTCCGCTGCAATCGGGGTCGGATCGCGTGCTCCGGCGCATGTATCGCAAGTACCGGCCGCACCACTACGCCGATCGCATTCGGAAAGCCCGGCTGCTGATGCCGGACGCCGGTATCGGTGCGGACGTAATGGTGGGCTTTCCGGGCGAGACGGAAGAAGAGTTCGAAGAAAACCGCCGGTTCATCGAAAGTCTTCCGTTCACCTATCTCCACGTATTCACCTATTCCGGGCGGCCCGGCACCCCAGCGGCGCTGCACGCGTCCCAGGTGCCCCAGCCGGTTCGCAAGCAGCGCAACCGTATTCTGCGCGAACTAGCCGCGGCCAAGAACCTGGAGTTCCGCCGGAGTATGGTCGGCCGTTCGCTCCCGGTCGTGACGCTCGAAAAGGGAAACATGGCGATCAGCGGCAACTACCTGAAGGTAGAACTTACCTGCCCGCGCGAAGCGAACCGCATCGTTGAAGTGGAAATCGGCGGCCTGACCGCCGGCGGTTTGCGCGAAAAGCAGCTCCTGCCGGTGCTGTAGGCCTACATCTCCCGCCGGTTCTCGAGAGATTTCGACATCGTTACTTCGTCGGCGAACTCCAGATCGCTGCCAACCGGAATCCCCATCGCGATTCGCGTGACCTTGACGCCAAGAGGCTTCAATAGCCGCGAGAGATAAGAGGCGGTTGCCTCGCCTTCCACGGTAGGGTTGGTGGCAAGAATGATTTCCGCCACCTCGCCGGAGGAAAGCCTGTTCAAGAGCCCCTTGATTTTCAACTGTTCCGGGCCCACACCGCGGAGCGGTGAAATCGCGCCATGAAGAACATAGTAGACTCCTTCATACTGGCGCGTGGTTTCGACCGGCAGGATGTTGTGCGGCTCTTCGACGACGCAAATCGTGCTGCGATCGCGGCCTTCATCGCGGCAGAAGGGACACAGTTCGCTGTCGCTGATGTTATTGCATTCCGCGCACAGGCCAAGCTTTTCCTTTACGTCGGCAATTGCCTGAATCAGCCGGTCGGAGTCTTCGCGCCGGGCGCGGAGCACATGAAACGCGAGCCGTTGCGCCGACTTCTGGCCGATTCCAGGCAGGCGTTTGAACTCCTGAATCAATCGGGCCAACGGTTCCGCAAAATCGGGCATAGTGGCGGCTAGAACAGACCCGGAGGCAGACCCATGCCTCCCAGGAGTCCACCCATCTTCTGCTGCGTTTCGTCTTCCACTTTCTTGTGGGCTTCATTGAACGCCGCCATCATCATGTCCTGCAGCATCTCGATATCGCCGGCCACTTCGGGGTCGATGGTCACGCCGAGCACTTTTTTCTGCCCGTCCATTTTCACGGTCACCATGCCGCCGCCGGCGGAGGCCTCGACGCGGATCTGTGCAATTTCCTCTTGCAGCTTCTGTTGCATCTGCTGGGCCTGCTTCATCATCTGCTGCATGTTACCGGGTAGTTTCACGTTGTCGCTCCTTGTTTGATACCGGCCAAAACTATTCTTTCAGATTTCTGATGGTGCGAATCTGGCTCTCCGGAAATGCTTCACGAAAGCGCCGTACATCGGGATGAGACAATGCCCGCTCGGATGCATCCTCCTCCTCGCCTGTTGTCCGCGGCGCCGGATTCTGCTCCACAACCTGTGGCTGCGCGGCCGATTCACCGTTCTCCACTTTCACCTTTAGAACGCGTCCGAGAACCGCACGAACCGCCTGCTGCATGTCGCCGGAGCGGAGCGCGAGCCAGAACTCCCGCGGCGCCCGAAACACAATCTCCGTTGCGGACTCAACCACTTCGGCGTGCTCCACCGCATCGGCGATAACCAGCATCTCACGCTCAACAAGCCAGGCATGCAGGCGTGATTTCAAAGTCTCTCCAGCGGCGGGTGGAGGAGGGGCGACCACCGCTGCCGCTTCCGTAGGCGGCGCCGTTTGCGTTTTCCGCCGGGTATCCATTGCGAAAGGAGACGGGCCAACTTTGGGCGGTGCCGGGATCGCTCCTTGCGCGCGCTGCGGTCCGGCGGCCGCGGACGGGCGGGACTGGGACGAGCCGGGCTCCTTCAGCATCGCCAGCGCTTCTTCGATGGACGCCAGTTTTCCCGCATGCAGCAGCTTGAGCAGACCGATCTCCAGATGCAGCCGCGGCTGAAGAGAGAACTGCAGATCCCGGAACAGGTCCAGAGTGAGTTGGAGATACCGGGTGAGGTCTTCCTCGGAAAACGATTGGGCAATGTCCGCCAACTTTTCCTGTTCGCCGCCGGACGCCGCTACAAGCCGTGTGCCTTTCCCCGCCACCCGTACCACCAGCAGGCTCCGGAAATATCGTGCGAGCTCGCGGCAGAAGTGTTGAAGATGACGCCCGTTGCGCTCCAGATCATCCACGATCTCGAGCATCTGCTGCGAAGTGCCGCCGGAGAGAGCCTGCGTTACCTGGTGCAGAGAATCGAGAGAGAACATCCCCAGCAGGGTCCGCACTTCGTCCGCATTCAGCGTGGAGCCACAACAGGCGATCGCCTGGTCCAGCGCGGAGAGGGAATCCCGAACACTGCCTTCGCCCGCCTGGGCCAGTACGGCCAGCGTTTCCGGATCTGCCTCTATGCCTTCCTGCGCGCAAATCCATGCCATGCGCGCGGTCAGTTCTTCAAAATCGACCGACCGGAAGCTGAACTGCTGGCAGCGCGATGCGATGGTGGTGGGAATCTTGTGTGCTTCAGTGGTGCAAAGGATAAACACCACCCATTCCGGAGGCTCTTCGAGCGTCTTCAACAGCGCGTTGAAAGCCTCGTGTGTGATCTGGTGCGCCTCGTCGACGATGAAGACCTTGTAGCGGTCGCGAGCCGGGCGGTAGCGCACATTCTCGCGCAACTCCCGCATCTCATTGATCCCGCGATTCGAGGCAGCGTCGATTTCAATGACATCCACGGCGTTTCCCGCGGCGACTTCCGTGCAACTCGAGCAGACGCCGCACGGCTGTGCGGTAGGGCCGTTCACGCAGTTCAGACATCTCGCCAGGATTCGCGCAACCGTCGTCTTCCCCGTGCCACGTTGCCCCGAGAAGATATAGCCGTGCGCAATGCGGCCTTGCGAAATGGCATTCTCCAAGGTGGTACGGACGTGGCTCTGTCCTACCAGTCCGGAAAACGTCTGGGGTCTGTATTTTCTGGCAATAACCTGATACATGAGAGTCTACAGCGAGGGCGCACCAGCCAGCCGAGAGTGCGTAACTGCCAGACCCCGGGTGATCCGCGGCACACGAGCTAAACCACTACCGTTGCTTCCTTCCGGACCTGGCGGGGTTTGCAGCCGCACGTTGCACGGAGCCCGAGGCCTGACAAACTAGGATTTTAGCATGCGCCCGCGCATTCGAACACCCTACAGTGGAGTCGATAACCAAAGTCCTATGAGTACTGTTATTTGGAAAGCCCCCCGCCAGGACGCATATGGTATTGACACTGCCCGTTCGAGCTGCGCATAATCATTCACCGGCTAACTCCGAAGAAGGGGCATAAGGCACTTATGGAAAATGAACATCAGTTGTTGGCCCCATCTGAACGTATTGCCCCTGCCGCGCCACGTCCCTCATCGTTTCGCCTACTCAACGAGCGCCGTACTTGTGTTCGTTATCCCATCACACTCGATCTTCGATACCGCGCTTCCACGCCGAAGGCGGCGGACCTCGGACACCAGTCCACGACGGTAGAGATCAGCAGCCAGGCGATCTCGTTCTCCACACCTGAGCCGCTGCCAGCGGGTGCGCAGGTGGAGACATCGATCCGCTGGCCGTTTCTGCTGGATAACCGGACGCCTCTACAACTGGTGGCAGATGGCAAAGTGGTGCGGAGCACAGAGGGAAAGACGGTGATCCGAATTCACAAGTATGAATTTCGCACTTGCAGAAAGCAGGCATTCGACGCAATTTCCGGCTTGACCTGAGCACCGCCCAAGAACTGATGTCACCGCCGCTAGAGGCGGAAAAGCGCCGAAACCCAATTACCCATGTCTTCGTCGCACAACGACACGCCGACGACGATCCTCGTAATAGATCCTGATCTTGGATTTATTCTCGCTCTAAGCAGGGCGCTGCTCTCTGCGGGCTATCAGGTTATCCCCGCGAGCACGATGGAGGAAGCAGCGAAACTCACAAGTGAGTTAGGGCTCGGAATCGATGCCGTCGTGGCTGAAGCCGGTGCTCTGGCCTCGGGCGGCTCGGATCCGATGGGGGGATTAGGGCGGTGGGCGGCCCGGTCCCAGATGATCGTCGCCACTTCCACTCCGGAAGCGCTGGCCGGCAAACTCCCCGTCCGGCCGGCAGCCGTACTTCGTAAACCTCAGGCCAACGAGCCCGACCTGACAGAGGAATGGCTCAGAATCATACGGCAGGTCCTCGCTCTCTCCGATTGAAAACCCAGCCCGGACAACCGGCAGTGCTCCGGCGGCACCTTTACTGCTCCTGAGAACCGGGAGGGTTCCGTTTCGTAAAATACTGGATGACTTCATGGCTTCATTACATTTCTTTCGACGAAATCACCCGAAAGCGGCGGTCTCCAGACTCCTTATTGGCATGATTGCGGCAGCCGCGGCTGTCATGGGACAGACGGCCCCGTCCGTAAAAATTGGTCCGGTCGCGGTCAGCGGGACCTGGCGCACACGCATCGAGGCGTGGGACTGGTTCAATGGCGCCGCAAACGATACCTATCTTTACGTGGGGTCTCTTGGCCGGTTAAGCTTCGCGCAGCAGAGGAAAACTTTCGACTGGCAGTTGGAAGTTGCGTTACCGGTCCTCCTCGGGCTGCCGGACGATGCTCTGGCGCCGGGCGCGCAAGGTCAACTCGGTTTGGGCGCAACCTATTATGTGGCCAATGGCCGCTCCAGAAATGCCGCGCTTCCGTTCGTCAAGCAAGCGTTTGTCCGTTTCAAGAACGTGGCGGGCAGCCAGGCGCAGACGCTGCGGCTCGGCCGAATCGAATTCATTGAAGGCGCGGAAACCGTTCCGAAGAATGCTACCCTCGCGGCAGTGAAACGCGACCGGGTGGCGCACCGCCTGCTTGGAAATTTTGGCTGGTCACACGTAGGGCGCAGCCTGGATGCGGTCCATTACGCATACAATGGCTCCCGTAACAACGTGACACTGGTTGCCGCCCGCCCGACGCGCGGTGTCTTTCAGGTGGATGGGTGGGGTGGACTGAATATCGGGCTTTTTTACGGCGCGCTGACACGGCAGGTCCCCATGGGCAGGAGCGCTGGGGAATTTCGAGTCTTCGGCCTGCATTACGAGGATTGGCGGCACGTTGTGAAAACTGACAACCGCCCGCTGGCGATGCGAAACGGCGATTTCGAAAACATCGGGGTAACAACCGCCGGCGGGAACTACATTCATGCGTTTGAAACCGGCTCCGGAACCATCGACCTGATGCTGTGGGGCGTGTTGCAGACGGGCAGATGGGGCCGCCTGGATCATCGTGCCGCCGCCGCAACCGCCGAAGCGGGCTATCAGTCGCCCGGGCTTCCTCGTTTGAGGCCCTGGATACGCGGGGGGGTTCACCATGGCAGCGGAGACGGCGACCCCACGGACGGCAAACACGGCACCTTTTTTCAGGTGCTGCCCACGCCCCGATGGTATGCGCGGTTTCCCTTTTACAACTTGATGAATAACCAGGACGCTTATCTGCAGTTGATCCTTAGGCCCGGCACCAAACTCAATCTTCGGAGCGAGATGCACTGGCTTCGTCTAGCCCGCCGCAACGACCTCTGGTATCAGGGCGGCGGCGCCTTCCAGCCCTGGACTTTCGGCTACATCGGACGCGCCAGTAGCGGGCAGCGTGGCATGGCGGCCCTGTGGGAACTCAGCGCGGATTATCAATGGAACAGCCATTTCCAACTGGGCGGCTTTTTCGCCACCGCGCGGGGAAGAGATGTTATGAACGCTATCTACCCGGACGGCAAGAACGCGAACTTGGGTTGTATCGAACTGGGATTCCGTTTTTAAGGGCCTTCAGTGGTCTTCTCAGGGATTTGCTCTATAGCCGTACGGGAAAAGCGCCGATAACCCATTCGGAGAGAACAGAGCACGATGCCCTCATGCGAGACCAAGTACTTCGGCAAGCTGGAATATACGGAAGGCGCCATCATCCTGTGCGAGGCAGGGCTGCCCGGCTTCGAGCACGAGCGAAGGTTTCTGCCGCTTGAAATGCCCGAACATAAGCCGTTGGTCTTCATCCAGAGCTTATCCACCCCGGGGCTTTGTTTCGTGGCGCTACCAGTGCTGGGCATCGACCCCGCTTACCGCCTGGAACTGTCAAAACAGGACCTGGCCGCCCTCGGTTTCGAATCGCAGCCCGTGATCGGAACCGACGTGCTCTGCCTGGCCCTTATCACCATTACCGAGACAAACACGACCGCCAATCTCCTGGCCCCCCTGGTAGTAAACATCAAGACCGGCCGGTCCGTTCAGGCGATCGATCCGGAATCCCGATATTCCCACCAGCACTCGCTGGATCCCGAGGCGCCGGCGTGCTGATTATTCGAAGAAAGGAAGGAGAGTCGATCCTGATCGGCGAGGATATCGAGATCATTGTCGCCGAAGCCGGCACGAGAGTGAAGCTCGCGATAAAGGCGCCGTCCAATGTGGCTGTGATCCGAAAAGAGGTACGGCTTGTAGAGCAGCAGAACCTCGACGCTTCGCGGACCACCACGAGCGCGGCACTGATGAAGATCGCGGGAAAACTGAGTGTGCCGAAACAGTAACGCAAGCCCACGCCCGGCATAGAGCCAAGAGCTTGATACAATAAGTCGTTTCCAGTTGGAGGCTTTTGTTTCGTGAGTATCCTCGGAGCGATTGTGCGCGCATATAGCTATCTATTCCACTTGGCTCTCTCCCTTTTTGTCCTGGCCATTGCATTCGTGACCCTCACGAGCGGCGCGAATACTTTGCAGATGGAGATGCTCCCGTGGAAAGACACCGCCCTGCTGTATTGGCTATTGGCACTTGGGCTGATCGGGATTATTGCCGTTGTCCTCGGCGTAACACGGAAGCTCCCGATCCTGTTTTTGATCTGGTCGGTCGTTGTATTCGCGCTCCTGGTGCGAGGCTATATCTTTTCGCCGTATACCTTCGACGGAGTGTCTGATTTCAGCAGGGTTCTCCTTCTGTTGTTGGGAGCGCTCCTTGCCTGCATCGGCGCGTGGCTTCAGTTCCGGCGAAAGACGCACCGGCGCAAGTACGCCTGAGCATCACGCCTTAACTTCCGGACCAGCTCCCCGCCGGCGATCAGGAATGAAGAGCGCCATCGCATGTTTTCTTCCCGCCTCGATTTTGATCTGAGCCAGAACCGGCTCTCGCGGCTGCTGGCCGGCCTTCGCGCAGCCGGCGCCGGCGTGCTCGACCTGACCGAGTCGAACCCCACTCGAGCGGGCTTCTCCTATCCCGATACCGAAATACTGAACTCGCTCGCCGGGCCGGGCTCGCTTATCTACAGTCCGGAGCCTGCCGGAAGCCTCGTGGCGCGCGAGGCCATCGCCGCCTGGTATGCCGCGAGAGGGTTACGGGTCAAGGCCGATTCCATGGTTCTGACAACCAGCACCAGTGAGTCTTATGCGTACATCCTGAAACTACTGGCGGATCCCGGCGGCGAGATTCTGGTTCCGCGTCCCTCCTATCCATTGTTTGAGTATCTGGCGGCGCTCGAATCGGTGCGCATTGTGTCGTATCCGTTGATCTATACAGGTGAATGGTCCATTGATTTTCAGGCGCTCGATCACGCCGCCTCGGAGCGCGCGAGAGCCGTTATTCTGGTGAACCCGAATAACCCAACCGGCTCCTTCCTTAAACAACACGAATTGGAAAAGCTGATCCCTTTCGCCCGATCGCATGGCCTGGCGGTCGTCTCCGACGAGGTGTTCGCGGATTACAGTTTTTCATCCGGCGGGCATCGCGTAGCAAGTCTCGTAGAAGTCAAGGACGTGCTGACGTTTTGCTTGAGTGGGCTGTCCAAGGTTAGCGGCCTGCCCCAGATGAAATTGGGTTGGATGACGGTCTCGGGTCCTGCAGCGCCGCGGCGCGAAGCCATGCGCCGCCTGGAATGGATCGCCGATACGTATCTTTCCGTCAGCACACCGGTGCAACACGCGGCGCCGTCGCTGCTTGCCGCCGGGGAATCCGTCCGGGGACAGATCCGTAAGCGAAGCGGAACGAATCTCGAGCTTCTGCGGACAGCAGTGAAAGGGACCCCGTGTCACCTCCTGCACGCCGAAGGAGGCTGGTACGCCACTTTGCAAGTTCCTCGCACGCGCACGGAGGAAGAGTGGGCGCTGGATCTTCTCCGTAAGCGGAGCGTGCTGGTGCAACCGGGGTATTTCTTCGACTTCGAATCCGAAGCATTCCTTGTCCTGAGCCTTCTGACGCCCGAAGATGTTTTTCGGGAAGGAGTCCAACGGATCGTTTCGGAAGTGGAGAGGTGAGGACTCCGTAGCTACGGCCAGTCGCAGCGGCCGGCGTGTTTCGCGTTGTCGCTCAGCACCCAGCAACCACCCTCGCTTAGCTCGAATTGTGCCTGCCCGTTCCAGTTCACGCGGACCGGCGCCCAGTGCGCCGGAATGTTCAGCTTCAGCCGCGACACACCACGGCTGATCAGAACCATTTCCCGCGACCAGCTCAGATATTCAGCCTGCACGCGCGCCGTGAACTGTTCCTCACGTGGCTTCAGCTCAAACCGGGTTTCAATCCGTATCCGCTGCTTGCCGCGCTGAATCATGATGGCTGTGGGCTTCGGCTCACGGACCTGCTCCAGCATCGACCGGTATTCCGCCGGGTTAGCAACAGCGCGCCCGGCGATGGAAACGATCGCATCGCCGGTCTTTAAAGGACCTTTGTAGCCCTCCGGCAGCCATCCGACTTCTACACCGGGCCCCGGCTTGCGCGGATCGTACCCGAAGCCGCCGAGCACAAGATAGGCTCCACTGCCAGGCGGCACGCGGGAGACGGGAAGGGCATCGTTCCGGTGCGAGGCGTCCAGAGTTTCCATCTGGAGCCAGTAACACCGGCCGAAATGAGGATTTCCGGATTCGCAGTCGATCTTTGCCGGGAACTCATCCTGACGGGCCTTATTCAGAAATTGCAACACATCTTCCGCGGAGACGTTTGATACGTCACGAAAATCGATTGGGAATCCCGCGGCATGCAGCCGTGCCGCAACCGGCCGGGCCCCGGCCGGTGCTGCCCACAGAAACGGAACCAACGAAGTGTTCGCCGAGAACAGCCGGTTGGTTTCGATAGCGGCTACGGGATCGCCCTGAATGGCTACAGCCCCGGCCCAAAGGTGCGGCATGCGGGAAACGGCATAAAAAACCGCTGCGGCGGCCTCGTCCCTCCCCGCAAGATACACGCGCGCCGGATCGGCAAGGGACGATTTGGAGGCTACCAGAGAGTTGAGCGCCTTCACGGTGGCATCATCCGGAGCGGCTGGCTGTGGCTGGGCGGCAGGCACATACGCCCATCCTGCGGCCGATGCCAGCGCCTGCCACCCGTTCCATGAATCGAGTGCCACCAACAGCCCAGCACGCTCATTGGCGGCTGCCAAGGTGGCTGCCGCCGCCAGAATCGTCACCGCTCCCAACATGCCCTAGTACCGTTTCAGCCGCTTCCGGATATCTTTGGCGAGATCCTCAATACGTTCGATCTTCTTGAGTGAGGAGACCGAAAGCACGTACCGCGAATTTTCTTCCAGTTCCATCTGAAGCTCCGCCGACAACTGGGCCAGTTCGGCAACATCCTTCAGGTTTTTCTTGTACTCGGCTTTAAGGATCGCCTCTTTCTGGCTCCTGCCATCCGGCAGCTTCCGGTCGCGATCCCAGAGTTGGGCCTCTCCGGGGAGCAACATGAGAGCGGCCAATAAAATCAACCGGCCGGTTAAGCACATCGTATTTGTATACTTAACACACCGGAGACAGAGAGCGGGCAGTGCCGGTCTATCCGCTTGTTATCATGACCCTTTATGGATGATGTGAACGTTGGACTGGTGGGCCTCGGTAACGTAGGTATGGGAACCGTTGGAATTCTTGCCGAGACCGGTGAGCAGATTGCGCTCAAGCTTGGTTTTCGCTTGAATGTCAGGGCCGTGTGCAGCCGCCATGCTGATCTGAAGACCTTACCGGCCGGCCTTGGCCCGGTATTCCGCACCAACGATTGGAGGGAGCTGGTATCGCATCCGGAAGTCGACATCGTCGCCGAACTGGTGGGTGGGACGTCCACAGCCCGTGAAATCATTGATGCCGCGATTGCGCACCGGAAATCTTTGGTGACCGCCAATAAGGAATTGATGGCCCTTTGCGGCGCGGAAATCTGGGACAGCGCCATCGGTGCGGGCATCAACCTCGCCATGGAAGCAAGCGTCTGCGGAGGCATCCCCATCCACGCTGTTCTTCGCGAAGGCATTTCCGGCGACCGCATTACGGCGCTGCTTGGCATCCTGAACGGCACCAGCAACTACATCCTTACGGAAATCGAGAGCAAGGGCGGAAACTTCGACGCCGTTCTTCAAGAGGCGCAACGGTTGGGCTATGCTGAAGCCGACCCCACCGCCGATATCGACGGCTACGATGCACGCTCCAAGCTCGCGATTCTGGCTGCGCTCGCCTTCGGCGAAAAAATAACGCCATCCGATATTTTCACGCAAGGTATCCGCCGCATTTCGCCGGTGGATTTCGATTACGCACACCGGTTGGGTTACACCATTCGCCTGATTTGCGCAGCGCGGCAAACGCCGGCGGGACTTATTCTATCGGTGCGTCCCTCTCTGGTCTCCAATTCCACGATCCTGGCGGGAGTGCAGGGATCTTACAATGCCGTCTGGGTGCGCGGCGCCTACGGGCAGGACACTTTTTATTATGGGCGCGGCGCGGGCCCTTACCCGACCGGGGTTGCCGTCGTGAGCGACCTGATGCGAGTGGCCCGCGAGATCCGTTGCGGCAGTCCCGAGCGCGTGTCTCCGTTTGCGCACGAGCGGCTGGGCGAATACCGGCCGATTCCGGTGACCCTCCAGGCGAGCCCTTATTACCTGCGATTCCGTGTTTGTGACCGCCCGGGAATTATCGCCGCTCTATCCGGTATACTGGCGGATAAGCGAATCAGCCTGGACGCGGTTCTCCAACTTCCTTGCGATACCAAGCACGATCTCCCATTCGTTATCACGGTCGAACCAACCTCGGAACAGGCGATCAGAGAGGCGGTTGAGAAAATGTCCACACTCGACTTTCTGCGGGAGCCGCCGCTTGCCTTACCCATGGAAGGGAGCGTATGAGGCGTTTAGCGGTTGCCGCGCTTGCGGTTACCTTAACTCTCGCGGGACAGGTCGCGCGCGAAGCAAACGAGCGCTACCAGACCAGGGAGGGACGGCAACAGATCGGACGCATGCTTTCCCGTCCCGGCCGTGACGCCACGCAAAAGCCACGTGAGCTGGTCGATGCGATGCAGATCGAGCCCGGCATGACCGTAGCGGACGTAGGCACCGGTATCGGATATATGCTGCCCTACCTGAGTGAGGCCGTTGGGAAAAAGGGAGTGGTGCTGGCACAGGACATCGCCCAGGATTTTCTCGACCGGGCGAGAGCAACCGCCACTCACAAGAACCTCACAAACATCCGATACATTCTGGGCACGACGGAAAATCCGAATCTTCCAGCCGGGCAGGTGGATGTCGTCCTGCTGCTCGATGCCTATCATCACTTCGATTACCCGAAACCGATGCTGGCGCACATCGGTGAGGCGCTGAAACCGGACGGCCGGCTGGTGCTGGTGGATTACTACAAGGCGACCTTCAGCAATCCGCGTCATATCCGGCTGGAGGACCACGAAGCCATCGCGGAGATTGAAGCGAGCGGATTCCGGATGGTCTCGCGCCGGGATCACATTCCGAAGAGCCAGTACATGGCGGTCTTCGTCAAAAAGTAACTGTAGGAGCTTATGCGTTCCCGGGCGCTCGCGATCACGCTCGCCGGTTCTCTTCCTTTACTGGCGCTCGTGACCTGGTTGTTGGCGCAGGCTCTACCCGGCTTCTTCGACCCCTGTTTCCTTTGGGGCCGGCAGCAAGCTGACACGACAGCGGTCCTGGAAGCCGATGGACCCTGCGGGGCGATTTGAGGCACCTCTCAAACAAAAACCCGGGCCGTAGTCAACCTGGTTCTGGTGCAGGGAGGAATTCTCGCCGCTATTCTTCTGGCCTTTGCAGGCGCTGTGCGGGCACGGCCCGTTCTCACAGTTCTCGGAGCGGGCCTGATCTAGCTCGAATCGATCCCGTTGATCTTCAGCTTCGCTTTCCTGACAGTCTTTGCCAGCGGCATCTTTCTGCTGGCCGCCCGCCAGATGGTCTCTTTTGGGAGAGTATCGCGGACTGGCGCGCGTGTTATTGGAGCGCTCGCGCTGGCGGCCATACCTCTGTATCTCCCGTCGGTATTCAGCGGAGCGTTGTTTCTGGTTTTCCTGGTGGCGGCATTGGCCTTCGTTGCGGCCGTTGGTTGGTGGCCAGCAGCTTAGTGCGCGTCCAGCTACCGCGCATTCACCGGGGCATCAGACTCGATCACGACGCGGAATCGCTCACGCGGCCCGCCTTCGCGCCGCAACCCGAAAGCACCGCCGAATTGCGCCTGACAAAACTTTTCGATCTCCGGCTTCAGGGCTTCCCACGTTTCGTCTGTATTCGGCGCCAGCAGGCGGTCGTTCACAATCAGCTCGAAATGTTTCAGGTCAAACTTCAATTTTCCCTGGAATGCGGGATCGGCTTCGACGAGGGCACAGGCTTGCATCGCCGCGTCATAGGCCTGTTTGAATTTTTCGACCGCCTCGCCCGGGAACGCCGTCTTGCGGTTATATAGCAGGCCCAGCCGATTCCCTCCAAGATCCAGACTGTAATTCGCTTCGTGGCCCACCAGCAAAACTCCGGGGCCGCTAGGGACGTGGCGGTAATCCGCCACATCGACGAGCAGTTCCGGAGTGACGCTCTCCTGTATCCAGCGGTGGAACATCGGGATGGCGCCGGCAAGATCGGCCTCGACCGGCTCCTTCGCAAAGATTTTGATATTGACGTGTTCTATCTCCATCACCGCCGCCGGCATCAGACCGCCACCATCTGCTGCAAGCTCTTGCCGTAACAGCTGTGGCAGGCCTCGATGAAAAGCTGCGTCTCTTCTATGAGCCTGTGCACCGATTCGGCGCTGCGCTTTTCCCCCGCGCGCTCATGCGCGCGGAAGAAGTAATGCGCGAACTTGCCACCGGTAAACGGATCGAAGAACAACTGTGTATCGTAGAAGTGCGTGCGGAACAAAGCGACGATTTCGTCCGGAGAGCCGGCCGTGACCATGCGGGAGCGCAGCAGAGCGGCGGCCCCGTTCAACATGGCGCCGTATGCCAGCCGGGCGGCGTTGCCGGTGTCCCCCGCTTCCAGGCTGAGCTGCGCTTCGAAAGCTTCGCGCTCGCAGGCGGTAATTTGAAACTCGAAGGGCGAAACCACCTCACCGGCGCACTCGCCAACCCCCAGATCGCCCGTGGTGAATTCCCTCGCATCGGCCCAATCGGTGTAGAACGAAGGGTCTACATCGTGAGGCGGAACCTGCGTCAGATCATCGATCATTTTCTTGCACTCGGCTTTCCCGATGCGCTTGATGAAAGTCTGGAAAGATTCCCCTTCGAGGCGTTCCGCAATGTAGCGGCCCGTAATGCGGTCAACGGTCTCCGGGATTCTCTTTGACGGAACCGCGCCAATCGCCAGCCCGTAAGCGCCGGCGTTTTCCCCCCACTGGCCGCCCAATACCACCTGGAAATGCGGCACCGTGTAGCCGTTCTTGTTCCGGCTGACGCCATAGAAACCGAGGTCGGCCACGTGGTGCTGGCCGCAGGAATTAAAACATCCGCTGATCTTGATGTGCAGACCGCGAATCGCTTCCTCCAATTCCATCCCGCGTGCGATGATTCGCGTCCGAAGCTCCCCGGAAAGACCGCGGGAGGAAGCAATGCCCAGCTTGCAGGTATCGGTGCCGGGGCAGGATGCGATGTCCACGATGGTGCCCGCTCCGGGCGCCGCCAGTCCGACGGCGTCAAGCTCCGCATAGACCGCCGCCACGTCGGCTCCGCTGACCCATCGCAATACGATGTTTTGTTCGATCGTGGTCCGGACCGTGTCCTTCACATACGTGCGCGCCAGGTCCGCCACCTTTCGCAACTGCGTTGCAGTGATGTCCCCCAGGGGCAGAGTGATCGTGATGGTGGCATATCCGTTCTGCCGCTGCTCATAGACGTTCGTGCGATACCACTGTTTGAAACTTTTCGGCTGCGCCCCTGAGATCTGAACCAGGCTTGGGCTTTTCAAAGGCTCTTCACCGGCCGTATCGATGTCTTTCAGATAGGAAGTCCAGGCGTCCTCATACGGCAGATTAGCCCGCTCTTCCAAAACAAGCCGCTTAAACTCTTCCATTCCGAGCTTGTTGACGAGGAATTTGAGACGTGCGGTGTTCCGGTTTTTCCTCTCTCCCAGCCGTGCAAACACCAGCCCGATGGCTTGCGCAAGCGGCAGGATTTCCTCTTCGGGCACGAACTCCTCGAACAGTCTTGCCTGGTACGGCACCGTGCCGAGTCCTCCGCCGACGTAGACCTCGAATCCGCGCTTGAGCTTGCCATCGGCTTCGCGAACCGCCGCAATACAACCGATGTCGTTGAGCCGTGCCAGGGCGCACGCCTGGTCCTTGCAGCCGGAAAATGAGATCTTGAACTTGCGTCCGAAATCCTGCGTATCGGGATGGCCCAGCAGAAAACGCGAACAGGCCTTCGCATGAGGCGTAACGTCAAAAACCTGGGTTTGGCACACGCCGGCGAGATGGCACCCGGTTACGTTGCGAATGGTGTTTCCACAGGCCTCGCGCGTGGTAATTCCCACGGCAGCCAACCGGCGCATGATCGTCGGGGTGTCTTCGATGTGAACAAAGTGAAGCTGAATGTCCTGGCGGGTTGTGACATGCGCGATCCCATCGGAATATTCCTCGGCTAGCTCCGCCAGCGTGTCCAGTTGGTCTGCGTTAAGTCCGCCAAAGGGGATTTTAATCCGCTGCATGCCGGGCGCATCGAACAGGGTGGAGGGGCCTTTCGTCAATTCGCCGGAGGGGTATTCGATTTGCCGGGTGGTTCGCCCGTCATGACGCTGTCCGTTGTCATAGCGTTGCCCGTAGGAGCCGCGGCGCAAACGTGTCTCGGCGAAAATCTTATCGTCGATCTTGCCTTGCTTCTTCAGCGAAATCTCCGATTCGTAGACGTCGAGTTCCTTGACGAGATGAGGCGATGTCCTCTCGACGAGCCTTTCTCTCCAGTATTTGTTGCTGGCTTTCATTTAGCAGCTCCGATTATTCACCCTATTCCCTATAGACATTATCATATTTACTGTCCTTGCAGCAATATCCCGTACTCAAAATCCGATTGACCTTGCTATGATTATCGCAGCATGCCCGCGCCTGCCACGTGGAAGCATTCCTGGCCGCTTTTGTGGCCGGAATCCTGGAACGAAGGTCACCTTGAGCAAGTCGCCAAAACGCCGATTAATTGCCTCTTATTCTCTGCCGCGCAGGCCCGGCGGAACAAAAGCGTGCTTCAGGTAGCCGGGAAACGGGGATGGAAGACGGCGGTCATCGTCGAGGCTGGAGAACACAGGGAAGATTTGGATACCGGCCTGGCGCTTCCGGTACAGACCGTCGGAAAGATCCGCCCGGGCGAAAGGGCGCCCGCTATCGCTATCAACGAATGTGTGTGGCCGCAGGTGAAGCGGGCGGACAGAAATTCGGCTGCCGATGCCGATGGAGGCCCCACGGGCGCGCCCTGGGTGGACTCGAACGACTGGGTGGCTCAGCTTATCCGCTTCCGTGCGCCGGACTCGGCAGTCTGGCTGATGTATGTGCCGCCCGACAGAGTGCTTCGTCCGGACGAATATGCGCTCGCGGTCGCCGATGCGGCCGCGCATGGCGCGCGATGGGTGTTATCCGGAGCGGACCGGTTCGCGGAGGATACCTGGGCCGCTATCGAGAAAA
>CAADGY010000270.1 GCA_900696665.1 uncultured Acidobacteriota bacterium
GCGATGGTGGTCAGTCGTGGAAAAAGTTTTGAAAGACGATTACAGTCATCCCCTAACGGCGGAAGCCTACAACAAATTGGTGAAAGCCCCATCTCACGAGGACCGGAAAGCGAGCATTTTCGTGAATAAAATCAAGGATGAATTCGATACCCTTGCGGGCATTCACAGACGGGGACAGTAGTCGGTTCCCGAATTCGCACGCCAGTTTGGGAACCCCTTGAAGGCAATTTGTGCGGGTTTACGCTGGTGTCAGTGAATAGTAAAAACACCGGCACACAACGGAAGCCCGCAGGCACAACAAGCCATCCGGTCAATCCACAACCGAGCGGCCCGCTAACCTTTTCGTTTCGCTTGCCCAAGGCGGGCCAGACTGATCCGTATTTCGGCGGCGCTCGCTCTTATTGGAACGCACGAACTCTTCCCACAAAGGCCAACGGATTTAGCCCACCCGTTAAGTCATTTGTGGACCGAAAACCCGGTTCTAAACGGGGAGTGAGATTCATTCTGTGGTCGAGCGCGGTCGCCCATTTTCAGCAACTGGCGTTGCAACAGAATCCAGCAACGCAGAAGGGGGGTATCGGATGAAGCCGAAAAAGCGCCCGGTGACTTTAACCAGTCAACCGGGCGAGCAATTTTCTAAGAACGAATTCAAAATAACGACTGGCTTCGCCATTGTCAATTTTCGCGCGCCGTCTGCATGGCGTGTGGCGCCGGGCGTGGTCTGGTTGCAGGTTCACGAAGCGCGACTCACGGAGGCACTGAAGAAGGTTACAGGCTGGAAGCTCGTGGCCTACGGGGTCGCCGGTGGATACTTGCGAATTTTTGAGTTCCACCGTCCGCTGGCTTGGGCACTCGACTGGATTACCCGCCATACCTCCGCTAATGAGGCATTCCCCCAACCGGATGCCCACCAGAGACATTTTGTTCGCCCCGACAGGGTGACACAAGGGGAGGGGCCATGAACAAAGCCTCAGTTGAAGAACTGCGCGAGTTGATTGGCAGCGATGTTTTGCTTTTGAGGTGGCCGTCCGGCAGCAAGGGCACAAAGCGCAAGTGGGGGCATCTGACGATTGCGGATATGACGCCGGGCTATCTCGCCAAGCTCGGTCTGGGAAACATCGGCGTGGCGCTCGGCGAGAAGTCCGGCGACCTGTGCTGTCTGGACATAGACCGGGATGAATTCGTTGGGCCGTTTCTGGCTGCCAATCCTGAGTGGCGCCGCACGCTGCAAACTCACGGCGCACGCGGGCGGGTATTTTGGTTTCGGTGCATGGGCGATTACCCCAAGCGGACAATCAAACTCAAAACGCTAACAGGCGAAGCCGCCGGGGAGTTTCGGTCGAACGGAAGCCAAAGCATCATCTGGGGGATTCACCCCGACACCAGGAAGCCATACAAGATGGTTTACAAAGCCAAACCGATTGAAATTGATTTCTCGGCTATCGTTTGGCCGAAGGGAGTCATCCCTTTGAGGAAGGAGGCAGGGACCCAGACACACAGAGCGCAGAAGGATTCGTCTGCATCCTGTGTTCTGGATATCTGCGTATCTGCATCACTGGATAGCTGCGTTCCTGCATCTCTGCATCACACCCCGGTTACTGTTCTCAGCAACATCCTTGCGAAGAAGGAGGCGCAGCAGAAGCTTAGAGCCAGACATCCGAATCTGGCGGAGCTGTACACGAGTCTGATTGAGCCGCGATTTCAAGCGGTGGCGCATGGGAGAAATGATTTTATCGTGCAAGGTGTGCCGTTTCTTTACCGGGCGGTTGCCGCGCGCCTTGTGCTTGAGCTTGTCGCCTGCTTTTACGACTGCAACCGCTCCCTTTTCAACGACAGCCGTGAACAGCACATGAAGGAGGCCAATGCCATGTTAGAAGCCGTCACTGCGAGTTATGCCGAGTCATTGAGCACCGATGAGCGGAAGATTTACACCGCTCTGAACGCACACGAGCAAGACGCATTTCGCATTTGCCGCGATCTTGCCTTGTTGCCGGAACCTGAGCGTGAACCGCTCACGTTTTTCCTGTCTTTCAATCACCTCGCCAGCCGGTTGGAAATCCACCCGATGCAGGCCCAACGCATCTTGCGGCAGTTGGCAATCTACGGGTTGATCCGACTCTTAAAAAAGGGCACCCGGCGGGCGCCGGGCGTGACCGGCGAGGCAGGGACCTACCGTTGGCAGCTTGCGCCGCCAGAGGCAAAGCCATGAATGAACGATTCCTAACGCTGGCGGATGTGCAAAGGATGCTTGCCGTGTCGCGTTCGACGCTCTGGCGCTGGACGGCGGAGCATGGGCTGAAGGTCGTCCGCGTCGGTGAGGTGGTGCGGATCCGGGAAAGCGATTTGCAGTCGTTCTTGAACCGGCATGAATCAGTCCAAACGGCGGAACCGTCACCAGACGGGGCGCAAAATGGGGACGCGAAACTCAGTTAGCGGGCTTTCGGCGAATTCGACGTTGAAAGACCATCGTCGCACCTTGCACGACCTAGGGGCGTCACTTTCCGGCGCGCTGCATTGAGAAGGGCGTTGCGAAGCCAGTCGGGTTTCAGTTGGCCAGACACACGAATGGATTCCCGTACGTCCCGGGCTTCGTCTTGGCGCAATCGCACAGAAAACACTTCTCCAAGGGCATCCTTTTTCGCCACTCGGGGGCGACCCATTTTCTTTGGCATCAAAACATCGTTGTTGTTTACAAAAAGTCGTTGACGAAAGGTTACTTTGCGTTTACAAGAAGTCCAGCCTTGATTTTCGGGGCTTTGCTTTCGCTGGAAAGAATGGCTGGCACGGCTGCTGGCGAGAGTGAACTAACCAACAGCCTACCTGTTGTAGCAGGCGCCAGCCAAAGAGAGAGTGAAATGAACCGAGACACACTTCAAGTCCGGTCCCTCGCCATCGAGGCGACGGGCGATTACTTCGCCAACAAGGTCAAACCCAAGATTCGGCTTTCCGGCAATTGGCTGGAGAGGGCAGGTTTCAAGCCCGGTCATCGGGTGGAGGTCCAGATTGAGCAACCCGGCACCCTCACGCTCCGTTTCGCGGAGCAAGGAAAGGGGGTCGCGCTGTGAAACTGGCGAACCTGAACCCGGAACAAGGCCAAGGGCCGGTTGCGCTCAATTCAAGCGGCAACGGTCAAAGTGACGCGACATTCGAGCGGCTGGGCAAGTGCCTCTATTGGAAAGGCGGGAAGATCGTCGCGCGGGTGCGCGTGAACGGGAAACTGACGTGGCGCGGGACGGGCACGGACAAGCCAGCAGAGGCGCGCAAGTGGCTCCAGAAGTGGAAAAGTGAAGAATGGATGGAGGAACACGGCTTTGAGGCAAAAGGCGTCGTGCTTCATCGTCAGCGCGTCACGGTGCGGGAGTTGATCGAGGAATACGAAAGGGCAGGTTGTCCCACGAAGAAAATGCAGCGCAAATCGGCGGTGACGGTGCGGAACGAGAGGTTCTTCCTGAGTCCCGTTGGAGTCTATTTCGGGGACAGGATCGCGTCTGCCGTCACACTCGGAGATTGCGACAAGTACCGGGACTGGCGATTGAGCGGCGGTTACGTCTCGAATTACAAGGTGCGGGGCGGGCACCCGAGGACATTACCAACCAAAGGTGGTAATCGCAGCGTGGACTTGGAATTAACCGTCCTGAGCAACGTTTTCAATCTGGCCGTGCGCCGGAATGTGCTGAAATCGAATCCATTCGCCGGGCGTGGCCGGTACTCGGTCGCTTCCGAAGTGCGGCATTGCCGCGAGGTCGCCCCGACGCCGGAAGGGTTGAAGCAGATCGAGGCATGGTTGCGGGACAGGAACGAACAGGCGATTGCGGATTTGGTCTGTTTTCTGGCGTTCAGCGGGCTGAGGATTGGCGAAGCACTGCCGATGACATGGGGCGCGGTGAATTGGGATGAGCAAATCCTGCATGTGACCCGCGAAAAGCGCGGCATAACGCCTTGGGTGCCGATTTTGCGCGAAATGGCGGCGTTGCTCAAGGACATGAAGACACGAGCGACGGGCGACTTGCTGTTTCCGTCGCCGTTCGATGCCAACAAGCCGCGCGACGTTTCGGCCGTCCGGCATCGCATTACCGCAGCCTGCAAGAAGCTGGAAATCGGGCATGTGACGCCGCACGGCTTACGCTCCTATTTCGTCACCCAAGCGCGTCAGAGCGGGCTTACGGACGCGGAGATTGCCGCTTTAATCGGCGAC
>CAADGY010000271.1 GCA_900696665.1 uncultured Acidobacteriota bacterium
CTTCCCTCAACGCTCCGAGTTCCGGCCTGCGAATGGCCTTCGCCGGCCGGATAGTGCTTCTCTCCACCACTTGCTCCAAAGTGGCGCCGAGATTGAGGAGCTTCGACATAACATTCGGCATGGTGGCTCGCGACAGCATAATGCTGTCTTTGTGGATGTCGGTGGAGATCGTATCGGGAAGGAAGCCCTGCTTCAAAGCAGGCGCAGCGATGCGGAACCAGAAGCTGCCCGAACCATGCCCGACGTCGAACAGCACACCGCGTTTTCGCGCCTGCCACATGTACGGCTGCACCTTTTTTGAACCGTCGAGTTGTGGTGTAAGGCGTCCCAAGAAGTGCGTGTGGATATCGCCCGGCCTCATGTGCTTCAGGATCAGCTCTTCATAGCCTCGGCCGGGCTTCGGGTGAAAGTCCACCATCACGGGCGTTCCACTGAGTTCCCCCGCCTTCACCGCCCGGTCCACGGCGTCCCACGTCGCGGGCTGAAAATGCGCGGTCTTGATGCCGACGATCAGTTCCGGATACTTCTTCACCATGCGCGCGGCCGCCACGGGATCCATCTCCGCCACATCGTTTTCCACCTTCGAGCCATACATTCCCGCGCCGACGATATTAAGGAACGCGAGCAGCCGCACCTTCGCATGGCCGATGACTGCGCTCTTGAACGCTTCGAAGTTCTTCCAACCCGAACTGCCCGCGTCTACCGCGGTGGTAACACCGTTTCGAAGAGTGTTGTGGTCGGGGTTGAGGTTCAGCCACGCTCCCTGGGCATCGAAATGAGCGTGGATGTCGATGAGCCCCGGCGTGACGTAGTACTCGCTCAGCTCGACCACCAGTCGCGCGTGCGAGGCGGGAAGCGAATTCCCGATGGCGGCAATGCGGTCTCCGGTAATGGCAATGTCGAAGCGTCCGTTGCGGCCATTCGCCGGGTCGATGACATGCCCGCTCTTGAGCAACAGATCGTAGATGGGTTGTGCCGCGGCGGGCACGGAAACTAGCGCGGCCATCAGAATCGCACGGGCCCTCATGGAATCACCCCGTAATCTCCCGCACTGGTCCATTCTGGAAAGCCCAGGCCCTTGCGGTCGTAGACCAGCTTTCCGTCGCGAATAGTGGCCACGGCCTCGAGCTTCTTGTTACCCAGCATTTTCTTGTGCCAGGCATCCTTGAAGGCAAACACGCCGCTCCGGAGTTCGAAAACAGAGATATCGGCGACGCGTCCTTCGCCCAGCGTGCCCAATTCGGGGTAGCGGCGGATTGCTTCCGCCGGTCTGATGGTCGACTTCGCGATGCCTTCCTGAAGCGTCATGCCAAGGTTCATCAGCTTCGAGATGCAGTTCGGCATGTCGGATTCAGGAATCATGATGCTCGACGAATGCAGGTCGGTGCTGATGGTATCGGGCGCGAAGCCCTGCCGCATCGCCTTCACGGCAACGGGCCAGAGAAAGCTGCCCGCACCGTGCCCCAGATCGAAAAGTACACCTTTCTTTCGGGCCTCGAGAATGTAAGGTTGAACACGGCCGGTAAAGCGGTCAACCAGCTCCAATTGCCGATCGTTGTACATGTGCGTGTGCATGTCGCCGGGGCGCAGCTTCTCCAGCAGCTTCGTGCGGGTATCTCTTTCGGCGCCGGTCAGGATCTTGTCGTCCACCATGACGGGCGTGCCGGAAAGTTCGCCGGCTTTTACGGCGCGGTCAATCGCGGTCCATCCGGGCAGGGCGAAATGCGCCGTCTTGATTCCCACGATGTAGTCGCGGCGCTCCCGGATTTTAGCGGCCGTGCGTTCGGGATCCATGTCGCCGGTATTGCTCTCCACATCGCCGCCCAGCATGCCGCGCCCGACGATATTCAGAAATGCGAGCACGCGTGTTCTGGATGGCCGGATAGTTTTTTCATAGAAATCGTCGAAGGTGCGCCATCCGGCTCCGCCCGCATCGACCACCGTAGTGGTGCCGGCGATCAGAGCGGAATCGTCCGGGAAAATAGACCCGGAGTACCCGTAAACGTGGGCATGTAGATCAATCAACCCCGGCGTCACATACAGCCCGGAAACATCGAGCACTTTGATGGCTTCAACAGCGGGAATCGAGGACGCCACGCGGGCAATAGTGTTCCCCTTCACCGCCACGTCCATGATGCCGTCGCGCTTGTTGGCGGGGTCGATGACATGGCCGCCTTTCAACAGCAGATCGTACTTGGATTGCCCGTACAGGCAGGCGCTCAGCGCGAGCGCAAGAATTCCCAGCCTCATCTTTTTCCTTTTCGCCCCGCGGGCGGGAGCTTCCGGCAAGTATACTGCGTGTTGCCAGCTTGTGAAAACTCTTCTGGTACGACCCGGCGCCATTGGAGACTTTATTGTCTCGCTCCCGGCTCTTGAATGCCTGCGCACCGAGTATTCGGAAGTATGGTGCGCGGACCGGAATGTTCCGCTTTCCGGCGCATTCGACAGGGCTCGGTCTATTGCTTCGACCGGACTGGACCTGGCCGGTCTCGAAGGTGTTGAGCCGCCACCATCGCTGTTTGAAGCGCTCGCCGGGTTTGATTCCATTGTCTCGTGGTATGGCACAAACCGCCCGGAATTCCGCTCAGCGATGTTGGAGGCGGGACTGCCGTTTCGATTTTTTCCAGCACTCCCGCCGTTGGGAGCTGCGTGCCACGCCGTGGACTACTATCTCGAGCAAGCGGCATCGATTCGTGCGTGTAACGCGGCCGTGCGAGTCCCCCGGATTCACTGTCCGCGAACGCCCGGCAACTTCGCGGTGATTCACCCGTTCTCCGGCAGCACACGAAAGAACTGGCCTCTCGACCGGTTCCGGATGCTGGCGGATTGGCTCGGGCAGCGAATGCCTGTCCTGTGGTGTGCCGGACGCGATGAACCTCTTGACAGCGCCGTACGCTTCGACAATCTCTACGAGCTTGCCTGCTGGCTGGCGTCGGCGAGATTATTCATCGGCAACGATTCAGGAATCTCACACCTGGCCGCGGCGGCCGGAACACCGTCCGTTGTCATTTTCGGACCGACCGACCCGCGTGTTTGGGCGCCGAGAGGGGAGTGTGTGCAAATCGTCAAGACGAAGACACCAGGGGAGGCGATAGAAGCCGTTGACGTGTCCGATGTGATGAGAGCCGTCGCGCCGCTCTGCTAGACTTCCCTGTGAAGAGGGCCGAAATGGCACATTGGTTTATCCGTATTGTCGTAATGATGGCCTTACCGGGTCTGGTGGCCGCGGACCGGATCAAGACCATTGCGGGAACAGGTTCGCCCGGATACTCCGGTGACGGCGGTCCGGGTGTGGAAGCGGATATCAATAACCCGTACGGCCTCACGATCGGTCCCGATGGCGCTCTATACTTCTGCGAAATCGACAATCACTGTATTCGAAGGCTCGATCTGAAGTCCGGGACGATTTCCACCGTCGCCGGGAGTCTCCGGCCCGGATATTCAGGCGATGGCGGGCCTGCGAGAGAGGCATCGCTCCACCAACCCTACGAAGTGCGATTCGATTCGGCGGGCAACATGTACTTCGTCGAGATGCGCAACCATCTGGTCCGCCGTGTCGATGCGCGGACACGGAAAATCAGCACCGTCGCTGGAACCGGCACGCCGGGATTCAGCGGCGACGGCGGACCTGCCAAGAAGGCCCAGCTCCGAAATCCGCACAGTATCGCGTTCGACCGGCAAGGCAGACTTCTGATCTGCGATATCGGAAATCATCGGATCCGCCGTGTAAATCTGAAAATGGGCATCATTGAGACCTTTGCCGGCACGGGCGAGAAAAAGCCCACTCCCGAAGGGGCCATGGCAGCGACTGCGCCCCTCAACGGTCCGCGAGCCATAGATTTCGGCCCGGATGGCAGTCTCTTTATCGCACTGCGGGAAGGAAACGCGGTGTATCGAATCGACGCCCGGACCGGCCGCATTCACCATATCGCGGGCAATGGAGAGGTGGGATATTCGGGCGACGGCGGCCCCGCGGTAAAAGCGAAACTCGCCGGCCCAAAGGGAATTGCCTACGGCAACGATCGGGCATTGTATATCGCCGATACCGAAAGCCATACGATCCGCCGGATCGACCTGAAGACCGGAAGGATTTCAACGGTAGCAGGAACGGGCAGGAAGGGAGACGGACCCGATGGGAATCCGCGCGAGTGCAACCTCGCGCGGCCACATGGCGTTTTCGTCGACCGCGCCGGCACACTTTACATCGGCGACAGTGAGAACCATCGCGTCAGAATCGTGCGGCGCTAAACCGTCAGGCCTTCTTGAGTTTATCCCGCTGTTCGCGCAGCACAGCCTTACGGCTGAGCTTGATTTTGTTTCCTTCGAGCGCGAGCACTTTAACCAGAATCTGGTCGCCTTCCTTCAACTCGTCGCGAACGTTCTTGATGCGATTTTCGGAAATTTCGCTGATGTGCAGCAGTCCGTCCGTACCGGGGAAGATCTCGACGAACGCTCCGAAATCGACCAGGCGGACAACCTTGCCCAGGTATGTTTTGCCCACTTCGGCAACGGCGGCAATATCGGTAACCATCTGGATGGCCTGGTTAGCCGAGACTTCATCGGCGGCGAAAATATTCACGGTGCCGTCGTCCTCGACGTCGATCTTGGCTCCGGTCTGCTCCACAATACCGCGGATAACCTTGCCGCCGGGACCGATCAACTCTCGGATTTTGTCGGTGGGGATGGTCAGAGTGTAAATTCTGGGTGCATAGCGTGACATGGCGGAGCGCGGCGTATCGATCGTTTCAAGCATACGGTCGAGGACATGCAGCCTGCCCCGGCGCGCCTGTTCCATCGCCTCTTTCAGAAGCGCCGTCGTCACATTCGGAACCTTGATGTCCATCTGTAACGCGGTGATCCCACTGCGCGTGCCGGCCACTTTGAAATCCATGTCGCCGTAGTGGTCCTCGGCTCCGGCAATATCCGTGAGAATGGCGTATTTTTCGCCTTCCAGCACAAGACCCATGGCGATGCCGGCAACGGGCGCGGCAATCGGCACACCCGCATCCATCAGCGCCAAGGTGCCGCCCGCTACGCTGGCCATGGAGCTCGAACCGTTCGACTCCAGAATGTCGCTGACAATGCGCAGCGTGTAGGGGAAGTCTTTCTCGTCCGGTATGACCGGCGTGAGAGCGCGCTCCGCCAGTGCGCCATGGCCTATCTCACGGCGGCCCGGGCCGCGCATGAAGCCAACTTCTCCGACGCTGAACGGCGGGAAATTGTAGTGCAGCATGAAGCGCTTCGCGGTATCCGTGGGATCCAGCAGCTCGATCCGCTGCTGATCTTCTTTCGTGCCCAGCGTAACGGTGACCAGCGCCTGCGTCTCTCCCCGGGTGAAAATTGCCGACCCGTGAACACGCGGCAGAATGCCTACTTCGCACCAGATGGGCCGGACTTCATCGAAGGCGCGCCGGTCCGGCCTCTGGCGCAGGTCAAGCATTTCATCACGGAAGATCCGCTCTTTCAGTATGTCGAAGTGCCGGCCCGCTTCGGGCTGGTTCTCCAGCGGCTGGCTTTCCACCGCTTTGATTCGCAGAGCGTCGATGCGATGATAGCTGTCGATTTTGCCATACTTCTGCGCGTTCAAAGCGTCACTTAAGTCTTCACGCACCAGGTCCGAGATCTGCCTCAACAACTCTTCGTTGGTGGCTACGGGAGTGAATTCGCGCTTGGGTTTGCCTGCCTTCGCGACGAGTTCGTGAATCCCCGCGCAAATCTTCTTGCAGCATTCGTGTCCAAACTCAATGGCCCGGAGTACTTCTTCTTCTGAAACCTGCAACGCGCCAGCCTCGATCATCACGATTCCATCCTCGGTGGCGGCAACCGTAATATTCGCTGTCGACTCGCGCGTTTCGTCGTAACTGGGGTTAGCAATCAGCTTCCCATTCACCAGACCGACGCGCACCGCTGCAAGAATACGATGGAACGGAATATCGGAGATAGCCAGCGCGGCAGCGGCGCCCACCATGGCAAGGGTTGAAGGATCCCGATCGGGATCAGCCGACAACACCATTCCGATCACCTGGGTCTCATGCGAATAGCCCTCTGGAAAGAGGGGACGAATCGGCCTGTCGATCAGTCTGCTGGTCAGGATTTCTTTTTCCGAGGGGCGCCCCTCGCGTTTGATGAATCCGCCGGGGAACCGGCCCGCGGCGTATGTATACTCACGGTAATCGACGGTGAGCGGAAAGAAGCCTACGCCCGGTTTGGGCTGTTCCTCCGAACACGCCGTTGCAAGGACGACGGACTCTCCGGATCGGACAATCACGGATCCGTTCGCCTGTTTGGCGATCTTGCCGGTTTCAAGGGTGATAACGCGACCCTCGATATCGATTTCAACTGTATGTGTCATCTGGAATTCCTTTTGGCGGCCGGAAACCGGTCCGGCCGGCGTATCAAGGAGACTGGAGTGGATACTTGGAGGGTAGCCCGAACCGGACCGGAGCCACTCATCGGAGCGGCATCACTTTGCGAGTTTTCAACGAGGGCGATGTCCAATGCTTCCCGAACAGACAGAAGTGGTTGGACAGCGAAGGGCCTGTTGCCCGCTCGCACCTGAGAACCCCTCTAGCGACGGAGACCTAACTTCTGAATCAAATCCTGGTATCTCTTGGGACTGCGGCTCTTGAGATAGTCCAACAGGCGGCGCCGTTGGGCCACCATCGTGAGCAGGCCCTTGCGGGAATGAAAATCCTGTTTGTGATCCTTGAAATGATCCGTTAGCTGCAAGATGCGCTGGCTCAAGATGGCCACTTGGACTTCTGTAGAGCCCGTGTCCTTTTCATGCCGTGCGTGGGTAGAGATAACTTCAGATTTGACGTCAGCCGCCAATGCCATCTAGAGTGGATACTCCTTGTCTTGCCTTAATCTGTATCTGTACAGAAATAGCATACCACACCGGCGGCGATGTCCAGTGGACAGCCGGGGGACATCGGCGGACATCCTGACACCCGGACGAAATCAACAACCTAACCGTGGCCGAGATACATCACCCAGCCAATGCCGAACAGCGCGAGCATGAAGTAACCGAAGCAGCGCAGGCCGTAGCGCAGGCGCTCGGAATCGGTCTTCTTTGTAACAACTCCCAAAACAACAGACGACAACAGCGCCAGCAGGAGGGCTGCTTCGAAGTGGGATAAGTTAACTTTCATCAGTCCTTCCTGCCTGCGGCGATCTCGAATGCGTCCACCATTGCGAGAACGTTCATGAGCCCGGCGGCGACTAAAAACTTCGTACCGTAGTCGTGCACCATGCCCGCTACATCGGGCTGGGCATACCCCAGCCAAACGGTCAGAAAGTACGGTAGGCCGGCGGCAAGATTGCCGATGAACCCGCCTGTATAAATAATGGTGGTCAACAGATCACCGGTCTCCGGCTGGAAGAGCATTCCGCGCATCAGGAGCCCGGCTACAAAGGTGACGAGCACCGAAGCCATCAGAATTACTCCTCTGGCGTTCCGCTTCAGGTACAGATGACCGCCCCCTGGAATCACCCAGGCAAGCGCCACGACGGGAGCCCACACACCCAGCGGAGGCACCGGTTGCTTCGGCGGCTTCTGTTTTCGGGACATGGCTTTCTATTAGTGTAACAACATCGTTTGGAGAGACGGAGCACCGCGGTATTTGTGACAGGAACAACCTGGTTCCGGCAGATGCGGGCAGCGAGATGCTTTCCGGAGTCCAGAGACCACACACGTGAAGCAAGTGATTGGGGATATTGTGGAGAAGAACCACCACCGGGCTGGAACACAGCCGGTGGAGCAAAGCTTCAGGTGACCGCTCGCAAACGGTTGCAGATATTTGCGGCCGGTGCTCGAAAAACTGTCCGCCGCCTCCATTGTGTACGCTTCGCGCGCGGGGATGATAATTGAGAAGCATGGCCAAACGGCGACCTAAGCTTCTCGGCTCGGAGCAGTTACTGGAATACGGGCTGAGGCTGTTGCACGCGCGATCTCTCTCCAGCGGCGAATTGCGGCTGAGACTGCGGCGCAAAGCGGAAAGGGAAGAGGATGTAGCTCCTGTGCTTGCCCGGCTGAAGGAGTACGGTTACCTGAACGATCGCGCATTCGCCGCCGGCTTCGCCGCATCGCGCCTGGAGAACCGCGGTTTCGGAAAAGCCCGGGTGCTGCGGGATTTGCGGCAGCGGCGTGTGGATCCTGCGATTGCCGCCGAATCGGTCGAGAACGTGTACAAGGATACTGAGGAAGAGGCCCTGGTGGCAGCTTTTCTGGCGCGGAAATTCCGGAAAATCGAGCTCTCTTCCTACCTGAAGGATCCCATGCGCCTGGCATCCGCTTACCGGAAGCTGCGCCTCGCCGGTTTCAGCTCGGGCGCTTCGATCCGGGTCCTGCAACGCTACGCCGCGGAAGCTGGCGAACTCGAAAATATGGAGGATGGCGAGACGGAAGCGGGGCTAGACCTGTGACGCTCACACCATAGCCGCGGGATTGCTCAACTCGCCAATAACAGGGGTGGAGACCGACACCACGTCGTCAGGCTGAAGCGCGGCGGTTTCGGGGACGATGATTCCGGTCCCGGTGAGAAGCACGGAACCCAGCGGAACAGGATTCGAACGCAGCAGGAATTCCACTAACGCTTCCAGCTTCCGATTCAGCCTCGCGGTAGAGACAGTTTCCTCGAAAATCGTCTCTCCGCCGCGCCGGATCGTGCATGTCAACTCGAGGGCATAGGGGTCGGGCAACTCCTCGGGTGTGACAAACACCGGACCCAGAGCGCACGAGGCGGTGTATATCTTCGATTGGGGCAGATACAGAGGGTTTTCGCGTTCAATATCCCACGCCGAAACATCATTAGCGAGGGTGTAGCCGAGAATCCTCCCCTGCTTGCCGAGCAGCAGGCCAAGTTCCGGTTCCGGCGCGGTGAATTTTGAATCCGAGCGAATCCCGATAGGCTTGCGTGGTCCGACACAGGTGCGGGCCGTACCCTTGAAAAACAGTTCGGGCCGCTCGCCGGCGTGTACGGCAGAATAGAATCCTTCCCGCGTGCCGTGTTCGCTATCGCGGAAGGAGGCACTGGCGGCGTACGTACAGCCGCATGCCCACACTTCACGCGGATGAACGGGAATAATCGGGTCAGCGGATTCCATGTGCGTGGCGGCATGGTCCCGCGCCAGATCCTCAAAGGGAATGTTCTCGGCATCCCCGCGGCGAATCAGATCGTACAAGGTGTAGTCGGGTATCGGCCTGGCGCCGCCGGATTCAAAAATCGCTGCGGTCACTTCATCGCGCCATCTGATTTGTCCGAGTCGCATAAACTTGTCTCCAGTACCTTCACATAGCCGACGGCCAAGCGCCCGTCTGCATCAGTACTTCAAATACACGGTCTTATAATCACTGTAGAAATCGAGAGCTGCCGGGCCCTGTTCCTTGGGTCCGAAGCTGGAATCCTTCGTACCGCCGAAGGGTAGCTGGTACTCCACGCCGGCACTCGGCAGGTTCACCGTCAACAGGCCTGCCTCCATACGATAAACATATTCGAATACGCGGCTGACGTTCGTCGTCTGGAGCGATGCGGAAAGACCAAACGGGATATCGTTGGCGATTCGCATGGCATCTTCGAAATCCCCGGCGCGCATCACTGCCAGCACCGGGCCGAAGACCTCCTCGCGCGCCAGCGTCATGTCCGGCGTGACGTCAGCAAACACCGTCGGCTGGACGAAGTAACCCTTGTCGAAAACGCCTCCGGTGAGACGTTCTCCACCGGCCACGAGCCGGCCTCCCTCTTTCCGGGCAATTTCGATGTACTTCAAATCCGTATCCAATTGCGACTGGTCTACCGCGGGTCCAATTTCGACGCCGGGCTCCAGCCCCGAACCCACCTTGAGTTTTTTTGTTCTTTCGGCGAGAGCGTCGACGAACTGGTCATAGATGGCGTCTTCCACGATGGCCCGGCTGGTAGCGGTACACTTCTGGCCCGTCGAAAAGAAGGCCGCGTTTACAACATTTTCAACGGCGGCGGGAAAGTCGGCGTCGGCCAGGACGATAGTTGGGTTCTTGCCTCCCATTTCCAGTTGGATGCGGAGGCGCCGCTTCGAGGCCTCCTGGTGCACCCAATTGCCCACGGAGCAGGAACCGGTGAAAGATATGCCCTTGATGGGAGCGGCGCGGAGCAGCGCGCCACCCAACTCCTCCCCCGAACCGGCGACAAAATTCACTACTCCTTTCGGAATTCCCGCCTGGTGGCACGCCTCTACAATTCGCCAGGCGCTGAGCGGCGCAACGGAGGCGGGTTTCACAACCGCCGTATTGCCGCAAATGAGCGCCGGCGCAAGCTTCCACGCCGGAATGGCGCTCGGGAAATTCCAGGGCGTAATCAGTCCGACGACCCCAATGGCCTTGCGGACGGCGAACATGTGGACGCGCTCACGCTCTGAGGGAGCCAGGAACCCCGGCAGGCGCGAGCCTTCACCGGCAAAGTACCGGAAGATGTTGATGCTGCGGCGCACTTCGCCCTTTGCTTCCGGCAGCGTCTTACCTTCCTCACGCGTCATTTCGCGCGCGATCTGGTCGAACTCCCGTTCGAGGATATCCGCGACTTTGAACAGATAATTCCCGCGCGCCGGAGCCGGCATCGAAGACCAGGCGGGCAGAGCTGCCGCAGCCGCTTCAGCCGCCTCCGTAATATTGCCGGCGTTGCCCTTAACAAACAGTCCGACTACTTCGTCCCTGTTGGCGGGATTACGATTCTCGAAAGTCTCGCCTGCGATCCATTCGCCATTTACGTAATTCCGAAATATCTCCATGTTTTAGAAATCCGCCTGCCTTTTGTGCGTGCCGCTCGATTGGCGCCGGAGGAAAAATCAGAATTTCACAGCGGGCACCTGCCGCGATGCCGGCTCGGTCTGGAAATAAGCGTCATTGCGCCCGAAACCGAAGAGAGCTGCAGCGATGTTATTAGGGAATAGTTCGATGGTCGTGTTGTACTTCTGAACGGTTTCGTTGTACTTCCGCCGTTCCACGGCGATGCGGTTTTCGGTACCGGCAAGTTCATCCTGCAGGCGCAAGAAGTTCTCATTGGATTTGAGGGTGGGATAATTCTCCACCACCACCAGCAGCCGCCCGAGAGCGCTGTCCAGTTGCGAGTTCGCCTGAATACGCTCCTGTGGATTGCGGGCGTTGATCAGAGCGGATCTTGCGTTGGCGATGGATTGCAGTACTTCTTTTTCCTGCGCGGCAAATCCCTTCACGGTCTCCACGAGGTTGGGAATCAGATCCGCGCGGCGCTGAATGGCCACGTCCACCTGCGACCAGGCGCCTTTGATACTTTCCCGTTGGGTAACCAGGTCGTTCCGGACGCCCACCATCTGCATTCCCAAGAAGAGGCCAATCACCACCAGGATTCCGATAACAATCAGAAGGATTTTCATTCTCACCTTTCCAGGCTATCCACGGCTTCTACCACCATAACGAGCTGGCGCAGGTATGTGTCCAGAAGATGAACCGCGTTGATATGCCGCGCCCTCCGCTTGTCGTCACGGAGATCAAGAAGAGTATAGAACGGATCGGGGTCGAATCCGAACCGGCCGGCTGCCGAAGCCACCACGTCGCGTTTCTGCCACCTGGGTTCTTCACCCGCCAATAACAACACATGCCGGAACAAAGTGCAGAACGTAGAAATGGAATCAGCCATCAACTGTAGCAAAAGCGCTTTATCGGAAAGCACACCTGCCGCTTTCTGGCGCAATCGTAGCACTTTTGCCCGGAGCTCGTGTTCCACTTGCGCCCTATGATGGTCGAAATGGATTTCCAGGTCTGCGACTACATCTTCACCGTAAAGGATCCTGTGACGTGCCCGTATATCGTAAAACTCGATGGGGAAGCTGTCGGTGGACGTCCGTACCTCTTCGGTGCTCATCAACAGCGGGCTGGGGTTGCCCAGCTCACGCCACCAACGAAAGATCGGCTCGGAATGCTGGAGCTCTGACGGAGTCACCTGGCGCAGCACGCAAAGGATGTTGAGGTCGGAGAATCCGCCCTGATAGTCACCCGCAGCGGCGGACCCGTAAAGGACAGTCGAAACCAGAATATCCCCGTGGGCCTTTTTGAGCTTCTCGATCAGTTGGTTCAGTACCCGTTCCATGACACCTACCAGTTGCTGGATGCGCCACCGCCACCGGACTCGCCGCCGCCAAAGCGGCCGAAACCGCCTCCGGAATCGTAGCCGCCGAACCCGCCACCGCCGCGGCCTCCACCCAGGGAACGGCCCATCATGTTTCCGATGATCATGCCGGGAAGGAAGCCGCCACCGATGCCACTTCCGCCCCCGCGGCCGCCACGTCCACGCCCACCGGCGCCAAGAATCCAGAACAGCAGAAATATGCCGCCGAGGACAATCGGCCAGGGAAAAGGATCCGAGCGCCGAGCGCGGCGCGGCCGGAGGTTTACATCGAGACTGACGCCCTTGGCCTGTGCGATTCTCGAACCAAGAACCTGCGCCGCCGCCATGACGGCATCTCCGTACTGGTTCTCCCGCAGCGCGGGCCGCATCTCCCGCAGCACGCTTCCGGCGAAACCATCCGGGATCAACGGCTCCAGGCCATACCCCACTTCCAGCCTGCTGCGCCGGTCCTGTGTGACCAGCAGCAGCAGAATGCCTTCGTCTTTGCCCTTCTTTCCAATACCCCATTTACGGAACAGCGCATTGGCGACATCCTCGACCGGTTCGCCCGCCAGTGTTGGCAGGGTCACGATGGCGATTTCGGCGCCCGTCGCCTGTTCCACTTTGGTGAGATACTGTTCCACCCGGGCGCGTGCTCCGGCGTCGATTACACCGGAAAAGTCGCTGACAAAGCCCTGGGGCTTGAGCGCGGCGAAGTCCACACCCCAGGCGAGCAACGCGCAGAACAGCAGCGCGAGAGCAAGGCACAGAGTGCGTTTTATCGAGCGCAAACCACAGTGTAGCGAATCGAGCTTCAGGCACGTATTCAACGCATTCTGCCGGCCCAGCGGACGAACCGGAGCAGGCCGGAGCGGTGTTGCCATACGAAGCTCCAGAACTCGCGGAAGCCGATGCAGTCGGCGGGCACCCCCGAATACGTCTCAATTCTCCAACGGAGATAGGGGCTTTTCCAGGGGCGGAGCCGGTAGCCGCGTGTGGCGCGCCAGAGAAACATCACCGTGCCTGGTTTTCGACCTCTTCCAGCCAATCCGGCCGTTTCAGCACGTCACGGGGGCGGCTGCCGTCCGGTGGCCCGATGATTCCGTCACGCTGCATCATATCGAGAATCCGGGCGGCGCGCCCATAGCCCAGGCGCAGACGGCGCTGTAAGGTCGATGTGGAGGCTTTCCCCATCTCCAGCACAACACGCACGGCGTCCTGGTACATCGGGTCCTCCGCGTCATCCAATCCAGAGGGTTCTTCCTCCTCGTCGTCGGCGGGAGGAGCGATCAGGAACGTTCTGTCATACTTAGGTTGCGCCTGCGACTTCCAGAACTCCACGACACGATTCGTTTCGGACTCTGACACATAAGCGCCGTGCACTCGCACAAGCCTCGACGAGCCCGGCGGAAGAATCAGCATGTCTCCCTTTCCGAGAAGGTGCTCCGCGCCCATTACGTCGAGAATGGTTCGCGAATCTACACGCGTAGCCACACGGAAACTGATGCGGGCCGGGAAATTCGCCTTGATCAGGCCGGTGATGACGTCCACGCTGGGCCGCTGCGTCGCAAGCACCAGGTGCATGCCGACCGCGCGGGCCATTTGCGCGAGCCGCGTAACCGTTTCTTCGACGGCGCCCCGTTCCACCATCATCAGGTCGGCCAGTTCGTCGATAATGATGAGGATGAACGGCAGGGGCCTCAAGTCCTCCGGTTCGGCGCCATCGTCTTCAAACAGTTTGCGCGGCTGTTCCGCCAACTGTTTCATCTTCCGGTTGTACTGATCGATGTTCCGCACGCCCTGCGCCGCAAGCAGTTTTAACCGCCGCTCCATTTCGAGCACAGCATTGCGCAGCGCATTCGTCGCTTTTTTTGCATCGGTGATCACGGGAGTGAGCAGGTGCGGAATGCCCTCGTAAATGCCGAGTTCCACCCGTTTGGGGTCTACCATGATCAGCCGCACTTCGTCCGGCGTCGATTTGTAGAGGATCGACATGATCATGGAATTCAACATCACGCTCTTGCCCGATCCGGTGGAGCCTGCGATCAGCAGGTGCGGCATGGATTCGAGCGCCGTCACCTTGATGCGGCCGTTGATGTCTTTTCCGAGCGAAATGGTGAGGCGCGACGGCGAGTTATGAAACTCCTCCGATTCGAGAACCTGGCGGAGGCTGATCACTTCGCGTTTGGAATTGGGCACCTCGATGCCAACGGTGGGCTTGCCCGGAATCCGCTCGATGAGAATCGACTCGGCTTGCAGACCAAGGCAAAGGTCCTCCGTCAGCGTTGTGATGCGGCTGTACTTGATACCCGCTTCGGGTTTGAACTCGAACGTGGTAACAACCGGGCCGGGATTAATCTGCACAACCGAGCCGAGGACGTTGAATTCCTCGAACTTCGACTTGATGCGGACTGCGATATCTTTGAGTTCCTGACTATCGTAGGGATTGCGGGCTGCCGGTTCGTTTAGCAGGCTGGTGGGAGGCAATTCATATTGCTTTCTTTCGGGAAGATGTTCCACCACCGGCCTTGCCGCCGGAGCGAATTCGGCGGGTGCCGCGCCGGCGTGTGCGGAAACAGCAGGCTCCTCGAGCGGGCGTATTGGTATGTCGTGCTCCTCCGGTTCCACTTCCTCTTCCGGCTCTTCCGGATAAGTCCGGCTGGACGATTCCTCGTCCCAAGGCGGAGCATCGCCTTCGGGGGTACTGGAGAGATGGAGCGGGCCGGCGGCAGGTCCAGGTTTCTGCCGCCGGGCTTTCCGTTCGGCTTTGGCGGCGGCTTTCAACTCGGCTTTCCGGCGCGCTTTTTCCGCCCGAAGAGCACGGCGCTGGACGCGCCAGGCGCCCCAGCGTTCTATCAGCGAGCGCCACGCGCCGGCCGGCCCGCGCAACAGGCGGACGACATGGCGCATGGAGAATGTCGAAACAAAATACAGCGAGAAAACCAGTGACATTCCGGCAACCAAAATCGCGCCGGTCTGGTTCAGGTTGTCGAGGAGACAGGCTGCGAGCAGCGTGCCCGCCAGCCCGCCCGGCGCTACCGTGTTTCCAAACATTCTCCAATCCGGGCCGAGCGACAAAAGTCCGGCGGCGGAAGTGAGAAAGAGCACCGCCCCGGCGACTTTGGCGAACGGCGCTTCAATGCGCCGGGACAGCAGCCAGCGCCAGGACAGCACCAGTAACAGGACCGGAAGAAGAAATGCCGGGACGCCGAATACCTGAAGAAGGAAGTCGGAGATATGTGCTCCGGGATAGCCGATAAGATTCTGCGGCTTGACCGGGCCGGTGGCGGTGTTCCAGGAGGGATCCTGCGGGTGAAAAGAAACCAGGCTAAGCGTGAGGAGTACGCTTGCAAATAAAAACACCAAACCTATGGCTTCATTCAGCCTGGGGTGTTCCGTCGGACCTAAAAGCCTCATCCCGCTGGGTGGCGGAAGAAGGCAGCCAGAGCAATCACTATTATGCCAAAAACAATCCTGTAGTAAATGAAGAACTTCAAGCTATGGACGCGGAGAAAACGGAGAAAAAAGGCAATTACTAGAATTCCGGTTAGAGCGCTGACCGCCATACCGACGATAAAAGGCATGAAGTCGATAGGCTGTCCACTTTCCAGCAGGTCTTTAAACGCGCTGAGGGTGGCAGCGGCGATCGCGGGCGTGGACAGAAGAAATGAGAAGCGGGCCGCCGCCGGCCGTGTAATTCCGCGAAACAGGCCGGCGGTGATGGTGATGCCGCTACGCGATGTTCCCGGCACAACGGCGAGCGCCTGTGACACGCCGATGGCCATGGCGTCCACGGCTGATATTCTGTCGATGTCTTTTTTCAAGCGGGCGGTACGTTCGGCGACTAACATCAGCATGCCGACAAGGATCAACATTGTACCGATGACATACGGCGTGCGCCACACAGTTTCGGCGTATTCCTTCGTCAGAAGGCCGAACACACCCAAAGGGATGGTAGCCGCGACCAATAGCCAGAACAGCCGCGGATTCTGCTTCAGACCAGGATCGTCTCCGTAATCGATGCCAAAACCGCTCGCGGCAATCTGAAGCCAATCACGAAAGAAATAAATCAGCACGGCCGCCAACGTGCCGAAATGCAATGCGATATCGAACGTGAGCCCCTGGTCCTTCCAACCAGCCAACCATGGCGCCAGAGCCAGGTGAGCCGAACTGCTGATGGGAAGGAACTCCGTGAACCCCTGCACGATGGCAAGAGTGATGACTTGATAAAGGGGCATAAACAGCAATTATCGCAAACGCGACTTACTGCCTATGCCCCAGGCTGAAAGATCCCCTCCGGTTTAACGTTGTCCCCGAATGCTGCCAGACGGTAGCGAAGCCAAAAGCAGCGTTCCGGGGCACGCTGGAGTCGCGCCGAAGGGTAACGGTCGAGTTGCCGCGGGTGCGACAGTCTGGCCGTCCCTGCCATTCTGCCACACCAGCGCGGCGCGATTCCAGAAGTGTTTTCCAAAAAAAACTTCTGGAGATCATGCAATGTCAGTTCATCATAGCCAATCCGGGGCAACAGTCCCGCAAGGAAAAGTACCAGGACTCCCAAAGAAGCCGGCAGGAAAAATCCGGGCCGAGCACTGCTACTGCTCGCATCCGGCGGACGATCACGACGAAAGCGGCTGTGCCCAGTGTGGCTGCCAGCAGCACCAGGCGCGGCCGTGCACCTGTGGACATGGCGCCGCACAGCATAATCCCGCCTGTGAGGTCGAATCCTGCGACTGCAAGCGATTCGCCGAGGACCGCTCGCCGGAGTTCCTCTTGCGCCGCGGCATCCGGGCCGGACATTGGCAGTTCATCACCAGCGAGCAGCTTCAGTGGCTGATGCGCCCCGAGCAGGAATTCCGGGTACGTGTTTGGGCTTGCGGGATGTTGCATTCCATAGGCCAGAAACGGCGCCTGGCGGTCAAGTGGATAAACCTCAACGGGAAGCAGACTGCGGTCCCGCTGAGCCCGGCCGACATCACAGCCGAACTGAACGCGCTGGACACCATCGGCCGCGCCTGCAGACAGCACGTACGGCGGGCGCTGGCGGATCTCGAAGCCCAGGGCGCAGTCCGGAGAGTAGGCGAGCTGCGGGACAAGATCCGCCTGTACTTCTATCTGCGCCCGCTCACCCAAAAACGGGTCAGGCGAGAGGAGCCAGAAAACGGATTCCAGGTAGCCAAATTTGGCTACCTGACTCCGCTATCCCCAACAAACAACAACCACTTACGGGATGCCTATTTTTCGCACAAAACAGCTTGCGTCGTCAAGAGTTTTTTGCGCACGGCGCGTGAAGTGCTGATCGAGGCCGGCCTGGATTCCGATCAGGTAGCCAAATCTGGCTACCTGAAACTGGTCGAAGAGACGGCCGAAAACCTCGCCCAGGTAGCCAAATCTGGTTACCAAAAGCTGCTTCAGGTAGCCAAATCTGCCCCCCCATATAAGGAAGACAGTATTGTTATCAGTAATGGGGGAGATACCGTTCCTCCGTCGTCGTCAAACACCCCACCAATTGTGGAGAACACCCCCGAGCCGGAAACGACGACGACGACGGAAAAAGACCCGGTATTGGAAGCCCTAAACACCTACGGACCAGCCGAACAGGAAGCGGCCGAAACCCTCACCATGAAATGCAGGGCAATGGCGCCAGACTCCACAACGGAGGAAATCGCGGTGTTCGTGCACATGGCCGCACAGCAAACCGCCCGTAACCCGAACATCCGGAATCAGATCGGCGTATTGCTCAAAAAAGTCCCAGCACTGCTGCGAACCCACCTACCCGCCCGCCGGTCTGCCGCAGAGGCCGAACGCCGCACAACCGAGCTGCTACGCGAAAAGAACCGCCTAGAATGGCAAGCTTGGCTCAACGATCCCGAAGCATCCGAAGATGACAAGGCATTCGCCCGCCGCATGCTGCAGGAGAATCAGCCCGATCAAATCATCGACGATATTTGACGCCAGACGCGCCGTAGAGACGAAGGAAGGGGTTAGCCCGCGGAACTGCGGTCTGAACGCCGCCAGAGGGCAGCGAGGCCCAAATCCGGCGGTTTAGCCAAAATCCGAAATTTTTGAAAGGAAACCGAACCATGCGATTTACACTCCAGCACAATGCTGCCCTCGGGCTGGCGGCGGTAGGCACGGCCGCCGCCGCCCAGACCGCGCCACTCGACGATCAGATCCGCTTCTGGGTAGCCGTGCTGTTGCCCGTGCTCCAGGCCGTCTTGCAGATCGTGGCGCATCGCACCAACCCGGACGGCCGGCCCGTTGCCGAACCGTACGAGCGGCCCCGGAGAGGGCGGTATTTCGGTGTCTCAAAAACGGACGCCGATTCCGGCTTATCGAACCGCTGAAAACAAAGGGGCTGAAAAGTGCCGCAGAAAGCGCCTCAAAACCGGACGATTGTGACATGACGGTCGCAGAGCAGATCACGGCCGCTGCACTTCGCAACGGTATAGATCCACGCCTCGCCCTCGCAGTGGCGAGCAAGGAAAGCGGTCTGAACCAGGCGGCGCGGGGATCCAAGGGCGAAATAGGAGTCTTCCAACTCATGCCCGGCACAGCCAAGGATCTCGGTGTGAATCCTCTCGACCTTTCCCAGAACATCGAAGGGGGAGTGCGCTACCTCCGCCAACTCCTCCATCGCTACGGCGATCCGGGAAAGGCGTTGGCCGCCTACAACGGGGGACCTGGAAACATGGATCGAGGCACCACTCCAGCCGCTGCGTGGAATTATGCGGCCGATGTCCTCTCGAAACTGGGTTTGCCCGTGCTGACTGGCCAGGAGCCGGCCTTCTCTGCTGCCCTGCCCACTCTTCCAGCTCCCGACGCCGAGGACACTCTACCTAGCGGCCTGGTGATTGCCGGCGCGATCGCCGCCGCCGCAGCATTTCTGCTGATCACTGCCTGACCCTTCCAGCCGATGTTATTCAGTGGTACCAAGCTTTCCACAGCTAACGGGAGACACCCGTTTACGGCAAAAGATATCTGATTACCCTTGCATCGGGCCAAACTGGGCGCCACATGAAGTGCTGATGTCCGCAGCCGAAAGTTGCGTGCGCTGCCATGGTCTAGGCTATATGCCCGGCAAGAACAAGCCCATCTGCAAATGCGTGCTCCGGAGCATCTTCCGCCGCTGTCTGTCTCACTACCGCGCTATGGCCGATCAACACAACCCGCAGCTCAAACGCAAAGTGCTCATGTGGCACTTTCGAAGCCTCGATTACCGGGCCGACTTCTGGCTGACGGCCCGCCGCAGTCTGGCTCCCCACGAGTTCAGCATCTTCCGCCGTCATTTGGTTGCAGGCGAGCCCTGGTTCCGTTGTTGCCGGCGCGTGGACCGCGGAAACTTCTATCACGCCGTGTACCGCATCGAAGCGAAGCTCGGAAGGGCCTTCAAGGAAACACAGCCATACGCACTATACCCGCCTGGCCGTTATTGAGAGGTTTGAATCGAATGAAGCAATACATCCCCAATCCATCCAACCCGCAGAGGCCCCGGCCGGTTCATTTACTCACTGACCGCGCGTTGCGGTATCGTGCGAACTCACCGGAGCTGCGGCCAGCCATGCCGAAAATATGCGCCTATTGCGGCGGCCACCGCAACGTCGAGGTTGAACACATCGACGGCCACGAAGAGCACCTTGCGCCGGACAATCTTATCTGGGCATGCCGATCCTGCAACACGAAAAAGGGTCTGGCGTTTAGGAATGCAGGACTCGGCAGGAGAACGCGGCAATACAATCCAGCAGCGTCCGGAGCGCAGAACCTCGCGCAATGGCTTCAGGCCGTGATGGCCGTGAAGGGTGAAAGTGAACAGATGAGCGTAGCGGACGCAGTTGCGATGATCCGTGCAACACCGGCAGCGGACCGCTCCCGATTCGCCTATCAAATCTGGGCCCGACGCCGCGCCCGCCGCACCGACAAGCTGGTGCCGTTCTAATCAAAAGATGATAAAAGCAGCCATCTACGCACGCGTTTCCACCAGAGACCGCGGACAAGACGCGCGAAACCAGCTCGAACAGCTTCGGCAATTCGCACAGACACAAAACTGGACAATCGTTCAGACGTATATCGACCAGGAGTCCGCAAAGTCGGCCGACCGCTGCGACTTCCGGCGGCTACTCTACGATGCCAGCCGGCGGCGTTTTGACGTGCTCCTTTTCTGGTCTCTGGACCGGCTGAGCCGCGAAGGCGCACTTGCGACACTCCAGCACTTAAACCATCTCACTTCGTACGGCATTCAGTTCAGAAGCTTTACAGAGCAGTATTTGGACTCATGCGGAATCTTCCGGGAAGCCGTCATCTCGATTCTGGCTGTCATCGCCAAGCAAGAGCAGCTACGGATTTCCGAACGCACCATTGCGGGTCTCGAGCGCGCCAGGTCGCAAGGAAAAACACTTGGCCGGCCCCGATGCAGGATCGACGCGGCAAAGCTAAATGAGTGCATTCACCAGGGACTCTCGCTGTCGAAAGCGGCGCAGCGATTGGGAGTTAGCAAAGCCACAGTGGCCCGGCTGAAAGCCAGAGCTACAGCGCTTTGAAGAAGTCGGCGGCCTTCAGGCCCGCCTGCTTCAGAATCGATTTCAGCGTGCCGGCCGGCAGTACCCGATTCCCATGAACTGGAACGACGATAATCGAACGCCCCTCTTTCCAGAGCATGTGGTGACTTCCACGGATAGCCTTTTCTTCAAAGCCCAGACGCAGTAGAACCTTGACCGCCTGTTTGCCAGTGACTGCGGGATAGGAAGCCACCGACTGTTAATAACCTGCCAGAGCCGAACGGATCTTTGCGAGTTCTCGCTCGCTGAGGGGGAGGCGCAAACCTTGCCTCTCGGAAGCTTCGATGAAACCCATGATCATTTCAGCAGTATTATCCAAAGCCTCTAATTCGGTCTGACCGAAGGTGGAAATGTTGTTCAGCTCAGGAACGTAGGTTACCCAATTTTTCGTGTCGCCGTCCCATTCGATTCTGATCGTAAGATCCAATTCATTCACTGGGTGTCTTGCGATCACTGAAGGATTTGCTCGTCTCATACACACCTCACAACACGCCCGCAAGCGGATCGACGCTGAAGACCGAAGCGGGCCTGTAATAACGCTGGACACTGTTTATCGATTTGTGCCCGGTGCGGCTCATGATTGCCACAATGGAAGCCCCGGCATTGATACCAGCAGTGACGCAGCCCACCCGAAGCGAATGGGCGCCGAACGCCTGTTTCTCCAGCCCGAGCATGCTTGCCGCAATCTTGACAATGCGGTTCACAGTGACAGGATGAATCCCATGCTGTATAGGTCGTGCCCCCGACCGATTGCGATGGATGCGCCAGAACAGCGGACCCGGGCTCTCACCCCGGATAGCGAACCACGCCCGCAGAGTCTCGATGGGGCACGTCTCCGGATACTTGCCTGCAAACACACCGAGCATCCGCCCTTCCCCTTTTTGATCGGTCTTCGATCGGCGTATATAGATTCTCAACCCCTCCGGCACGAATGACACATCCTCGGCGCGGAGCGCCACCAGTTCGGACCGTCTCAACCCAGTGGCAAAACCTACCACCAAAACCGCCCTATCGCGGACCGCCTGTGCGTCATCACCGAGACGGCTGCTGACCTCCCGGAGTTGCTCCGGAGTCATGGCCACTTTGGCCAGCGGAACGTACTCCTGCGTGCGCTGTGCTCCTGTGATGATGGCTCCGACTCTGCGGTCAAATGGTGCCGGATACCCATTCGCTTTATGGACCGAGTTAACCCCGCAAATATGCAGCCTCACCGTGCTGGGCCGCAGTCCGCTGACCAGCAGACTAGCCACCCACAGCGCGACGGTATCCGGTTCGGCCGGCAGCGACTGCCGCCGCGCTCCTTCACACCACGTGCAGAATGCCCGCCAGGCGTAATCGTACGCCTTCGTGGTATTTTCCGCTCGTTTGTTCTTCGCGAACCGCATGACCGCCTCCTCCAGCGCTGCGACATCGATGCTTGGGCGAAAAAGCTGCAATTGCTTAGACGACTGTATAAACGATAGCATGATACACAACTTATCGGATACGATGTTGAACAGAAGAAGAAGGAGAGCCCGTCGCGGGTAAACAGCAATTATCGCAAACGCGCGGAAACCCCCTTTTGGGACACTTGCCGCAGGATTGATTTCTTGACAGTTTCGCCTAATATTGAGGC
>CAADGY010000272.1 GCA_900696665.1 uncultured Acidobacteriota bacterium
CTTTTAAATGTGGGTGTTTACGAACGCGTTAAGCACTCAGTCGTTTATGATTACTATTGGAGCATTTTTGACCGCAGATACATAGACTTCAAGCGGTCAGAGTCTCTGTTCTATGCAAATTTGTTGTGTGGGCGCACTAAAGGCGCACTAATCTTCGACGTTGGCGCCAATCAAGGCACAAAGACCAGAACTTTTCTCGATCTCGGTGCACGCGTTGTAGCAGTTGATCCAGATCCAGCGAATCACCTTGTCTTGGAACGAAGCTTTCATCGGTTTAGGATACGCCCCAAGGACGTGATTATAGTGAAAAAAGCTGTTTCCGATTCGGCAGGCCATGCGAACTTTTGGGTAGATGAACCTGGTGGCGCAAAGAATACACTCAGCGACAAGTGGGTGGGTGTCCTTCGCGAGGACTCACTTCGATTCGGCGAAAGACTTAACTTCGGAAGTCAACTTGTGGTTGAGACAACGACACTGCATGACTTGATTGCCTCATTCGGCATGCCAAGTTTTATCAAAATTGATGTAGAAGGACAAGAGTTCAAGGTTCTTCGCGGACTACAGCAGCCGGTACCCTGTTTGTCCTTCGAAGTGAATCTTCCAGAATTTCTTGACGAGGCGGTCCAGTCCATTGAATATCTAAATGCGCTATCGAGTCAGGGAGCGTTTAATTATGTAGTTGATTGCGCTCAGGGTCTAGTACTCGAAACTTGGGAGAAGGCCGCAAAGTTTGCGCAGACTATCAAGGAGGCTCAGGCGAAGAGCATTGAGGTCATCTGGCGCAGCGGAGATATGCTGGCGAGACCAGGTGGAGAAGTTGAATGAAAAGCAGCAGCGAAACATTCAGAGCCATCCGCAATGATCCTTCAGTACTTCCCGGAAGTGGTGTGCCGGCTCAGCCCCGGTCAAACTGACAGTCTGAAGAAGAGCGTTAGGGACTCCGTCCGCGCAGGGGCGAGGCGTTAGGGCTATCCGGCAAGTTGTACCTCGTGACGGTAGTATTTACCTTAGAACACCTTCCGGGCTTGAGGAAGTGCTTCGATAACGTGAAGGATTCGCAAGGCTTTTGCTTGTCAGTTCTTCGGCACGGCAAGTGCAAGTAAAACCTGCGCGGATTGTCGTGTGTGTCACAGAGGACTGTCGGATCTATGGTTCGATTGGGCGTAGCCAAGCCTGCGCTAATGCAAACCTCCAGCATCAATAGAGGGATTTCACCATACAGTCACACGACAAGTTGACGATCCAAAGAGATGAGGAATGTTTATGTCCAGAGTTCGTGAGACTAATGAGAGCGGGTACCCAGGGTTCGCCTACATGCGACTCATCGCATATATCGGGATAGGTGCTTTCTTGCTCCCCGGGGCGTGGGGCGCCACGTACACGGCCGCATCCTGCTCACGGATCGACGTTGGCAATGCTGTCAGTCTGGCTACGCACGGCGATACTGTCAACATTCCCGCTGGCGACTGCACATGGACCGCCCAACTCGACATCACCGTGGGATTGCATTTGAAGGGCGCGGGCGTGGGCGTAACCACGATCCGAGATAATGTAGCGAAGGACGGAAGTTCAAAGAGCCGACTAATTGTTGCCTCGGTCAACAGCCCAAACAATTTCAGGCTTTCGGATATTAGTTTTGTCGGACAAGCTGCCGACTCGAACGTCTACAATCAGGGACACATCGCTATCTGGGGGACTCAGCAGGCGTTTCGTCTTCACCATTTCGCTTTTTCCAGCCCGCAAACTGCCATTATCCGCAGCGGCGGCGCGGCGCTGGGGTTGATCGACAATTGCTCGATAACGGGTAATAGAAACTTCCTCACCGCACTCACGCCTACATGGGGGGGTAGTGCATACGGAGATGGCAGTTGGGCCGAGCAGATTTATTGGGGGAGTGACAAAGCGATCTACGTTGAGGATTGCACGCTGACAGCCAGCAATAATCCGTGGACCACAAATTTTGTGGATGCGTTTGAAGGTGCTCGAATTGTTATTAGGCACAATTCCTTCACACAGGGGAATGTAAGCAGTCATGGGACCGACTCTGGTCAGCGGCGGCGCGGTGTTCGGCAGATGGAAGTGTATAACAATACTTTTTCGTTTCCCGCTGGAATGGCCGCAGATTTCATTGTGTGGGTTAGGGGTGGAACTGGTGTGGTGTTTGGCAACACGGTCACAGCTTCAGGCGGTATCAATCAGCTTGTGAAGGCCGTTAATTGCCGTGATGCAAGCGCGGGATGTGGGGGCCCAGCTTATCAACCTTGGGGTGCGTGCGATGGAACGAGCCCATACGATCAAAACGCAATTGGCGGGCACAGATGCGTGGATCAGCCGGGAGCCGGAACATCAAAGGATTTGGGAGGATTGGCGATCCCGACCGCGGCATGGGTCGAGAATATTCTTGACCCAATATACATTTGGAACAACAGCCATTCGAGCGTAGGAGGTTCTACCAACGTACGCGAAAACCGTGATTACTACGTGGGTACGCCCAGGCCCGGATATACCCCATATCCTTATCCGCATCCTCTCCGCTCAGTGAGTGGCACGCCACCTGCCGATACAACACTTCCCACCGCACCGTCCTCGCTAACGGCGAGTTCAGTCTCTGCATCGCAGATCAACCTTAGTTGGGCATCATCCACGGACAATGTGGGCGTTACCGGGTATAGGCTGGAACGCTGCCAAGGGAGTGTTTGCACAAACTTCACGCAAATCGCAACCTCAACTTCAGTCAACTACTCCGACACAGGTCTGGCTGGCGGTACAACCTATCGGTACCGGGTGCGGGCTACTGACGCGGCTGGGAATCTTTCGAGCTATAGCAACATCGCCAGCGCGACCACCACTACGGCGGCCGACACTACCCCGCCTACAGCCCCGAGCAATCTCTCGGCGTCGGCGCCTTCGGCCAGTCAGATCAATCTTGCGTGGACGGCAGCAACGGACAACTTGGGAGTCTCTGGATACAACGTAGAACGCTGCCAAGGAGGAACTTGTACTAGTTTCGTGCAGATAGCGACGACCACGGTTGCGTCCTATGCGGACATGGGATTGAATCCAAGCACAGCCTACCGCTACCGTGTGCGCGCTCGTGACGCCGCAGGCAACAATTCCGCTTATTCGAACATTGCTGGCGCGACAACGCAGGCGTTGCAAAGTACTGCCCCGCCACCACTGCCACAAGGGAACACCGGCATCGCGGCCGGCTACCCTCTGGACGCGAACCTTGAATCGCATTCGGAGGTGATTTTGGCTGATGGGTTCGAATCGTACAGTTCAGCGAGCAATTTGACCAGCAAGTGGAATCAAGTCTATCAAGGGGCGTACACGCGAATCGCAACGGAGCCTGAAAACGTATTCTCCGGGGCGAAAGCACTGGAATTCAGGGTCCCACAGCAAAGTGCTGAGGTTTCCAACGAGCTCGTGAAAAATATCAGTCCAACAGAAGACGTTCTCTTCGTTCGGGCATACACGAAGTTTGAGGCAGGATACAACGTCAGCGGATCAAGTCACGATGGTATCTCCCTTTCCTCCAACTACTCGAATCCAGGTGTGCCAGCAAACGGCACCAATAAGTTTTTCGTTGATGTAGAGAACTCGCGGATGGCTTCCGGGGAAACTACACCCGGGCTCACACATTTTTACATTTACCACCCCGAGCAGCGCACGGAATGGGGCGATCATTGGTATCCAGATGGGCGAGTGCTGCCCTTCGACTCAATCCCAGGAGACTTTGGCACCCACTTTGTCCCGCGTCCAAACTTCACCCCCGAATTGAATAGATGGTATTGCTACGAGATTATGGTCAAGGCCAACACGCCAGGGCAAAAGGACGGAAGGGTCGCATTATGGATCGACGGGCTGCTGATCGCCGATTTTCCCAACGTGCGCCTGCGCGACGTGAACACACTCAAGATTGATACAGTCAAACTCAGCCTGCACATTTTTAGCAATACGCTCCGGCAAAACCTGAAATGGTATGACAATGTTGTGATCGCAAGGTCATACATTGGTCCTATGACGCCCGCAACAGCACCTGCTCCGCCAACGAGTCTCCAAACTAGCGTCCAGTAATTGCTAAAGATCGTTGCAAAAGTGGCAGTCAAATCAATAAGCGCGGCTGAAGATCGAGCATTGTGGGTTTAGAGACGTTAGCCTGTCGGCTTGGCGTGCATTGCCTCAAGCCGAGCCCCGTGCCGATTGTTGCGGTCACCGAGATTGATCCTCAGAACAGAGGCGCTTCGGCCTAAAGAAGTTGCGCTGGCTCTGCCGAACTGAATCTATTCGAGCGAATGTGGAACCTGGCGATGGGGCTACGCCTTCATAAATGGTACTTCCCGCCCTTTGACGATCTAATCCGCGAGTTGGAACAGCAGTTCGAACGTCGTGCTTGCACCGAGGCCACGCGACGATGCGTAGGCTGCGCAAGCATTTAATATGAGAAGTTTATTCGGACTAAGAGTTGTGCAGTTGTAAGTATTGACGGGTAACCAGGACGATTGCTATGCATCTGCTGTTGATCACGCCAGCTCGTAACGAGCGAGGAAATCTAGAGCGTTTGTACCGTTCCATAGCGGCTCAGTCCTGGCGGCCACTGCGGTGGGTTGTGGTGAATGATGGTTCCACGGATGACAGCGAACTCCTTTTGAATGAGCTTTCCGGAGAATGTGACTGGATGGAAGTGATCCATCTGCCGCGGCGGGAAACTCGTGACTTTGGGGCAAAGGCGAACGCGCTTAACTCCGGCTACAAGGCAGCTTCCGATCTGGACTTTGATGTGGTCGGCAACCTGGATGCGGACGTGTCGTTTGATTCGGACTACCTGGAGTTCTTGATGCAGCAGTTCGAGGCTGATGAGAGGCTTGGCGTTGCTGGAACCCCCTTCGTGGAGAATGGCTACGACTCTGCGGTGGACAGTTTCGAGGGCGGTAACCATGTGGCCGGTGGCTGCCAGTTCTTCCGTAGAGTTTGCTTTGAACAGATTGGAGGCTATGTGCCCAATCCTGCTGGTGGAGTCGACTGGATTGCGGTTACTAGCGCCAGGATGCTGGGTTGGCGTACTCGCTCATTTCCTGAGAAGCGATTTCATCATCATCGGCCGCTTGGGACGGCTGAAAGGAGCGTGCTAAGTTCTGCATTCTCTTACGGTGAGAAGGATTACTACCTTGGCAACTCGCCGGTGTGGCAAGTGTTCCGGATAGCTTTTCGCATGTGCAAGCGTCCGCTGGTTGTGGGAGGACTGGCGCTGTTGGCCGGTTATTGCTGGGCGGCAGTGCGTAGAATCCCTCGACCTGGGGGCCCCGAACTGATCCGCTTTCACCGCCGCGAGCAGATGGCCAAGTTGCGGGCAATTCTGGGCAGCCTGCTCCGGTTTCGTAAGTTTGATAAGTTCACCCTGAACGCCGGATCCTAGAGTGAGGATGCAGATGCCGGTACTTGCGGGCCAAATCGGCCGGGTTGAGAGCTTTATCCGTTGGCTAGACTGCTTCGGTGAATTGTCTTACGACCACCAGAGCTTTTTCGCTAGTGAACGGACGCGCAAGATCAAGGATTTGTATTACAAGAGCCCGCTCGTGGGCACGATGATGGTCGCGCCCATCATATTTTGCGAAGCGTTCACGCCGTGGATGCGGACCCGGTTCTGGATACCGCAGCGGTTTCCCATCGCGGATGCGCACTACGCTATGGGCTTCGCCTACATGGCGCGGGCGCTGGGACGTGAGGAATACCCCGCCAGGGCGGTGCATTTTCTCGAAGTGCTGGAGCAGACTCGCTGCCCGGGGTTCGAACGGCATGGCTGGGGGTATCCCTTCCACTGGCAGACGCGGAATGGCACTCTCGCCGCTGGCACACCGCTCATCACCACGGTGCCCTATGTCTATGAGGCCTTTCAGGCCGTTTACGAACTCGATGGCGGCGCGCGCTGGCGAGACATCATGCATTCCATCGCGGAGCATGCCTATCACGACTACTGCGACCGGGAGACTTCACCGCAGGCGGCTTCTTGTGCCTATACGCCGGACCCGGACGATCCTTGTCTTGTGGTGAATGCCAGCGCTTACCGTGCTTTCCTATTGACTCGCGCCGCCCAGGACTTGGATGAGCCCCGGTATCTTGAGAAGGCTCGACGGAATGTCCAATTTGTTCTGGACGCGCAGAACGAGGACGGCTCCTGGCCTTACGCCACCGACGGCGTGCGGCCGTTCGTGGACCATTTCCACACCTGTTTCGTGATGAAGGCTCTAGCCAAGATTGAGCAGCTCACCGGCGATGGGCGGCTATGGCCGGCCCTGGACCGCGGCGTGGCCTACTATCTGAACAACCTGTTCGCCGAGGACGGGTTGCCCAGGCCTTTTTCCAAGAAGCCGCGGCTGACTGTCTACAAGCGGGAGTTGTACGACCTCGCCGAATGCATCAATCTGTGCGTACTGCTTCGGAGCAGGTATCCGGAAATGGGCGCCAAGCTCGCCTGCGTCGCGGAACTCGAGGGCTGGCACAAATCCGACGGATCGTTCAGGAGCAGGCAACTCCTGCTGGGCTGGGACAATGTGCCGATGCACCGCTGGGCCCAATCCCAGATGTTCCGCGCACTCAGCCTGCTCCTGCTGCGGGACACCGAGGCGGCCGCGGCCGCCCCTGAAACGACCGAGAAGGTTGGAGAACGATAGCTCATGTGTGGCATCAGCGGCCAGTTCAACTACCTGACAGGCGAACCTGTGGAGCGTTCCGTCCTGGAGCGCATGGCGGCAGCCATCACGCATCGCGGACCCGACGATGAGGGTTATTTCCTCGACGGTTCGCTCGGTTTCGCATTCCGCCGTTTGTCCATCATCGATCTGGCCGGGGGACATCAGCCCATGGCTGATGCGGCGAAAAGCGTTTGGGTGGTATTCAACGGCGAGATCTACAACTACCCGGAACTGCGCCGGGAACTCGAAGGATACGGGCACGTCTTCCACACCACCTCGGACACCGAAGTGATCGTGTACGGGTACAAGCAGTGGGGGCAAGATGTCCTGAATCACTTGAATGGGATGTTCGGGCTCGCCATCTGGGACGTTGCCCAGAGGCGCCTGACCGTTGCGCGCGATCCTTTCGGAATCAAGGGGGTCTACTATCGCGCTGAGAAAGGGACCCTTTGGTTCGGGTCGGAGATTCGTGCGGTCGCGGCTGGCGCGGGCGATCCCGAGGGCATCGATCCCACCGCGCTCAGTCTGTTCCTCCGCTATCGCTACACGCCGTCGCCATACACAATTCAACGAGGCGTGAAGAAACTCGCGCCGGGGACTCTGCTCACGTGTGATGCGCGCGGCTTGAGCGTCGGTCGCTGGTACACCAAGGCCCCCCGGCCTTTTTCTCCACCCAAATCGGACCGTGAAGCAGAGGCAGAGTTGGCCGAACTCTACAGCCAGTCGATGAAGCGGCACCTGCTCAGCGACGTACCGGTCGGTTTGCTCTTGAGTGGCGGCATGGACTCAGGACTGCTGTTGGCGCTGATGAACCAGCACGGCGAGTCGTGGCCAACTTACACGGTCGGTTACGGGAGCGGATTCGCTGACGACGAACTCACCGACGCCCAGCGAACGGCATCCCTATATGGAGCGCGCCACACATCCGTCCATCTGGAGCGCCAGACCTTCGAGTCCGCACTGCCGCACATTGTCGCCTGCCTGGAAGAGCCAATTGCTTCGTCCTCGATCGTGCCCATGTACTTCGTGTGTCAGCGGGCGCGCCAGGACGTGAAAGTGGCATTGATGGGGCAGGGACCCGACGAATTGTTCGGCGGCTACAAGCGCCACCTCGGCGTGAGGTATGCCGCGCTCTGGGCGAAGCTGCCGGAATGGAGCCGCAGCACTGCTGCTGCGGCCGTCCGCGCCCTGCCGCGCAACGAGACGCTGAAGCGTGGCGTTTATGCGCTGGCCCTGCGCGAGAGGCTTCCCCTGTACCAAAGCGTTCTCTCTCTCGAGCCGGGTGAGACCGTGGACGGACTGTTCCAGGACGGAATTCTGCCGCCGGGAGCCGGCGATGCGATCCTCCAGAGCTGGGGCGATTTCCCGGATCTTTCGGCGGAAACCGACGAGTTGGGCGGCTTCCAATTCCTCGAGGTGCGTTCCACACTGCCGGACGAACTTCTCATGTACGCGGATAAGCTGTCGATGGCCCACAGTCTCGAAGTCCGCGTACCTTATCTTGACCGTGAAATCGTTGAGTACGTAGAGCGGCTGCCGGCGAAGTTCAAGGTCCGCCGGAGTGAGCGCAAGTGGTTGCATCGTCGCGTCTGCCGGCGGCTTCTGCCGCAGGAAATCATCGGGCGGAAAAAGCGTGGTTTTGCCGTCAATGTTGTCGACGGCTGGTTTCGCGACGCGGTGGGCAGCCAGTTCCAAGAAAGCCTGCTCGACAGCCAGTCGCTGATGTACAGCTTTTTGTCGCCTGCGAAGGTGCAAGAGATGCTCGCCCGGCACCGCGAGGGTCGGGACGATCATCACAAGCTACTGTTCAGCCTGGTGCTGTTCGAACAGTGGCTGCGCGTGCAGCGGCATGGCGCGCCGGCCGTGCAGCCGGCCTGAACTCCCGGCAGGACAATTGATCAGCCTCATGACACTCCCGGCATTAATTCTCGCTGGCGGTCTGGGTACACGGTTGCGTGCCGTCGTGCCTGATCAGCAGAAGGTGCTTGCCCAGGTTGGCGCGCGGCCATTCATCACGTACGTACTCGATCAACTGGCGGACGCGGGCGTTCACACGGCGGTTCTCTGCACAGGTCACCTTGGCGGCCAACTGGAGGAGAGCCTCGGCGATGAGTATCGCTCCATCGGGCTCAGGTACTCGAGGGAACAGTCGCCCCTAGGAACTGCGGGCGCGATTCGACTGGCTCTGCCGTTTGTGGGGCCGGCTGGCGCCTTCGTACTCAACGGCGACTCACACTGCCGGGTTGACCTCGCAGCCCTCTCTGCCAGCCACGTTAACCACGGCGCAACAGCGACAATTGCTTTGGCACGGATGGAGGATACCAGCCGCTTCGGCCGCGTGGAACTGGCCGCCGGAGACGCAATCGTGAACTTCGCGGAAAAGGCCGCCACGAACGGGCCGGGTTGGGTCAACGCTGGGATCTATCTACTGAGCAGGGATGTTGTCGAATCTATCCCCGAGAACACCCCGGCTTCCCTCGAAAGGGATGTCTTCCCGAAGCTGATTGGACAAGGGCTGTTCGGCTACCGCAGCACGGGCCAGTTGTGGGATATCGGCGTGCCCGAAGAATACGAACGCGCCCAGTCGGAGTTCCAGCCTCGCTGATTCCATGACCGCCACTTCGCCTCTACGTCGCCGTTTTGTGCTGCTAGACCGCGACGGAACGCTGATCGTTCATCGCCCTTACCTCGGACGCGTTGATCAAGTGGAACTCGTGCCGGGCGTTGTGGAGGGTTTGCAGAATCTCTCGCGGCTTGGTTTTGGGCTCGCTGTGCTGACGAACCAGTCCGGGATTGGCCGCGGGTACTTCACCATAGAAGATGTCGAGCGGATTCACGCAA
>CAADGY010000273.1 GCA_900696665.1 uncultured Acidobacteriota bacterium
CAAAGCTCGACCGGAACTCATCCGCGGAGACCATGATCACTAAACGGTCGTCGCCTCTTTTGCGCAGCGGTCGAACGGCGCCATAACGTGTGTACAGACCCGGCGTCTGGTTCCACATTGAAACCGGCAGAGGATCGGGGTACAGAAAACGCTCCGGCTGCCTCCGCTGCGGATGAACCACGACGCGCGAAAATCCGCGGAAGCTCAAGTCCGCATCAGGTGGAAGAACGGTCATTTTGGTCTGCGGCGAAGCCGTATCTTCACTCAGAAAAATTTCATCCCAGTAGACGGCCAGATTCGTCACGATGCGAATCTCGCGCGAGGGAGAAAGGAATTTGCCGGTTAAATCCACGACAATCGTCTTCGGCTTGCCCGCCGGTATCCCCATGTCTTCGATCACGGTCTGCCACTTCCCGTGCGCATCCCGCATTTCGAGATACGGAGTAAACAGGCCGCCGCGGCCTTTCTGTACCTCAGCCCGGAACGTACTGCCGTCCGCCCAGTCCACCCAGCCGTTCAACACTAGCAGCGCACGATTATCACGCGCCGCGCTTGTGCCGAAATCGAGCTCCAGTTCCCATTTTTCGGCTACCCCATTCATCTTCCGGCGGAAATGCTCAGGGTAGATCCGATCGCGATGTAGCACTCGGGAGGTGACATCAAAACCGTTCTGCCGTGCCCGAAGCGGCACTATCCGCTTCCGGACACCGAAGAGCCGGAACTCGGGAAACGGCGGTCCTTTGAACTTGTCGTTCGTAAAGACCTCGATGTCCGCGGCGTGATCTATCGCGATCAGAGAGACCTTATCCAGGTATGCGACTTCGCTCAACTCCTCCGTGATGCGGATCTTGTAGTCGCCTTCGCGCTCCGCAATCGCATCCCGAGGGATCTGAATATACTCATCGTGATCCACCGGAAAATAACTGCCATCGCCGGCGCTTGCGCCAAGCGGCGCGACTCCGAGAACATCCGTTATGAATGTGAACTCACTCCCGTTCCATGACCAGATCATGGGACACGAACCAGAAAGCCGGGGCTTTTCTGTGTACACTTTCATCCCGCTCGCGGGTTGTCTGATCTCGTTCTGAATAAGGCCGTTCGGCCAGGTGATCCGCACCGTATCGGCCTCTTTGAACGGCCCCAGGTGGAACAACAGAGGCACTCCCCTGTAGATCTGTTTCCCATACACGCGGCCCGCCTTTACTTCCACCTCGGCATAATGCGCCAGCTTTAGGTTCTTGACTCCTTCCAGACGCACCGCTATCCACGAGCCGCCTCCAGAGTGGTTGTCCTTGCGTTGTATTGTGCCGCCGGGCCTCACAGAGACCACATCAAAATCGCCATCGCCGTCGAAATCCGCCGTAACCGAAGGCGCGCCGGATTCAGCAATCACCTCGACGTGCCCATCGCGATTCCGGTCCACCGCGTCGAGGCCCCTGGCTCCTTCCGCGAGTGTGTCGAGAGACTCTGCTTGGTAAACGCCCCCCAGTTGATCCCGGTAAAGCACGCCTTTACGCTCGCGGTAGCTCACTGCCAGATCCATACCTTTGCTGTCCGGCACCAACCGGAACACAACGCCATCGAGCGCTTCTCCCTGAACAAACGGAAAATCAGTGGTACGGTCGGCGAATCCTGCCGCGCCCTGGTTCCGCAGTAAACGCGTATCCTTCCCCAGCAGCACCAGATCGAGATCGTAATCGTGGTCGTAATCGAGCCAGACAGCTTTGTTGAAAACGCCCTTGGACGGTCTGACTTCCTGCTTGAGAAATTTTCCCTTCCGGTTGCGATACAGCACAACTCCGGAGGACGTCACCACCGCGACATCACTCAGTCCATCGTTGTCAAAATCTCCGGGCGCCGCCGAGATCACGGGACCGGTGGGGAATGCCTTCGCAACCAGCATCGATCCATTCAGATACAATGCCAACCCCTGCCCGGACCACACCAGCAGATCCCTGCCGCCGTCACCATCGGCGTCGATCAGAGCCATCCCGGCGGTGCCGGCATCCACTTTGCCCACAAGATGGCGCGTAACGTATTTCGCCTCCGGTTGTACGGCGGCGACACCGTCGATGGTTTCATAAACTTCGGCATAGACGTTCCATTCCATATCCTCGGGAATGGCTGTGCCCTCCTGCTCTCTTTTGATTTTTTGGAAAATCTCCAGTTCGCGTTTGGCGTCGGCCTGCCGTCCGGCGGCCCGATAGGCATTGAAGAGCTGAAAATGCGGACCAGCAAGATTGGGCTCGAGTCTCGCGGCGATCTCGAAATGTTTTATCGCCTCAGCATCCATGCCGGCGATCCGGTAGGAGGCTGCCAGATTATAATGCGAAATCGCATCATTTGGCGCCAGCCTCACCATCTGCCGGAATTGCGCGATGGCTCGTTCCGCCTCGCCGCGCCTCTTGTACTCAATGCCGAGATTGAACCAGGTGTGAGGAAGGGTGGGATCCTGCTGCTGCACGCGCTCCAGTTCCACTATGCCTTCGGCGGTTTTCCCGGCGCGCAGCAGCGACAGGCCGTAGTTCAGCCTGTCGATGGCCGAATCCGGCGCCATTTCCAGCGCTTTGCGAAACTCCTCCACTGCTTGCGCTTGCGTTGTGGGCCCCTCATAGAACGCTTTGCCGAGGTTCCGATACCGCGTGAGTCCATCACCGCCGGTTTGCGCAGCCGCCAAGAAAATGCCCAGAATGCCGAAAATGTTCCGCATGTGCATCCCCTCTCCAGGCAATCATGCTTCAGCTAATTCTAAACGGAAGCGCGCCGCCGGTGATTTCAGGAACTTCAAATGATGCCATAGCTCGGAGGAACACGTCTGACCAGACGTAATATCGAAACAAGTACGAGTGTATTTCCGGGCGCCGGTATTATTGAGTGCGGCAGAGCCTGCACCCGCTCCGGTAGGCAGATTTGGGTGTCACTGGAACCGCCGGTCACTTCATCTGCCGCAGTTGGAGCTTTGGTTACGTGGACGGTAACGGCATATGAGGCCGCCCCAGGCACACTTTGGGTTTACTATCAGGAGCTACGATTACCAGCCTCTTATCGTGAGGGATTTTGGTCCGTGCAATAGCTTTCGGTGGGCTACCCGAGAGACCGAAGGCTTCTATCCGATCCCACCGGGGCTATGGCCGCGCCAGAAGATACCCCGCAGTGGTGGTGATCAGACACCCATAGGCAAAAAGCACATGATCCCCGCAGATGCCCTTCCTATCGGGAAGATTGACTGGTTTTCTCGGCCGGGCCGATTCCTATTGCGCCGGCTTTTCGCACACCATCGCCACTGCCGTCAGGTTGGAAGCGTAGCGCCGGAACATTCTTCGCATCGAGAGAACACGCTGGCGCGCTTTCGGTCTGCGGAGCAGGTTGAATGCGATACGCAAAACGCCGCCAAGGCCCTCATCGGCCAGTACTCGCTTCGGCTCGAGCAGATGCATCGGCACTGTCGTCTGCCATGTGACTTTGAAGCCGGTCTCTTCCATGAGTTCTCTCCATTCGCTGAACGTGGCGGGCCGCACACCAACGTGGATATTCATGGACATCTCGCGTTCGATTGTCTTGCGAACGGCGATGTCGATCGAGTCCGGCAGCAGCGCCAGTTCGTGGATGCCGTACCGTCCACCTGGTTTCAGAATTCGAAAGGCCTCCGCCAAGATCCGCCGTTTCTGCTCGGGCGTCTGCATGGAAAGCATTGCTTCGCCGTACACTAGAGAAGCGCACTCATCTTCGAGGCCTGTGTGATCTGCCGAGGCATTCACGATTCTCACCCCGGCGGCTCCAAGTTGTTGTTGCAATTTCGCGGCAACGGCCGTTTCACGTTCGATTCCTGTGTAGCTTGCCGGCCCACAGGCAAGTGTCATTCGTGCCGTCACGCCCAAACCCGGAGCAAACTCGACGATGTCGTCGGCACGCGTGGGACGCAGACGGCTGATCAATATCCGTGTTAGTTCCAGCCCACCCGGCCGCAGCACCCGCTTACCCAGGCTTGCCAGCAGCCAGTGCCCCGGCTGCTTGGCGGCGTCCACTTCCGCCACGGTGTGAGTACAAAGATGCCCTTGAGTTTGTGCTGTTGTGTTCCCCATGGCCAATGATGCAACTCGATTGCAATTGCATGCAGTGACGAAAGTCACATCGCCCGGGTGCTGTTTCAAACGGTGGACAGCCATACCGCGGACTGATACAAAAGAAAGCGGTTCCGCATGAACGATTACCGGACTCCGTCACGCCGCCGATTCCTGCGGCACACCGCTCTTTCCACAATGGCGGGAGCGGTGTTCCCGCATATTATTCCGGATCGCGTTTTCGCTAAGCCAGGCAGGCCGGGCGCAAACGATCGCATTCAGATTGGCGTCATCGGCGCCGGCGGACGCGGTAATCTGCTGATCGATCAACTGCCCGAACCAGGGCGTATTATTGCGGCCGCCGATTACTACTTCGAGCGTTGCGAACAGGCTGCGGCCAAGCGCAATGCCAAGTGGCATCTGTACCAGGATTACCGGAAGCTGCTAGACCGCAAAGACATCGACGCGGTGCTTATCGCGACGCACGATCATGGCCGGGTGCTGCCATCCATCCACGCCTGTCAAGCGGGCAAGGACGTGTACGCCGAGAAACCGCTGACACTCTATATCCGCGAAGGTACGGAGTTAGTGAAAGCGGTGCGTAAGTACAAAACCATCTTCCAAGTGGGCAGCCAGCAGCGCTCTATGGAGATGAACCAGATCGCATGCGAGCTGGTTCGCAAAGGCGGCTTGGGCAAATTGCAGCTTGTCCATGGAACAAACTACACTTCGGCTGCGCCCGTCCCTTTCCTGCCCGATGACCCGATGCCAGGCAAGCTGGACTGGAACGGCTGGCTGGGCCAGGCGCCCGTGCGGGCGTACAGTAAGAAGCTGCACTTCGGCTGGATGGGGTGGAAGGACTATTCTGGCGGCGAGATGACCAACTGGGGCGCGCACGGTCTGGACCAGATTCAATGGGCACTCGGGACGGATGGGACCGGCCCGGTGGAACTATGGCCGCTGGAAGACGGTCCGAGAGACGCCGTTGCCTTCCGCTATGCAAATGGTGTAACGGTACACCTGGATTTGCCTCCCGGCGATTTACGCGGTGGCGCACGTTTCGTGTGCGTGCACGGAAGCATCGATATCTGGCGCAATAATTTCAAGGTCGATACACCAGGTATTGCACTCGACCTCCCGCCGCGTGAAGAGATCGAGAAGTGGCATGACAAGCGCGCCCTCTGGCAAGCTCGATATCATATGAAGCACTGGCTGGACTGCATTCCCGGCCGCAAAACGCCTAATGCCGGCGTGGAAATCGGCCATCGCTCGGTGAGCCTGGGACACCTGGCGAATATCACCCGGGCGTTGAACCGCCGATTGCGCTGGGACCCCGAGAAAGAACGTTTTCTTTCCGACGCCGAAGCTAATCTGCTGGCCGACCGTCCCCGCCGCAAAGGGTTCGAATTGCCGAAGCTGTAGTGCTGTTTATCAAGTTTGTTTATCGAGTTCCGGAGTGTAGGTACCGAATGTAGTATGCTGTCTCAACCCACATGAGATTCCTGGCACTATTTGTTTTGCCCGCGCTGCTGAGCGCACAGGCTCCTTCGAAGGAAGACGTCCTGCGCGCTATGCGCAAAGCGGCTGATTTCTACCGGCACAAGGTGTCTACCAATGGCGGGTATCACTTCTACTACACGGCTGACTTGAGTTACGGCCGGTCTGAATCCGCCGAAGGGCCCACACAGGTGGAGGTACAGCGCGAAGCAACCCCGATCGTGGCACTGGCGTACCTGGATGCCTACGAAGCGACGGGCGATCGCACTTATCTCGATTACGCGCGCGATGCGGCAAACGCCCTCGTGAAAGGTCAGCTTTGCAGCGGCGGTTGGGATTATCTGATCGAATTCGATCCGGAGAAGCGCAAACGCTATCAGTACCGGGAAGACGGCGGCTGCGGCGGAGCGCGACGCAACGTCACGACTCTTGATGATAACGTCACGCAGGCGGCCATCCGGGTTTTGATGCGCGTAGACAAAGCACTAGATTTTGCCGACGCTGCCATTCATGAATCGGCACGGCTTGCGTTGGACCGTCTTATAGCGGCGCAATATCCAGTGGGCGCATGGCCACAGCGGTTCAGCGCGCCGCCCGATTTTTCCAGATTTCCGGTGAAACGCGCCAGCTATCCGGAGACGTGGTCGAGAAAATGGCCCGGACCGGAATACCAGCAGCATTACACGTTCAACGACAACTCCATCGCCGACGCGATCGACACCATGCTGGAGGCAGCGCGAATCTACAACGAGCCTCGCTACCGTGCGTCGGCGGAAAAGGGCGGCCAGTTCATTCTGCTGGCGCAAATGCCCGATCCTCAACCGGCGTGGGCGCAGCAATACGATGCGGACATGCATCCCGCGTGGGCGCGCATTTTCGAGCCTCCTTGCGTCACCGGTGGAGAATCACAAGGGATTCTGCGCACACTGATGACGCTTTACCGCGAAACGAGGGACCGGAAATACCTGGAGCCAATACCGCGGGCGCTCGAATATCTGAAGCGCTCGTTCGTTCCGCGGGCGGATGCGGAAGTCTTCCGGCGTCTTCCATCCGGTCCGGTGCTCGCCAGATTCTATGAGCTCAAAACGAACCGGCCGCTGTATATCACCAAGGGAACCCGTCTGAATGTCGCCGGCATGGGCAGCCGCCTCGTGGATGGATACGAAATCAGCTATACACCCGGCTCGGTGATCACGCATTATAGCGTTCTGGTAAGCGGAAACCAACTCAACGATATCGAAGAAGATTACCGGAAACTGGCGG
>CAADGY010000274.1 GCA_900696665.1 uncultured Acidobacteriota bacterium
ACTCCTGGTGGAAGATTGTCTCTCCCTGCCTTTCTTCACTGGATCGGAAGGCCGTTTTGCGGAGGATCGCAATAAAGAACGCTTTCGCGATGTCCTGGGAACGTGGGCGCCCGGGCCGGACCGGAGGGTCTTCGCCCTTGGCATCTACCGGCGGGTTCTCGGCCAACTGGCGCCTTCGGCGGAGGATGTGGCGCTGTACTCGTCTCAGTTCAGCGGCGTTCCGGCGATCCTGCTGCTGATCTCAGCTCGGAATAGCCACCCGCGCGAGGCATCACTGTTCGTATGGCGTGACAACGCATTTGCGGCGGCCGGTTCGCAATTTCCGCTCGATGGAACGGCTTTGCTGACTTTTTCCGGAGCGAAGCACACGCCGCCTTCGCCGGTGGCGGCAGCACCGTCCAAGCCCCAGGCAGTCCGGAATAACGGAGCGGCGGAGGCCCAACGGCCTGTGGCCGCCGTGCACACTGCGCCGGCGGCTTCAGCAGCCGTGCGGCCTGTATCAGCGCCGGGCGTGTCTGCCAGGCGCTGGATCCTGCCAGCCGTTCTGAGCTTGCTTCTGTTGATGGTCCTCACATTAGGGGGACTGGTGGCCCGGCTATATTGGCCGGCAAATGTGGAGACAGTACAGAGCGGAGGCCAGCTCGACCTTCGCGCGATGCGATATCCGGACAGCATTTTTCTGACGTGGAACCGGACTGCACCGGTTCTGAGTTCGGCCACTGGCGGGCGGCTGGCCATTACTGACGGGGAATACCACAGAGAATTGCAGCTCGAAAAACAGGAATTACTTTCGGGCAGCGTCTCGTACGTGCCGGCGGGAAACGACCTCCATTTTCGCCTCGATGTCTTCATGTCGCCGGATCGGACCATAAGCGAGAGTGTTCGCGTCATTGGCGGGCTGTTTTCAGAACTGCGCAGGATACTGCCACCCATCGGTACTCCGGCGCCGAGACAGGAGGTGCCGCGCCCGCCTGCGTCCGCCACGGTTTCAACACAGGAGGCGAGACAATTTGAACAGCCGCCATCGCTCGCTTCCAGCGCGCACGACGCTTTCCAGGGCTCTTCCGATCGCGACGCCTCAAATGGTACGATCTCCATGCCGCAACCGCCAGCCCTAGCGCAGCGGATGGTGCCTGACCTCACCGCAATAAGCGCTGTTCAGAGACCCTCGATCCTGCCCGGCGCGCCCCCTCCGCCAGAGCGAAGTGTCCCTAGCGTTCAACAGAGCGTGCTGTCTCCACAGCCCCCGGCCACGTCCGGATCCACCCAGCCGGCTAAGCCGGTTGTGTCCCCGCCTGTTCCGCCAGTGGCGACTCGCAGAGTCATGCCCTCCATTCCCGGAAGTGTTCGCTATGTGGCGAAAAATGCCGGCGAAGTTGAAGTAAGAGTAAATGTGGACGCTCGCGGCAAGGTGACCGACGCGACCCTCGTCCGCGCCGAAAAGAGCGCCGGAATCTTCCTCTCACGCTATGCGCTGGCGGCCGCCTATCAATGGGAGTTCAAACCGGCCATGGCGGGTGGAAAACCGGTGAACGGCGAGGTGCTGATCAGGTTCCAATTCGAGTCCCATTGACGTGTTCAGCCGAGGGAAATAATCAATTTGCCGACGCCGTCGTCGTATCGCTCGAGCAGGAAGAAGGCTTTCTCGATGTCTTCGATGGGGCGTGTGTGCGTCAGCATAGGCGCGAACAGGGCACGATGGTTCTTTATCAGATCCAAGGCCTGTTCCGATTCATGATTGGAGCGCCGCACGCTTAGCAGAGCCGCTTCTTTACGTCGCAGTGTGTGAAAATCGAACTCCGGGCGGACTTCGGAGGGAATGCCTGTGACCACGACACGGCCCGCTCTGCGAATGGCGCCGGCGGCTTGATCGAGTGAACCGCCTTTTGCCGCGCAGTCGATGGCGAAATCCACACCTCGTTGTCCTGTATCGGTTAAGATCTGGCGGACGGTATCGATGGCGGAGGGGTCGATGGTCGCATCAGCTCCCATCTTTTTCGCAAGTTCGCGCCGGTGGGTCACGGGTTCCACGGCCCACACACGGACACCTGACAATTTCAGAATTGCAACGGTGAGCAGCCCAATGGGACCGGCGCCGAAAACAGCCGCCGTATCTCCCAACCGCGGCTCGGCCAACTTCATGGAGTGCAGTATCACGGCGAGCGGTTCAAAGAGAGTGGCTTCTCGCAGGTCAAGTTCCGGCGGCAAGGGGAGGAGGTTGGCTGCGGGCAAATTCACCAGATCCCGGAAGAAACCGGGGTCTCCGGGCTGGCTCAAAAAGCGGATATGATTGCAGACATTGTGCCGGCCGGACCGGCAGTACTCGCAATGGTAACAGTAGATGGCGGGTTCGAGTGCGGCCCGGTCTCCCGGACTCCATCCGCTGACACCGGGGCCGGTGGCGACTACCATGCCCGACGGCTCATGCCCTAACACCATTGGAAACAGGGCGGGAGCATCCCCCACCGAGCCTTCCGAGAAATTGTGCAGATCGGACCCGCAGACGCCGACCATTTTCACCCGCACCTGCACTTCTCCAGGGCCGGGATTCTCAATCTGCCCACTGACCAGATTGAACCGGTGAGGTGCAACCAGATGCGCCACCCTCATGGAATCATTTCTTGAACAGACTGTCGAAGGCCGCCCGGGCATCGTCCGCGTTGCGCGGAGCCGGCGGCCCGTTTGCCGCAATGCCCACCGATGTGGAGGGAGCGACGTCGCGCGCCACCGTCACACGAGGCTCGAAAAGCTCGCACTCATTCCGCTGGTCTTTTTGAGCGATGCGAATGGGGATAGGTTTCAGGCACTGAAATCTTGTAGAAGGCTCAAAGTGTGCACATTGCTTGCAGCAGTGTAGGGCCATGTTGCACTTTGGGCATGATCCCTTGAAGTCCGTATCCGAGGGAAGCGCCGTCGAGCAGTTGAAACAGCGGTAGGCCATAACGGACTGCACTAATCTCGGGAGGCGAGGTCCTGTGACGTCGATGGGGGGACGAGGCCCCTGGTTCCTGGGGCGCTCTTCCCGGGAGGAGCCCCCACGGTCGCGATCTGAATCCATGTAGCCACGTTGTTTGTACTTTCGATCGTTATCCATGGCTAGCGATTACTCCTTTGGAACCCTTGAAGCAGCAGGGTCATAGTACGTGCGAGCAAAAAAGCAATGGCTTGCAGGCATCCAGCTCGGCAGTGCGCATCGGAAACCGGGAAGCATCCCGATCGCTCCGTCAGGGTGGGTGAGAGGGACGCTGCGGAAGTTACCTTGGGGTCATGAACCCGATCCGGTAAGGCTCAAATACCTATTTATCACGGATCTCGTCACGACGCCAGTAAATTCTATTGTACATCATGGCTGCAAAACGAATTGTGATCTTGCACGCTATTCTGCTGAGCGGGCGGCATAAAGCGCCGTCACCCGCTCACTGACGCGCACGGCTCAGTTATGAGCCAGGGCACGCCCTCTTCTACTCCACTGCCCACTTGATCAGAGAGTTACAGGGGCGGGTTAGGGGATCCTCGTAGTGGTTGGGAGAGATCCGGAACGAATAGCCGAGCCTGCCGGTGTGCGTGGGAATGTAATCCTTTGCAAACACAAAAGCTGAACCCTGTTGTTCCACCGCCGGCAGGTCCAAAACCTCCGTTTCTTCGAGTTGCCCGCTTCCGTTGACACGGCCGACGACAGCCTCGACGCGGATATCATCCGGCTTCAGTCCTGCGAGATCGATGGTTGTGCGAAACGGAAGCGGGCGCCCGCTGACGACAACTCCTTCCGGTTCCGGACCCATCGCGACAAACCGGATATGATCCCAAGCCCGGATCACCTCCGCATTCCACCGCACCCGCTCTCTCACTTTGTCGAATCCACCCTGCTGCAAGTCATGGAAGGCCCGCTGCGCCGGAGTGTAGAGCTGGCTGGCATACTCTTCCAACATGCGCTGAAAGCTGTATTGCGGACTGACATTCCTCAAAGATAGCTTGACCCGCCGCATCCACTCCACCGGAACGCCCTCTTCCCGGTCGCGGTAATACATCGGAATGATTTCGTTCTCCAGGAGCGAATAGATGGCACTGGCGTGGATCTCATCCTGGTCTTCGCTATAATCTTCGCGATCGCCGATAGCCCATCCGCCGGAAGTTTCATAAGCTTCGTCGTACCACCCGTCGAGCACGCTGAGGTTAAGGATACCGTTGATGCCGGCCTTCATACCGCTGGTACCGCAAGCTTCCTCGCCACGTCTGGGATTGTTCAGCCACAGGTCAACGCCCTGCACCAGTTCGCGAGCCACCTGGATTCCGTAGTCCTCGATGAAGACCAGACGCTTATAAAGCTCGGGGTCTCTGGAAAGCTGGACAATCTCGCGAATCAACGTCTTACCAGGATGATCCTTCGGGTGCGCTTTTCCCGCAATCACAATCTGGACAGGCATGTCCGGGTTCGTGAGAATCTTTTTCAGCCTTTTCGTGTCACGCAGCAGAAGCGTAGCACGCTTATACGTCGCAAACCGGCGCGCAAATCCGATAGTGAAAGCATCGGGATCGAGGACCTCCGCCTGCCTGCGCAATTCCGGTGCGGAGGCTTTCCGTGCTACCGCCGAAGCCATCACACGGTCCCGCACAAACGCGATGAGCTGACGCTTGCGGCGGCGGTGGGCCTCCCATAGTTCCTGGTTTGGGATGTCCTGTACAAGATCCCAAGTCTGCGGCTCGTGAAAACGCTCATGCCAGTCTGGCTGCAGATACTGGTCGTAGATCGTGGCCAGGTCGGTGTTCAACCAACTGGGCAGGTGAACGCCGTTGGTCACGGAAGTAATCGGGACCTCCCACGTCGGCAGTTCCGGCCAAAGGTCCTGCCACATCTCCTGCGAGACCTCGCGGTGCAGGCGGCTCACGGCGTTTCGATATGCGGAGGTCTTGATGGCGGCGATCGCCATGGAAAAACGCTCATGTGGATCGAATCCGTTGCGGCGGCCCAGCGCTAAGAATGCTTCAAACGGAATGTTGCCTTCTTTACAGTACTCATGGAAGTAGTCGTACATCAGACCCGGATCGAACAGGTCTATACCGGCCGGCACGGAGGTGTGAGTCGTGAAGATATTATTGTTGCGCGATGCCGTCAGCGCCTCTTCGAACGAGAGATTGTGCTCTTTGATGAGAACGCGAATACGCTCAATGGCGAGGAAGGCCGAGTGGCCCTCGTTCATATGAAACGCGGCGGGCTCGAGACCAAGCATCTTCAGAGCGCGCAGACCGCCTATCCCAAGTACAATCTCCTGGCGGATTCGCGTGTGAATATCGCCGCCGTAAAGCTGGTCAGTAATGTCGCGGTCCTCAGGCTTTTCGTTTTCCGGAATATTGGTATCGAGCAGATACAGTTTTACCCGGCCTACATTGATCTGCCATACTTTCAGGTACACCGGTCCGTGAGGCAGGCCGATCTGAACCAGCAGGTCTTCCCCCTTATCATTGATAACCGGGGAAACGGGAAGGGTATAGAAGTCGTTTGTCGGGTAACGCTCCTGCTGCCAACCGTCGGGATTCAGAACCTGCTGGAGATATCCCTTCTGGTACAACAACCCGATACCTACCAGGTGCATACCGGCATCGCTGGCCGCTTTCAGATGATCGCCCGACAAAACACCAAGGCCTCCGGAATAGATGGGGAGACACTCCGCCAGTCCATACTCCATGGAAAAATAGGCGACCAGGCGGTCTCGTGCGGGCGTCTCCTGATCCATGTAGGAGTCGTAGCGCTCGCAGGCACGGCGGTATAGAGCGAGGTAGCGCGGATCTTTGCCCGCCTTCTCCAGGGCTGCCTGTGGCAGGCGCCCGAGCATGAGTACGGGATTGTGACCACAACCGGTCCAAAGGGCGGGGTCGAGACGTCGAAACACCTGCCGGATGGTGAGATCCCAGTTCCACATCAGGTTGTGAGCCAGTTGGGACAGCCGCGAGAGCGAATCCGGCAGAGCGGGACGGACCAAAAACTCCTTGAATCGATGGATGTGAAAGGGCATGAAGATTTAAGTCTATTTCTAAAATACCAGAGGCCCTGGGGCCGGGCTTCTCAGCCGTCGCGGTACGGTACCAATGACCACATACGTGTCTAAAAGCGTACGCCGGCTCCCGCCCTGACTCCAATCGTGGGCAGGAGGTAATGATGAACGGAGAAAACCTCAGCGCGGATGAGCAGCCGTGTCCCTAAGGCCGCCACCGCGCCGCCGCGCCAGTGCACGGACCAAAAGGTTTCGCTCTGATCATAGCTGTAAAGCGGAGTAATGGCGCGGGACCGTTCGAAAACAGCGCCGGCGCCGCCCCCTACAAAACCGTAGGCGCGTTCGGTACCGAACCGGTAGAGCAGGCTGGGACTTACCAAGGTGCGCCGCTGTGAGAAATCGGACTGCACAGTTTCGCGGCCGCTGTCGTCTGTCGTCGTGACAACATCCATATCGATGGCCAGCTTTGGCAGTATCGGCAGCATCACTGAACCCCCATAGACGGCGCCACTCCCGCCCCATCCCTCATCTTGCCCGAACTTGACAATTCCGGCACTGCCGAACACTTCAATGGAGCGGGGAGGTTCGGCATAAAGGCCGGACATCAGGCCACTCATAACCACCATACGCAGAACGAACATGCCCATGTTATTGGTCATCACCGAGTCTCACAGCCCCATTGTGCTCTGAACTGTTGAAAATATCCATATCTTCCAGAGGAAAATGTGCAAGGAAACTCAAACGTACAATAAAACCTTGTAGATTTTCGTATCTGATACACCTAAAACGGCTAAAATGGAGGCATGAAACTAAGCGCTCAGGAGGAATACGGTCTCCGGTGCCTGCTCTTCATGGCGCGTCATGGCGACGGTCAGAGCCTCAGCATTCCTGAGATCAGCCGTGCGGAAGGACTGTCTGTGCCGAATGTGGCCAAGCTTATGCGGCTGCTTCGTCTTGGAGGATTTGTCGCGAGCGCCCGGGGGCAATCCGGTGGGTACACTCTGTCACGTCCAGCGAGCCAGATCACGGTTGCGGAAGTGGTCGAACTCCTTGGCGGGCGCGTATTCAGCCGGAACTTCTGTCAAAGGCACGCAGGCATTGAACCTGTATGCACCCATATCGAGGACTGCTCGATCCGGTGCCTGTGGAGTACCCTGCAAACCATGGTTGAAGATGTGCTCGCCAAGACCACTCTTCTCGACCTGGTAGTAAGTGAGGCCGAAATGGCCACATTTCTCGGCTCGAATAATTCGGCGAAAACTCAATCGCCGGAACCGGTGCCGGAGCACACGACCGCCGGACAGTGAGAACGGAAAATTAGCATTTTTCATCGAGCTGTCATTACGACGCCAGAGCCTCCGCGGTGAGGAGTAGTGTGCGGAGTGTTCCATCTTTGATCCCACCATCTTGTGCTTGCTAATATCGAACAGACTGGTAGTAACTTGACAGACTGGTGTTGACGGGCTGGCGACCCGTATTCACTTACATGACCAGCAGACACTTGGAACGCTCCGTACATATCAATGTTCTTACGGAGTCCCGCACACAAACCGATGGGCTTTTTTCGCTGATTGACCCCGAAGCTCTATACGAACGTCCTATCCCGGAGCGGCATCGGATCATTTTTTACCTGGGCCATCTGGAGGCGTTCGACTGGAATCTGATCGGACGAACCGGTCTCGGCCTTGAATCATTCCACCCGCAATACGATCGTCTGTTTGCGTTCGGCATCGACCCTCCGGAAGGTCAACTTCCGAACGATCAGCCGCCGGATTGGCCGTCGATAGAAGAAGTGCAGGATTATAACCGGCAGGTGCGGCGAGAGTTGGATGAGGCATGGGACAGCGCACCCCCTGAGTTGCGGCACGCCGCTATTGAGCACCGGTGGATGCATGCGGAGACCCTGGTGTATATCCTTCATAACCTGGAGTACAGCCGGAAAAAGCCAGACCGCTCCAGAGAGCCCGCTGCATCGCGCATGCTCGACAATTCCCTGATCGAAATCCCGGCCGGCTTCGCCACACTGGGCAGGAAGATGGGTGAAGGTTTCGGGTGGGATAACGAGTTTGAAGAACACAAGGTGGATGTTCC
>CAADGY010000275.1 GCA_900696665.1 uncultured Acidobacteriota bacterium
AAGCTCCGCCGTGGCGATCTTGAAGAACCAGCCGTGAAGGTGGAGCGTGCCATCGGCCAGCCGCCGCTTTACGGACGGATAAGAGCGCAGGTTTTCCAGGGCGAGGAGAACATTCTCCTCGGCGGCGGCGGTTGTTCGCGCCGCATCGTCCTTCAGATGCTTGTATTCGTTCTCGATCATGCGCCGCACCGCTTCCGCCACGTGCAGCCACTCGCCCAGATTGGGCATGGATTGCAGCGGGCGGTTTCGCAGGAGCGCCTCCATCGCGCCGCACTGCGAATGGCCGCAAACGACAATGTCGCCGACCTGCAACACCTCGACGGCAAACTCGATGGCGGCGGCGGTGGAGTTGGTGCTGCCGGTCACGCTGGCCGGGGGGACGATGTTGCCGACGTTCTTCACCACAAACAGATCGCCGGGCTGGCTTTGTGTGATCAACTCCGCCAGCACCCGCGAATCCGAACAAGTGATGAACAGCGTGTGCGGGTTCTGACCCTGTTGCGCGAGCTGGCGAAACAGTTTGCGATAACGGCCAAATTCCTCCGCGCGGAATTTGTGGACGCCTTCAATGAGCCGTTGCATGACTCAGCGGCTCATGGCGCGAGGGTCTTGTTCTTCGCGCGGGATTCCTCGGCCAGTTTGACTTTGAACTGGTCCAACTTCTTCTGCATGGCCTCGTCGCTCACGCCGAGTATCTGGGCCGCGAGCAGGCCGGCATTTCGAGCCGCATTGACACCCACCGTGGCGACTGGAACGCCCGGCGGCATTTGGACAATCGAAAGCAAGGAATCCATCCCCTCCAGCGCCTTGCCCAGGATCGGCACGCCGATGACCGGCAGGGTGGTGAATGCCGCCGTGACACCGGGCAGGTGCGCCGCGCCGCCGGCGCCACAGATGAACACGCGCAGGCCGCGGTCGCGCGCCGTGCTGACGTATTGCTCGAGGTCGCGCGGCGTGCGGTGGGCGGAGATGACCCTGGCTTCGGAGGCGACGCCGAATTCCTTCAGCGCCTCGGCGGCGGCTTTCATCGTGGGCCAGTCGGAATCGCTGCCCATCAGAATGGCCACTAGCGGTTTGGTCGTGTTGATGTCACTCATATTTGTTTTCGGCTTCGGGTTTGGCGGCGGTGTCGCCGCGCGAGGGATATAGTTCAAGCCAGTGCGTTTGGAAACCAGAAATCGGGGCCGACAGCAAGTTTCCCGCAAACAGGTTGCACGCTGGATTGGCGGCTTGCCAGCCGCCCAATGGGTTTGGGGGTTGGTAAGCCGCCGCTCCATCCGAACATCATGCTCGCAAGAGACTTGGTCGGAATTCAAGACGAGGGTTTACTGAGTTTTTCCTTGTCAGCGCGCATGGCGAGGCTTTCCCTGCTGTGCGCATGACCACGGCCAACAAAGTCACCATTTTGCGGATTCTGCTGATTCCGTTCTTTGTCGTGGAAGTGCTTTACTACGTCAACACGGGGAACGATCTGCACCGGCTGGCGGCATTGCTGACCTTTGCGGTGGCCTCGATCTGTGATGGCGTGGACGGCTACATTGCGCGGCGCTACAACCAGGTCAGCGAACTGGGCACCATCCTCGATCCCTTGGCGGACAAGCTCCTGTTGGTGTCGGCGGTGATCTTGTTAAGCTTCGACCACGGGCCGCACCTGGGTCGGTTTGAGATGTGGTTTGCCGGCACGATCATCGGTCGAGACATCCTGCTCACGCTGGGATTGGTGGTCATCCAGATGACGGTCGGCAAAGTCCGCGTGCGCCCTCGACTCCTGGGCAAACTGGCCACTGTCCTGCAGATGGCCTCGGTGCTCTGGTTGCTGCTGAAATGGGATCAGGGCTGGTTGGGGCGCTGGACGGTCTTCGTGACGGCAGGCGCGGCCATAAGCACCGGCGTTTCCGGCTTTCTATACGTCTATGACGGCGTGCGGCAATTGAGCGCCAGCCCGAGCAGCTTCGCCAGCCGGCCGCCACCCGGCCCGGAATGAGCGCCATTTGCACGTGCTTGAAACCGCGCTAATGTTCGCGAACAAAACTTATGGCCAACGAACCAAAACTGAAGCTCAAGGAGGGCGACAAAGCGCCCGCGTTCACCGCCCAAACCAACGGCGGCGGCAAAGTCTCGCTGTCTGATTTCAAAGGCAAGAACGTGATTCTGTACTTTTATCCGAAAGACGACACGCCGGGCTGCACCAAGGAAGCGTGTGCGTTCCGCGATCGCTTCTCCGACTTCAAGAAAAAGGGCGCGGTTCTTCTGGGCGTGAGCACCGACCCGGTCAAGTCGCACGACAAGTTCGCGGAGAAATTCAAACTGCCGTTCACACTGTTGGCGGATGAAGACAAGAAAATCGTCGAGGCATACGGCGCGTGGGGGCAAAAAACCTTCATGGGGCGGAAATACCTGGGCACGCACCGCGTCACCTTTCTCATCGGTCCGGACGGACGAATCAAAAAGATCTGGCCCAAGGTGAAGCCGGAGGAACACGCGGTGGAAGTGCTGGCGGCCTTGTAATCGTCATTTGACACGGCGCACGTGGTGGACAATTCTCTTCGCCGTAACTCGAAACCCGTTAACCACAGAACAAAGGAATTATCATTATGGCAATTGCAGTTGGAACCAAAGCGCCGGATTTCACGCTCAAGTCCAAACAAGCCTCGGGATTGGTGGACGTCAAGTTGAGCGACAATTTCGGCAAAAAGAACACGGTGCTGCTGTTCTTCCCGGCAGCTTTTACCGGGGTTTGCACGAAGGAATTGTGCGACATCACCGCCGGGCTTGGGCAATACGCGAGTTTGAACGCCGATGTGATCGGCATCAGCGTGGACGGTCCCTTCGCACAGGAAGCTTGGGCGCAGAAGGAGAAGATTGGCATCACGCTGGCCAGTGACCTCAACAAGACCGCGGCCAAGGCTTACGGCGTGTTGGTGGATGATCTGGGCGGGCTCATTCCGGGCTTTGGCTCGACGTCGGCGCGCGCGGCCTTCGTGATAGACAAGAACGGCGTCGTTCAATACAGCGAGCAGACCGCCACAGTCAAGGACCTGCCGAATTTCGAGGCGGTCAAGGGCGCGCTCTCGAAATTAAACTGAGCCTCTTCGCCATTTCGTGAAGGACGCCGTATCTGCGGCGTCCTTTTTTTGTGACTTCGAAAGTTTTCGCCGATCGAAGAATTGAGCAGAATGGCGTGGGCTCTCCCTCACCTGGCCCTCTCCCCCCAGGGAGAGGGGACAGCCATCGCCCCCATTGCTTTTCTCGACCATCGCTCAACCACCTTCGTCGCAGGTTGTCCAGAGCTTCGGCGATTGATTTCCCCTCTCCCAGCGGGAGAGGGCCGGGGTGGGGTAGAGTCGCGGCTGATTCGCGGACTCTTGTGTCCATTCAAGTTAACGAGCTGCCAACCCAAACTAACTGCCCGCCCCCGTGAACTGAGAATTCACGACAAGAATGGCGCTTGAATTCAATGGTGGCCGCGCCATGCTGGGTCGCGGTATGAAGTCAGGCCTCCACCCCTCGCGGACGTTGACCCGTCGTCGGTTTCTATGTTCCACAGCGTTGGCGGGATTGACCGCGCCGTTGATCCTGCCGTCGGGGTTGCGGGCAGCCGCTCCGAGCTCGAGGTTGAACCATGCCTGCATTGGCGTCGGCGGCATGGGCGTGGGGGATCGCGGCACGTTTGCCCGCCACCCCAAGCTTCAGATCGTGGCGTTGTGCGATGTGGACGCCAATGCTCTGGCCCAGGCCGCGAAGGATTTTCCGGGAGCGCGAACCTACACCGATTGGCGGGAGCTGTTGGCGCAGGAGGGCGACAGGATTGATTCGGTGAACGTGACGGTGCCCGACCACATGCACTTTCCGATCGCTTATACCGCGATGCAGAAAGGCAAGCACGTTTACTGTCAGAAGCCGATGTGTCATGACGTGGCCGAGGTGCGAAAGCTGACCGAGGTTTCCGTCAGGAAGCGTGTGGTGACACAACTCGGGACGCAGATGGCTGCCAGCCAGGGCGAGCGAACGATGGTGCATTGGCTCAAGACCGGCGCCATCGGCAAGATCAAGCATGCCTACCTGTGCGCGAACCGGCCCGGGGCGGTGGAGAACTATCGGCTCCTCGGCCCGCGACCGGTCGGCGGCACTCAACCTCCGAAGCATCTGGATTGGGACTTGTGGCTGGGCACCGGGCCGGAGCGGCCGTACGCGCCGGACATTTATCATCCGGTCAAATGGCGCGCGTGGTTGGATTTCGGCACGGGTTGGTCTGGTGACATAGGGTGCCACATTTTCGACGCGGTTTGGAAAGGGCTTGGTTTGCAGCCTCCGTTGGATGTGATCGCCGAGGTTCAGGAATCCTGGAAAAATTCCCCGTCGCGCCGGGCCGACACCTGGCCGCAGGGACAGCACATCACCTGGACTTTTCCGGGCAATGACTTGACGGAGGGCAAGACGCTCCCGATTGAGTGGTTCGACGGAGACTATTATCCCCCGGAGGAAATCCGCGCACTGTATTCGCTGAAGGATTACCCCACAGAATCCGCGATGCTCATCGGCACTGACGGGGCGTTGCTTTACGAACTGGGCCGCAGTCCGATGCTGTTGCCCGAGAAGAAATTCGAGAACCATCCGCGTCCGAAGCTCGAGCCGCGTGACCATTACCATCATTTTGTGGACGCCTGCCTGGGCTTGGCAAAGAACGAATCGCACTTCGCGCAGACCGGCCCGATGACCGAGGCGATCCTGTTGGGGACCGTGGCGATCCGCCTGCCCGGAGTGAAACTCGAATGGAATCATCGGCGCATGAAGGTTGCCAATGTGCCCGCCGCCAATCGCCTGCTGGCACGCCATTACCGCAAAGGCTGGCGCACCGGCGGTTTTTGAATTGTCAACCCCAGGAACTTTGCTTGAATCCAACACCCGAAGAAAACGTCACTGAACCGATATGAAAACCAATGCCCGCAGCACCAAACTCAATCGCCGCCAGTTCCTCGGCCTCACCGGCATCGCCCTGGCCGCGCCCACCATCATCCCGGCCAGCGCCTTGGGACGGGGCGGAGCGGTGGCGCCTTCCGAGCGCATCA
>CAADGY010000276.1 GCA_900696665.1 uncultured Acidobacteriota bacterium
CAGCCACTTACCGTGTCACTCCCAAATCGCCGAACTCCCAGGGCGATACAACCTCCGAATGTCCCAAGTGGCCAGTACTTCCTCCCCCCGCAGTGCGGCAATCGCAATGAGCCGATTTCACTAAGCCAGGACTAGGTGCACATCACCTTCGCGCGCGTTGTCGCGTCGGCCAAAACCGACGCCTACCACACACTCGCCCATCGCAGGGTTCGAGGGGAACTCCTATCCGGAGTACTCCCTATTGTCCTGACTTAACACAATATCCGAGGCGTCTTTTGTAACTTCCTGCCCGTCTGAGAACTTCAGAACTAGGTTGTATCCAAACTTAACGGTGTCGTTACCGTTCGGGTGTATGACGATACGAACTCTTACTGGCCCCGATATTTGGGACCGTTTTACGCCTCCCGCTACACTTAGATCATAAGTGTAGCTCTTGTCACCGGTGTCTTCCCAAGTACTGGTACTCGCGAACCGCTCACGGCTTGCGAGTGTCTGATTGAACCCATTGCTCAAGCGCGAAGAGACCCATACGCTTACTTGCGTGTCGTCATCCTTGTCGTCACCCTCCGGGAGAGAGAAGGTGATTTTTGCGCTGTCAAGCGTGGGATCATCGGCGGACCGCAACAGCTTTGCAACGGTCGCACCGAAGGAGCATAGGCGAACGAAACTTCGACGCTTCACTTAGTCGCTCCTTCTTTACTGGTCGCTGTACTTTGTTGTACTAGGATCTGGCTATGAAAGTACTTTAAATCAGGAGTATTGAAGTGTGCAAGGGTTTCTGAAGTTTTTGGCAAGTTTTCTTGGCAAGTCGGGATGGAGGTGACGAATCTCAAGCCATCGCCGTTTGTAGGTTAGAGTGCGTCAAGCAGACGGGGGAGTAGCCCAGGATTAGCCAGAGTGCGGCGGGCGCGTTTGACCTTCTCCAGAATGTCGGAGGCTTTGGCGGTCCAGGTGAAAGGCTTGGGCTGCACGTTGTGTTGATCGATATGATCTCCGATGGCGTTGATCAGTTCTTCGACGCTGCGGAGGGCGCCCCGCCGCCGACGGTTGGTGGTGAGATCTCGTTGCGCTTGTAGTCGTGCGTCATGGTCCCGCAGCGGCTCTTCTTTAGCGGAAAGCCCCGGCTGGGTGCGATCCCGCGCCTGAATCTGGCTCTTCTCATCGACGCGGAGCACGATGGCATGTTCGGGCGGGTTCAAGCAGAGGCCCACAATGGTCTCGAGTTTTAGCTGCAAAGTCGGGATCGTTGCTCACTGTCAAGGAACGAACCAGATACAGCTTGAGCCCATACGCGTGCCAGATGCGCCGCACGCTCACCTCGCTCACGCCAGCGGCGGCCGCCATCGTGCGCGTACTCCACTGGGTCGCATTCTTGGGCTTTTGCAGCGTGGTCATATCCACCGCCCCGTTCGACGTGCTCGACACGCCTGCCGGGGAGTGTATTTACCTCGCCGGCCTCTACGGTCCTCCGGACCCTCCCATGGCGCAGGCCTACGGCATGTGGCGCGCCAAGAAGCTCTACTCGATGTGCTTTTGGGCCTTTGACCAGTTCTGCCTGAACAGCCGTGCGGTCCCGTTGCAGTTGTGGACGCAAGCCACGGCGACTGCCAGCCAGTACCACAAGCCGCGTGTTGCGCGGGCGTTCGAAGCCGCTATCGCCACACCGGTGTCGCCGGCGGCCGCGAGAGCGTTCAACCGGTTCCACACGAACCAGAAGGGGTGCGCACAAGACTGAGAGAATGCGGTGAGCTCACAGCAGTTTGGGGGGCTGCCAGACAAAGAAACTGGTCATAGGGAGAAACGGTAGACAGACAGCCATTTCCAAAGGCAGATCAGGTAATGGTGGGAGTCCCCGTTTCTCAAAGGTCCCGTTTGCCTACCTCGGCACGCACTGACAGATGCTTTGGGTCCAAGTGTTGCCGATACAGGTAGACTCACGGCATACGCCCTTGTAGCCGGGCACGCAATTCGTCGCGCAGCCAGGATCAGTCACACTCGACAGTCCTGCAGCGGGGCATGCCAGATTGCGACGTGGAATGGAGCAGTTCACAGCCGGCGACGGCTGTGTAGCAGGAGTAGCCGGCCCGGCCTTGCACTCGCATTTGGCTATGCCCCATAACCCTCCAGCGCTCGGATCGCACCAGCAGTGAGCGATTTGCGGTAGGGGGCACATGATTTCCGCTGAACTGGGACCGAAGACGCCGCACCAGGCGCTGTCATGCGAGCTGTCACGAGAGGGGCGAAAGTCGGCATTCGTGAATCCGCCGCTTTGCGCCTGGGATCTGGTACTTACCGGAGTCGCCGCTGGCACCAATTCTGGTCCCGACTTCCGCGCAATCACGGATATTCGCGAGTCCGTAGCCGGGACATTTCCGCAGACCTTGTCGCATCGGCGGGAACAGTCGGTATTGATCCAAAGAGCGCCCCACACGCCGTCCGCCACACAGGATCCGCATCCGAAGCCATGCTCCTGGCACTGATCACCGGCCGTGGCGTTCGCGCCAGCGTCAACGCACTTCTTTTGACACGCCCCTCCGCCTCCCGACGCCGAACATATCTGGCCGAGTGCAGAGCAATTTCGCTTCTCTTCTTCGGTACACGTGCAGGTAGCCTGTGCAGCCGCCACTCGCGCCATGGACAAGACTGCAACGGTAACCAGTATATACGGCAGGAACTGTTTCACGGGCTCCTCCTGAAAGTAATCATCGTTGCGACGTCCACCGGGTTCTCCGGACCGGAGAAGGTACGACACCACACCACTTGCGTGAACCGCTGCGGAAATGACCCAGTTTGACGATTAGCGTCAAGATGCGGGAGTGCTTGCTGTTCCAGGCTGGCGAGGGAACCGGGCATGAGCACCTCCTATCCGAAGCCTATATACGTTCGGATTATAGCCTCAAAAGAGGGGTGTATTCGACAGGATTTTCGACAGGCTTCTTGTCTATGTTCCAGTAGCGGATCCGCCGCAGGCCTTCCAACTCTATCCATGAAGCCGGGAAGACCGTGGGTCAGCCACTTACCGTGTCACTCCCAAATCGCCGAACTCCCAGGGCGATACAACCTCCGAATGTCCCAAGTGGCCAGTACTTCC
>CAADGY010000277.1 GCA_900696665.1 uncultured Acidobacteriota bacterium
AATCAGGGCAGGGAGCGATTGCTTCAATGAAATGGCACGTGACGGTTAGCGGGCGGGCCTCCGAGTTCTCTCTGGAGCGAAATGGACACGAATGCCACTTCCGGTTTTCGGGCCATCCCAATCGCACGGCTTCGGTCGTGGAAGTGGAGCCCGGAATCTACTCGGTACTGCTCGACGGCCGCAGCTATGAAGCGAAGATCGTCCCGGCGCAGGATGGCTGGTACGTCGATGTGGGCGGGTGCCACCTGGCCGTTGGCGTACGAGATCCGCGAGACGCAGGACCGGACGCGGAAACGGTAGAAGCGCATGGCGTTCAGTCCATCGCCTCGCCGATGCCGGGAAAAGTGGTGCGTGTCCTTGTTGCAGAAGGGGATCCGGTTGTTGCCGGGCAGGGGATTGTGGTCGTTGAAGCAATGAAGATGCAGAACGAAATGCAGGCGCCGAGGACGGGGCGCATCGCATCCTTACGCGCTCGGGAGGGGGCCACTGTATCAGCCGGTGAAGTGTTGGCCATACTGGAGTAGCATAGTAGTTCCATGTCAGAAGTATGTCCCAGGTGTGGTGGATCCGGTTGGATCATCCTCGAAAAGGAAGGGTTCTCCGGCGCCGGGCGTTGCGATTGTGTCCGGGCCGGAAGAGTACGGCGGCTGGAAGACAAAGCGGGCATTCCACCGTTGTACCGGAACGCATCACTGGACAATTTCCTGCTGCCACGCGACAATCCCAGCTCGCGTGAATCACTGACTCATATTGTCCGGACCGTCCGCTCCTACACAAAGGAATTCCCCTGTGAGGATCGTCCGGGCCTGCTGCTCCTCGGAGATCCGGGGACGGGAAAAACCCATCTGGCTGTGGCGGCGCTCCGCATGTTAATGGCGAAAGGGTTTGAAGGACTGTTCTTCGATTATCAGCACCTTCTGGACCGGATTCGCTCCGGCTATGACCAAGCTTCAGGTTCCAGCGATAAAGAGGCGTATCGAAGCGTGTTGGAGGCTGAGGTTCTGCTGTTGGACGACCTCGGCGCGCATCGCGTCACGGATTGGGTGGAAGACACGATTACATCTATCGTCACCTACCGTTGCAACAACCGCAAGCCTTTGATCGCCACCACGAACCTGCCCGATCCGGACGCCGGCAGCACAGTTGTGGAACGGGTTCCCGGCTCAACGTCTTATGACGTTCGTGTCACACTGGCCGAACGCATCGGCCCGCGCGCACGGTCGCGATTGTTTGAAATGTGCCGTGTTGTCCGAATGCCGCTGATGGAAGATTACCGCGTGCGGCACGCACGCTGAAGTTCCGGCGCCGGTTGGGGGTGGGGAACCGGCTCCGGGTCCGGTAAGGGTTCGGGATGCGGTAACGGCTTTTCCGGATCGCTCATGGAAGCATATTATCGCGGCGCGCAGCCGTGGGCTCACCGGTCACAGGGCTCACCGGTCCTGGACGTTTGGCGCCGTGTCCTATAGACTACACGTATCCCGCGACTTCGGGCATAATTGACACATCAGAGACACAAGGAGAATCTGTGATGAATCGATCTGGACTGGCTGGGTGGGGCATCATGTTGCTGCGCGTGACGGTGGCGGTGATCTTCATTGTTCATGGGGGGCAGAAGCTGTTTGTATATGGGCTTAGCGGCGTGGGTCAGAGTTTTGGCCAAATGGGCATTCCCGCCCCGGCTATCACAGCCGCACTGGTGCCAATCGCTGAATTCTTCGGCGGTCTTGCCCTGCTGGTGGGCTTCTTTACGCGATATGCGGCTTTTCTGATCGCCGCCGTTATGGCGGGGGCCGTGCTGCTGGTGCATTCGAGCAAGGGTTTCTTTGTCTCATCGGGTGGGTTTGAATATGCACTGTTGCTGCTGGTGGCGAATCTGACGCTGGCGATGGCAGGTCCCGGCACTCTGTCCATCGATGGCTCGCGCCGGAGTGCCTTGTGACTCGCCCGTAGCCGCTAAGTGCGATTCTGCTACATGAGCTCGGCTACGGCGTCGATGGCAAACGACGCGTCTAGCGAAGGCAACGCTTCGAATAGCAGCACGCTGCCTCCGGGCGGATGCTGTTTGTTGAAGTACTCAGCCTCGATTTGCAATACCCGGTCGGCGACCGTACGCGAGAGCGCGTAGATACGCCGGATCGATACATCGCCGGTGCCGGCGCCAGCTTCCTCCAGCGTTTTGTTGAGGCGCTCAAACGCCAATTTGATATCGGATTCCTGCGATCGGAATGCGAGTTGCGCTCCGGTAATCGCCACGCGCGGCGCGTTCAACAACACGACGTTGGAAGACCGTTGAACGCGCTCCGGGGATGCTTTACTCAGTTGCGCTACAGCTTCGCACTCAACAACACTGCCGGTAGGCTCGCGGCGCAGTTGAACGATGTTGAGCGCCGCTTTGGGATAAGCAGCGGCGAGCTTCTGGCGAAGCGGCTCGCTGCCCTCGATAAGGCTCACGAAACATGTGGCCCGCTGCACGTCCCGCGCCTCTACACCTGTACTTTTTAAAGTGTCGCTGAGCACGGCGAGCGACTTTTCGAAAAGCGGTCCCATCGGGTCCAGTGGATTCTTACTCGTGGCCCGCTGGCTGGAGATGAAGACCAGCCCGTTCGGGTTGACCGCTTTCTTTGCTACCGCTATCGCCTCCAGCACAACCTGCGCGCCCGTCGCCGGGAGCCCGCCCGAATGCACCACCGTAAGAACGGGCAAGGGCTGGTGGCGTTCCGTAAATGTCTCGCTGACAATTGATTGAACGCGGCGCATATCACCGGTTCCGGCCACGAACGCTCGCAACGCGACAACGGTGGCGCCCTTCAGTTGCCGGTTCAAGGATTTCAGGGCTTCGCGCACTTGCCTGGATAGCAGCCCCGACGTCACTAAAGGCGACGTGGCGAATACGAGCCGGTCCGTTTCAGCGGTGATCAGGTTCGGCAGATCCTTTGGCAATTCAAGGACCTGTGTCGGCGGTTCTTCTTCGTTCCTCTTCCTTTGGCCATCCGCGGGAATTCCCAGAACGAGAGCCACCATCGTGAGCACAGCCATGAATCGAAAACAGCGCATTGCTACCGCAAATTTTAGCAGGCATCGACAGGCCATGTTCGAACTGAGTACGATCGAATCGTGACCGGGCGTGATGAACTGCGCAAATTGCCTTCTGTTAATGAGCTTGTCTCCGGCGTTGCAGCGCGTTTTGAGAACATTCCGCACAAAGTGCTCGTCGAGGAGGCGCGCCGGCTGTTGGCCTTGCTGAGGACGGCATTGAGAACAGGAGAGGCGGCGGGCGTCGAGGCCATCGACACGCAGGTTCAAAAGGCCGTCAAGGCCATCCTGCAACCTTCACTACGGCGGGTGATCAATGCGACCGGGGTGATACTGCACACGAACCTGGGCCGGGCCCCTGTGCCCCTGGACAATTCCCTGCAAGGTTACTCGAACCTGGAATACAACCTGCGGACCGGCAGGCGCGGCAAGCGCGATGTGCACGTTGAGGCGCTTCTGGAGCGGCTGCTCGGGCGCGGCGGCATTGTAGTTAACAATAATGCGGCGGCGGTGTACCTTGTGCTGAACGAGCTCGCCGCGGGGTCCGAGGTGATCGTCTCGCGTGGAGAACTTATCGAAATCGGTGATGGTTTTCGGATCCCCGACATCATGGCACGCTCGGGTGCGATTTTGCGCGAAGTCGGAACGACGAATCGTACGCGCATGGAAGACTACCGGGCCGCCATCAATGAACGCACGCGCCTGCTGATGCGGGTCCACCGGAGCAACTTCCGCATCGAGGGCTTTACGGCCAGCCCGTCGTTGAACGAACTGGCGCGTCTGGCGGAAGAACGGGGGCTTCCCGTTTATGAAGACCTTGGCAGCGGGTGCCTTGTCGATTTGAGTCCTTACGGGATTGATGAGCCGTTGGCACGGGCTTCGCTGGACGCGGGCGCTTCTCTGGTCTCTTTCAGCGGAGATAAGCTGCTCGGGGGACCACAGGCCGGCATTATCGCGGGCCGCCCCGAGCTGGTTCAACGAATCCGGAAAAACCCGATGTTTCGGGCGTTACGAGCCGGCAAGCTCACGTATGCCGCGCTGGAGCGCACTTTGCGCCTGGTGCTGCTCGAGCGTTTCGAGGAAATCCCCACGCTGCGCATGATCCGGCTGCCGGCATCAGCAGTACGTTTGCGGGCCGAGCGCCTGATGGCCGCTGTTCCCGGCCTTGCGGCGGAGTTGAAACCCGGAGTCTCCGTCATCGGCGGCGGATCGACTCCACAGCAGTCTATACCCACATACCTTATTGCGCTCTCGTCGCAGAAAGCAGTGGACCTGGAGCGGGCCCTCAGGCTCAACTCACCGCCCGTAATCTCCCGAATCGAAGACGACAGGGTTGTCCTCGACCTGCGCACCGTCGAACCGGCGGAGGAACCGGAACTTGAAAGAGCCCTTCAGGCTCTTTCCTGATACGTGCCTTCGGCCGTACTTACACGGATTTTTTCGCCTTCGGTGATGAAGGGCGGGACCTGGA
>CAADGY010000278.1 GCA_900696665.1 uncultured Acidobacteriota bacterium
AAGCTGGACCGGAAGGAATGAAGCGATGGGTAGGGCTGGGCGTGATGGCGGACACCCTGACCGGCATGGGAAATGTCCTGGCGGCCCGGACATAGACTCTGGGGCGCCCGGCCGGGCGCGCGAGGCCGAAACCACCACCGACGCACCGCCGAAAAGCCGGGGGAAGCACCTGGGCCGCTCAGAAATGCCTATTTTGCGGCGGAAAGCAGCTACGCTGCTCTATTGCCGCAGGGCCTGTATCAGCCAATCCAGCTTGCCGCCTATCGTCAGTGCCGGAACGGCGAAAAAAGCGAGCGACACCATGTGATGACAGGACCGTGACTCAGAAGTGCCATTTCAATGCAAATTGGAGAATTCGAGGGTCTGCGGCGCTGGTAATCCGGCCATATGTGCCCGAAGTGAGGCTTTCCGAGCGTTTGGACAGCAGGTTCACACGATTGAACAGGTTGAAAAACTCGCCGCGAAACTGAATTCTCGAAGCTTCTCCGGGAAACGCGATCGGGAAATTCTTGGATACTGACAGGTTGACATTCGCGTTTCCCGGACCAAAAATGATGTTCCGCCCGGAGTTGCCGAATGTGCCCTCCGCGTTCTGAACGAACGCCCGGGTATTGAACCACTCCCGAACCGGGTCGCGGTTCGGATCCTGACGGGCGCTCCTTCCCGTATCGCCAACCAGATCTGCAAAGTCCGCTCCGACGCCCGACATTGAGTTGTCACGGCCACTGAGTACCGAGAACGGCCGTCCGCTCTCAAGCAACATCGCTCCGCTGAGGCTCCACCCGCCCAAAATTCCTCTAGCCAGGACAGGCATCCCGATGAGGCGCGGAAGTTCCCACAGCCCGGATGTGACAAAGCGGTGCTCGTGATGGAAATCGGACAACCCGCGGCTCTGCCTGAAGTTGAACGGATTATTAAAGGACGGCCAGAGTGTTCCGGCTCCCGACCCGCTATCAATCGATTTTCCCCAGGTGTAGTTCATCTGAGCGGTGAAACCTTTGGAGAAGCGCTTATCGAGTGTCAATTGCAGCGAGTTGAAACTGGAATTGCCAATGCCTTCGCGGATGCCGATAGATGACCATTCCGGCGCCAGAGGGCGGCGCTCATTCGTGTTCAACAACGTCGACTTGCCGGGAATGTAAATACCGGGATTGTACTGCCATCCCTGAAGAAGACCTGTGCCCTTCGACCCGGCATAGGCGATACGCGCCATCCAGTCCTGGCGTAGCTCCCGTTCGAACGTCAGGTGCCAACTCTGAAGGTAGGTCGACCGCAGCCTTTCCGGATACGTTGACATGGACAAGGGTAACGGGAAATCGATATCCGATGGCGGCGGCGACGGCATCGGCAGTGGATTCCGGCCGTTGTACGGGTCATCGAACGGCCCTGGTGAAGGCGAGTAGTCAATCGTCAGAGAGAACGGAGGCGAGTCGGTGATGCCGTTGTTGATGGCGCTCATAGGCGAGGAGTCGTAGAAAATGCCATAGGCGCCGCGAACACTGGTCTTGCTATTTCCGAACGGCGCCCAGGCGAACCCGAAGCGCGGTGCGATGTTGTTGATGTCGTTTTCGGCCTGGCCGCGGGGTACGCCGGGGTCGCCGATCACAAGCAACCCTATCGGCGCTTTGGTGTAGATCTGGCTCTTTTGACCGCGCCGGAAGACACTGCCGCGGTTATGAATATCGACGTAGTTGATCGTGGGTTCAAACCGCACCCCCAGATTCAGAGTCAGGCGGGGAGTTACCCGTATGTTGTCCTGGAAGAAGGTGCTGTAGCCAGGGGCTTCCAGGTCCGCAAACTCACCGTAGGCCTTTTGCCGTAGCCGTGACGGGAGGCCGAGATAGAAATCGGCCACTCCGTAGCCAGTGTAGTTCCCGGCGAAGTTCATAGTGGGATCCATCAGCCAGCGGTAGAGCTTCTTCAGAGTCTGGAAGCGATACTCAAACCCGAAGGTCATTTCGTGCCCGCCCCGGGTCCATCGAAGAGTGTCGGAAAACGTATAGACGTGCGGTTCGGTGATGATCCATTCCGTCGTCTCGATGGAAAAGGCTCCCGTTACGCTGACGACAATGGTCGGATGGGGCTTGTCGGAGTATACGTTGCGCATGCCGAGATCGGCGAGACTGGTGTTCCAAACCGGGACCCCGAGATCTTTCCTGCGGTTGATGGAAACTTGCACCTGGTTCAAGAGGTTGGGGCGGAAGATGTGAACGTGGTTCAGGGATATATTGTGCGACGGCGTCCGCCGGTCCGGACGTGTGGCGAATACCAGAGGCACGTCATTCGCGAACTGATGATAAAAGTTATAGAGGTAGCGCGCGGTGACGGTGTCCTTCGAACTGAACTGGTGGTCGACCTTCAGGACGATCTGCCGTTCGTCGTTGTTGTTCGCCGCCTTATATCGCAATAGCCCGGTTGCCGGCTCGGTGGGAAGCGGGAGTAACTGGTCGATAAAGTTCCTGGTCACAGGGTTGATGCGATCTGCTGGAATGATATTGCCGGGGAAGGGGCGTCCGGTAAGAGGGTCGATGATGGGTTGTGTTCGTGCCGAGAAGTCTCCCCGGCGCTGTGCCTCGGTCAAAACGGTGACGCTGAGGTCGGACGGCGTTTGCCTCTGGCGTGTCTCCTGCTGCGAGAAAAAGAAGAACGTCCGGTTCCGCCCGTCATAGATCCAGGGAAGATACACAGGTCCGCCGAGGGCGCCCCCGAATTGATGGCGTTTTAAACCGTCGCTTCCGCTCGCGAAGAAGTTCCGCGCGTTTACCGCTTCGTTCCGGTGGAATTCAAAGAGGGTTCCGTGAATTTCATTTGTGCCCGAGCGGGTGACGGCGTTGACGATGGCACCCGCGCTTCGGCCGAACTCCGCGCTAAAGCTGTTCGTTTGCACACTGAATTCCTGAAGAGCATCCGGGTTCGGCATGGCCACGCCGGCATTCGTGTAAGTGTCGTTGTGAAACGCCCCGTCCAGGGTGTAGTTCACCATGTTGCTACGTGCGCCGTTGGACGAAATACCGGGTTGTACGATGCTTCGCGCGGAACCACCCTGCCGCAATCCCGACGTATCGTCGGTGCCGTAAACGCCCGGCAGCAGCAGAACCAGTTGCGTCGCGTCACGGCCATTCAGAGGCAGCTCACGGATGCGGTGTTGGTCCACTACCTCCTTGAGGGTGGCGGTTTGCGTGTCTACCCTGGAGGCATTGGCGGTCACCTCCACGGCTTCCGCCAAAGTTCCGACCTCTAGTGCGAAATCGACGCGTGCCACCTGGTCCACTTCCAGGATGATCCCCGAACGGGTGACAGGCCGGAAGCCCGGCGCCCTCACCGCGATGCGGTATGTGCCGGGCGGCAGCAGCGGCATCGTGTAGTAGCCGAGTTCGTTGCTGGCTGAGTCTCGTTTCAATCCCGTGCTCTCGTTCGTGACTGACAATTGAGCACGAGGAACGACAGCTCCGGTCGCGTCCGTGATGGTCCCTGTAAGTTGTGCAGTCGTTCTCTGGCCCAGGCAGAGAACGGAAGAAGCAAACAGCAGGAAAACAGCCACAAATAGACTTCGTGAGTTCATCAGATTAACCTCCGGAAGGATGGAAACCAGAGAACTTTAGAAGACTTTATTGTGAATTCGGGAAATTGTCAACGATTTTTCGGGATAAACCGGTGTAAATTCGGGACCGTTGATTCGAACCGGGCGCCCGCCGCGTGCTTGTTGTCACCAGATATGCTGGCTTGCCTCTTCGCGCCTCTTGTGGCTGTCCAGTACGTGTACGACGCGAATTTTTTTCAGTTTCGCCGGTGAAAGCTGCCCGATCGGAATATACAGAATCGTCCGTCCAATCCGCGCCGCAATGGAGCGAAAGATCGATCTGGGCGGCTTCGACGCCACGTAAACAACATGTTTATGGACGGAATAATCCAGGCCCGCCATTAGCAGGCGTTCGGATTTATTCAGTGCAAAATCGTAGTCCGGATCGCCCCATACGTCGTACATTCGGCGTGGCGGCAGGCTCATCAGAAATCCGCCGTACTCCGCCCGTCCAATCCCCGGCCCTACCAGGTTTTCAAACGGCTGCGTCGAGTAAAATGCCATGTCGGATTCGTTCTGGTTCTCGCCGAGCCATGTTGTCAGGTACGTGTAGCGGTCGTCCGGATCTTCATCGAAGATCACAATCACCGAACCCACCTCGCCGGCGATCTTGTCGAATTGCCGCACATAGATCTTCTTCTCGTGCCAGTTGCGGATGGTCTCGCGCAAGTCGATTCCGTCCAGGACCGACGTAGTGAACGGTTCGGTGCGCATCCGCTCTTCCGACAGAATGTGCCGCGCCTGCTTTTTCAGGAACATTCCATAGCCTTCGATCACCAGGTCTTCGGGCGGGTACGAGCAGATGGAGTTGCCGTCAAGCTGCTGCGCCCACTCTCCGGGAAACTTTTCCTTTTTCCGTTCCTTCAGGCCTGCCGGCTTCAGGCGTTGTTTCGGCCGGGGAAGGCGGCGGCGCAGCCGCAGCTTGCGCGTGTTCAACCATACCTCTTCGCCTGAGAGGTTGACGGTTTCGAGGTCGGTCTTCTCCCTCTGGTGGCGGTATCTGCCAGCCATGCCCCATACCTCCCATGCGTAATTGTCATCGACGATGGACCGGGCGGCAACGGTGATATCGAACAGCCCCGCCACCAGGTCGCTGCCAAGCCATGCGAGATTACGCGTGAAGCGAGCCATCATCCTGCGCTGCCAATGCTGGATGCGCTCGCCGGTGTTTTTCTGGTACGCGTGTTCGGCTTCGCGCAGCAGGTCGTATTGGGCACGGGGGCGATCGATGGGATCCCAGCATTGCATGGTGGTCCGGAACTCTTCATAACGTTCCTGAAGATAGGGATACTCGGCAGTGATTTCGGCCAGACAGTCCGGATGCGGATTCACCAGGTCTACAGCGGAAGACCGGATTCGAGGCTCCTCCTGTGGTTCCTCCATCGCGTCCAACAGCGGATCCAGCAGGTTTAGGGAAACCACCACCAATACGTCCGGCAGTGGATCGGCGCCTTGTAGCCTCCAGGCCATCCCCGCGGCATGCCTGGCGATCTCCTCGTTCCTCGGCTGTGGGTATACGCGGTATACCTCAATGTATTTTTCGAGACCAATCCGCCGGATGGAGTACGGGTCCGGGTAACGGTCCGGCAGATGCGGGCGTTCACCTCCGCCGGGTTCGAGGAACAACACCTGCGCCTCGATTTCGAGTGCGGTGCGCACCGCTTCCGTGAACGGGTCGGCTGGCTCCACGGGTACATAGATGCCGCGATCTTCCTCGTTCTCGTCAGCGTAAATCAGTACGGTGAGTTCCGGCAGGCGCCCGACCGCGCGGAGATAGTGCCGCTCCAGCGAAACCGGAAGCTCTACGGCGACAATAGCCGGCCGTTGGTCAAGGATGGCCCGGCGCACCTCGACGGAAAACTCCATTCGTCCGGGAACCACCGGAAAATAATGGAGGTGTCCGCGCCGCAGACTCCCCGCCTCCAGGAATTCCTTGCCGAAATCAGGCGGGAACTCGGGGGACATACCGCAGAGCCTCTTCACCGAGGGTTTCAGCTACAGCCAGATAAAGCGCCTGCCTCTCTTGAATTTCATCGCTGGCGCAACTCTTCAGCTTCATCGCGAACCGGCCGATGTTGATGCCATCCCGCACCGTGTAGCGTTCGTCGGAGGCGTGCGCCTGTTGAAGGAACTCCGTGACGTATTGCAAAACCTGGTCGTCGGCGAATGGCAGATTTTCTTTCAGAATCTGGTACTCTTCGTCGCGTTCCGGAAAATCGATGAAGATCTGCGGCTGAAGGCGGGAGTGGATATATTCCGGCAGGTCGAACGTCGATGCATCGTCGTTCATGGTCGCCACCATCCGGAACATCGGGTGCGCTTTGATCTTGATGCCCGCGACAATCGATTCGACATAGCGTCGCGTATCGAGCAGGGGAGCCAGGCTGGCCCAGCTCTTCTCGCTCATTCGATTCCCCTCGTCGAGAATCGCGATGCCTCCACGCACCATGGCGGTAACCAGGGGGGAAGCAACGTAACGGAGCCGGGATGCGCCTTCGATCACGGGGGTGACAATCAGGTCCTCCGGCCTTGTATCCACCGTTGCCTGCATGATGTAGATGTCGCGGCCGAGCCGCTTCGCGGCGGCATAAGCGAGCGTTGTCTTTCCAACGCCGGGCTTGCCGATCAACCGGGGGTTCATCGGCATGTCCTGCGGATCGATGACAAGCCAGGCAGCCAGCAACTGGCGCATTACTTCTTCTTGCCCCACCCACTCGCCAGGCAGTTCGTCCGGATGTGCGAGATGAAGCGGCACCCCCTCAATGTCAACTACCATATCTCCCTATATTAGCTGCTACTCTGTAGTAACAGTATGCGTGGAAACGAGAACGTCATCAACGAGTTAAACGCCGCCCTGCGCGCTGAGCTGACCACGATTGTCCAGTACATCGTGCATGCCGAGATGTGCCATAACTGGGGCTACCAGAGGATGGGCGATCACATTCACAAGCAGGCCATCGACGAAATGCGGCATGCCGAACACCTTATCGAACGGATTCTCTTTCTGGACGGGACACCGCAGGTAGGTATCGGTCTCGATCCGAAAATCGGCGATACCGTGAAAGCCCAGTTGGCGAACGATCTTGCCGGCGAGCTGGATGCGGTGCGGCAATACAACCACTCGATTCAGGTCTGCCGGGAAGTGGGCGACAACGGCAGCCGCGAACTTTTCGAGTCCATGGTGAAGGACGAAGAGGAGCACACCGATTTCCTCGAAGCTCAACGCGACTTGATCGCACAAACGGGCTACGAGAACTACCTGGCGCAGCAGATCAAAAGCGAGTAACCGTAACAGCCGCTCGTGTCCGCCGTGGCCTGAGAAACAACAGCGTTACGGAGCCGCACGCGAGCAAGCGGCAGGCGCCCGTTACATCGCACAGGACCAGCGCGGCGTGACGGAGGGCAGCCTTGTTTTCGAATAGAGCAACACCAGTTCCGGCGTGATCCGGCGTATCTCGTGTGAGGTATCCTGGTCGAGTTTCTCTACAACTTCTCTGGAAAGCAGAAAGTCGCTCTCTGGATGTTCGGCTACCCAGGGCTGCCAATCTGCCCGCGCTGTGCGCAACGATGGCGGTCCCCAGCGGTTCGCTCCAATCCAGCCCCCAAGCGCGAAGCCGGCCCAGATAGAAGGACGAATGCGAAGGAGATCCGGCATGTCGTAGGATTCCCAGGTAGAACAGGTGCGGGCGTCCATCCTCCACGATTCCTTCCGGATCGATCCGCCCATAATGAACCCGTGCCAGCGGTAGGGCCAACGCGTAAAATTCTTCGTTTACGCCAAGAATGTACAACCCATTGCCGCGGCGCTCATCGCAGTGTTCCGAGAGTGCGCCGGCCGCGGGAATTGTTGTCCCGGAGCGGTACGACATTCCACAGGTCTGCTCGGGATTCGATGCTTTCACCACAAAAAGAACCGCAATCCCAGCGAGAACCACCGGTGCGAATCGCCGCTCGAATAGCGGTGAAGAGTTCACCGCAACCAGCGCGAGCAGCGGCACCACCGGCGTCAGGTACTGCTCAGAACGGAACCGGAAGGCCATCAGCGCAAAACCCAATACCAACTGATTGGAAATCAGCACGAGCGGCATATCGGCACGGCGGCGCAGAGCGCCCATCGTTGTGGGAATACTGTCAACCCCAGTACCAGTGCCAAAGGCGCGGAGTAGAAAAGCCGCGACAAATGGAATGGGATGTGACTTTCCGCCGTCGTCTGGTGTGGGCGCATGTTCGTGGTCAAAATCTGAAATCCCGTACCAGCAAAAAACCATTCCCTGTGTGCGGTGAGGTGGTACAGGAACCACGGAGAAGCGAACACGACAGCGCACGTAGATAGCACGGCAACCCGGCGCAGACGCAGGCCAGTGCCGTGCGGTGAAAGAGCCCGAAACAGCAGTGCCGCGAAAACCGGCAGCAACCCCGCCACGCTTTTTGTCAGGATACCCGCCGCGATGGCAAGGGTAAATGTCAGGCGGGACCGGCTTCGCAAAAGAAATGGATCTAGCGACTGTGCCGCGAATGCGCTGAGTGCAGAAACCGTCAACAGGATGTCCGTCATATTATGGCGCGTTATGGCGCGACATCGTAAACAACAACGGGCTGGCTACGCACAACTAGGCGGCTCCAAGCCCCGCTGCCGGGGTCGCGCGGCACACCCGACGAGGAAGTACAGCGTCGCAACCAGCGCTCCGGCAAGGATGGATGGAACCCGCGCCGTGAAACGGCCAATGCCGAACATCTTCATGGAGAGCGCTGAAAGCCACATCAGAAGCGGGGGCTTTTCGAAGGACCAGCGCCCGGCCAGCGCTGGTGTCAACCAGTCTCGTGTGTAATCATGCGAATCGCTTCGTGCGTGTAGACGGCTTCGTCCTGCGCTCCAAGGCGCAGCACCGGGTCAATCCATCCGCTGGCAATACCGGTATTCCACAGGTTGAACGATGAGGTCAGAAGAGCGGCTGCAAATACCGCCGCGATTTGCTGTCTGCCGGGTGCGGTCCAGGGCGTCGCCGTCCCGTATATCCAAACTGGTGTGTGTTAAGGTTGCGGTGACTGCCTTCATCCTGGTGGATATCCACGCTGAGACACCGATGGCCCGCGGCAAGAACCTCCCATTTCAAGACGCCGGAGAAAAAACCTGCTCCTCCGGTTACGAGTATTGTTTTCATGTGAAATCCGTTTTGCTTCGTTCTCTGATTTGCCAAAATAATCGCCGTACGCGCCGGGCGCCGGTTGAACTACTTCGATATCAGGCCGGCCGAGGTGACCACGATTCCCAGTTCCCGTCCATCGTTCTCCGTTCGCGGCGTCGCCCTAGCGAGGCAGAACCGGACGGGAGGTACATTGGTTGCGAGCAATACGGGTGGAAGATCACGCGCATAGGTGTACTCGCCGGGCTTGTAGAACGTTTGGGGATCCAGTACCTGATCGTCCACCTCGGAACTCAACGTAATCGGTCCCAACTTGTCGATCTGGACTGCAGGGATAAACAGGCGCAGTAAAAGTGTTGCACCGTTCTGCTCAGAGGCGGAGGGCGGCTTCAAGATGACCGAAAAATTCTGGATTGTCCAGCGCCAGCGTCCCATTTCGATGTCATAAAAACCACTAAGTAATTGATTCGAAACGGACAGATCCCCCATCTCAATCAGGCTGGCCCAGTCCTTCACGGCCCGGCGCCAGCACGCAGCGAAGATCGGAAACAACCCGACTTACATCGCCGCACGGCGTGTTGGGTGGCGCTTACCGATCACTACCTCCGCCTCTGAGTATGGGATAGTACTATGTTATGTAAAGTACTACGATGTCCACAGCTCCGCAACCCTCACGAAACGGGAGAGACCTGACGATATCTTTCACGTGCCTGCTTTCTGGTCTACATTGGTAGGGGAGGCGTTGATCCAGGAGCCGTCGTCCCAGTACACGTGGCCTTGTGCGGCAGATGGCGACGGACAATAATGACCAATAACTAAAGTCACTCGAAACCGGCACGGAGAGCGAGAACTCGGTTACATTGCGGAGTGTTGTTGCATGAAGGAACTTCGGGGGACCGCCGTTATCATTGGAGCGGGGCCGGCAGGTTTAACTGCGGCTCTGGAACTCCTACGGCGGGCAAAAGTTAAGCCCATAGTGCTCGAAAAGAGTGGATACATGGGCGGCATATCGCGAACCGTCAACTACAAAGGAAACCGGATCGATATTGGAGGTCACCGGTTTTTTTCGAAATCCGACCGCGTGATGCACTGGTGGACGGAGGTAATGCCCGTCGAAGATACGGCGGACGTGAGTCACCGGTTGACTTATCAAAACCGCGAGCGCACGCTTGCCGCAACGGGGAAAAAGGGACCTGATCCGCAGTCGGAAGATCTCGTCCTGCTGGTGCGGCCAAGGCAATCGAGGATTCTGTTTCTGCGGAAGCTATTCGAATATCCGCTCAAGCTCACTCCGGTAACGCTGAGGCAACTGGGACTCCTCAGAACGTTCCGCGCCGGCATAAGCTATTTGCGCAGTTCCATCCGGCCTATTCCGAACGAGAAGACGCTCGAGGATTTTCTGATCAACCGCTTCGGACGGCAGCTCTACCAGACGTTTTTCAAGAGCTATACGGAGAAGGTGTGGGGCGTTCCCTGCCATCAGATCAGCGCCGAGTGGGGGGCACAGCGCATCAAGGGCCTGTCTCTTCGGACGGCGATCCTTCATCACCTGCGCAAACTGTTCGGCCGTGGCTCGAAGGACATCGCGCAGAAAGATACCGAGACCTCTCTCATCGAAAAGTTTCTTTATCCCAAGTTCGGTCCCGGACAACTGTGGGAAGAAGTTGCCCGCCGGGTTTGCGCGGAAGGCGGGGAGATCCTCACTGGCTGGAACGTGGCGCGTATCCACGCCTCAGGCAACCGTGTCACCGGCGTCACGGCCGTGAACGAACGGGGCGGGGAGCGGCATTTTCCAGCGGATCACGTTTTCTCAACCATGCCCGTGAAGGAGTTGATTCACGCCCTTGACGTGGAAGTTCCGCATGAGGTCAGGGAGGTCAGCGACGGGCTGATTTACCGCGACTTTATTACAGTGGGCCTTTTGCTGGACCGTCTCAGGCTTGGTGAGAAAGGGCGGAAAAATTCGGAACCGCTGAAGGACAACTGGATCTATATTCAGGAGCACGATGTGCTGGTGGGCCGGATGCAGATCTTCAACAATTGGAGTCCGTTCATGGTCCAGGATCCAGCCAAGGTCTGGGTGGGCTTCGAGTATTTCTGCTATGACACCGACGATCTCTGGAAGAAGCCGGACAGGGAGATGATCGAACTCGCCATTGAAGAGGCGGAGAGAACCGGCATCTTTTCGAAAGGCGACGTGGTGGATGCCACTGTCATCCGTATGGAGAAAACGTACCCGGCGTACTTCGGTAGCTATGACCGGTTCGACGTCATCCGGGGCTTCGTCGACGGCTTTCACAACCTGTTCCTGGTGGGACGCAACGGCATGCACAAATACAACAACCAGGATCACTCGATGCTGACCGCCATGACCGCCGTCGACAACATCATTGCCGGACGGCACGACAAAAGCAACATTTGGGCCGTCAATACCGAGATGGAGTACCACGAATCCAAGGACGGCTCCGCCACGCGCCCGGCCGAGGACTCCAGCCGGAGCGGCGTCGTGCGCGCGCCTGTGGTGCATACCGTTCGGGAGAGCTCTCAGTGAAGTGTTATGATCCCGGCATGTGGCGTATTTCTCGTGCCGGAGCGCGGGCGTGAAGTTCATTTTTGACCTGGACGGGGTCATCGTACATTCGACACCGCTGCACGTCAAAGCCTGGGAGGCTTACCTCGAACCGTTGGGCATTGATTCGGTCTCCATCGGGCGGATCATGCTGGGCCGCCATAATGACGATATCGTCCGTGAGCTGTTCGGTGACGCGCTGACTCCAACCGAACTCTGCCGGCATGGTGCTGCAAAGGAGGCGATCTACCGCGAAATGATCCGGCCTCACGTCAACGAACACATAGTGCCGGGGGTACGGCTGTTCCTCGAGCGGCATGCCGGCGTGGATAAGGCCGTGGCATCCAATGCGGAACGGGCAAACGTCGACTGCATACTGCGCGAGTCCGGCCTTGACCGGTTTTTTCGTGTGGTCCTCGACGGCAATCAGGTCAGCCGGCCGAAACCCGATCCGGAGATCTACGTGCGAGCCGCCGGTATGCTTGACACCTCTCCTGAGGAGTGCGTTATTTTTGAGGATTCCAAGGCTGGCATAGAAGCGGCGCGAAGCGCGGGTGCTTCAGTAGTCGGTCTGAGGACCACTTGCACGGACCTCACGGGCGTAGACTTGGCGATAGACGATTTCTTCGCGCCGGAGTTGGAGGAATGGCTTCGAGAACAAGAGTCCACTTGATCCGCTCCGCCGCCGTGGCGGGTTGTCTGCTGTTGAGTTGCGCAGCGCTCGTAGCGCAACAGCAGATCAGCATACGGGAAGCCGCATCGCGCCGTCCGTCGGATTTTGCTCCCGTTCATCAGGGGAAGGATGTCCTTGTCACCGGTACGGTCACCGGGAAGGCCATCTCGCTGCTCGACTACGCGCACCTGGGCATCACGGACGGCGAAGGCCACGGATTGACGATCGAAGACTATTACGATCAACTGGTCAAGTTCGAGCCGGGCGATCGCTTGCAGGTACAGGGCCGTATCGGCAAGCGCGGGGGTGTTCCCGTGGTGCGGCCGACCGAGATCCGCCTGATCAGCCACACCGAGCCGCCCGCCGCTTATGATGTCACCACCGAGGAACTGAACTCACCGCGCTATCTGGGACTGTGGGTCACAACGCAAGCCGAAGTGATAGAGGTGGGCGAGGACGCCAGCGGCGATTATCTCGTCGTCGGCGATCCGGGTTCCATGGTGAAGGTGTTCCTGCCAAAGCGCAACCACAACGACTATAATTCGCTCGCGCAGTTTGCGCCACGGGACCGCGTCCGCATCACGGGCCTTGCCTCACAGTATTGTCCGATTCCGCCGTACGATCGTATGTTTCAAGTGCTGGTGGCGGGGGCGGATTCGGTGGTGCTCGTCAATCGCCGCTGGCTGATTCCGCCGGGCATCCTGCTGCTGTCGGTGGTCCTTCTGGTTGCCGCGCTGGGCGTGTGGTTGTACCGGGAACGCCGTGTACGCGAACACCGGGAAAACATTCGTGCTTTGCACGGGCTCGCTGAAAGTGTGATCGCCGCCGGCTCTCCTTCCGAGATTCTCGACCGCTTGCGTGCTGCTTTGCCCAGAATTTTCGGGATGACCGGTGTGACGTACTACATTTACCGCGAAGCTGAACGGACGATGGAAAGAGTCGCTTCACCGGAAACCGCCATACCGCCGTTTTTCCTCGATTCCCCGCCGGATCCCATCACCGGCGGCGCCGCCATCTGCATTCGAAACCGCACTCTGCTGGTGGTGCCGGAAACACACAAGAGCCCTTTTTTCAGTAGCTCGGAACAGGACCTGTTGCCGCGTTCCGTCATTTTCGTTCCCATGTTCTGGCAATCCGAATTGATGGGCGTGCTGCAGTTGCAGCACGACACGGAGGCCCGCAGCTTTAATATCGATCAGCAGACCGCCGTCCAGCACCTCGCAAACCAGATCGCCACCTCACTCAAACTGCTGGAACAGAGATCGATTCGCGAACAATTGTTCCGCAGCGAGAAACTGGCCGCTTCAGGCCAGCTCATTTCGGGTGTGGCCGCCGAACTCGGGGCCCCCATCGATGGCATTGTCACGGCGGCCGGGCAACTGCTTTCCCGCTCCACCGATAAGCGTTTGCGCCGCGACCTGAGCATCATTGCCGAACAGGCGCGCAAAGCTTCTGAAATTGTCACGCGGCTGGTTTCGTTTGCGAACGCCGATAAGACCCAGCCCAAACCGATCGATGTCAATTCCATCCTTGCGGGGCTGATCGATTTTCGCGAGCGCGAATGGAAATTGAAAGAGATTGAGCTGGTGAACCGTGTCAGCGCCGATCGCATGTACGTGACGGCGGCGCAGGGCCAGCTCGAACAGGTATTTCTAAGCCTGATCTTGCGAGCCGAACAGGCGCTGGGCGATGCCGCGGAGAGGCGGCTCTCCCTGGCTTCAAGCGAACTGGCGGGCCGGGTTGTCGTCGAGATTGCCTTCACCGCACCCAAACCCACCGAAGCCATCGATATGCTCAACCCTAACCCCGATGGCGCGGCCGGCGTCGATGTTTCGCGCGCCATCATCCGTGCCTATGGAGGGGAACTGCGGTCCGGCGGCTCGCGAAAAGGGCAAAAATTCGAAGTGGAGTTGCCCGCCGCCCGTCAGCGGGAAGTAGTGTCCGGCGCCGGGGAGGAGGCGCCCGCGGTTTCAGAGCGCTCCCTGACCGCGCTGCTGGTAGAGCCGGACCCCATCGTGCGGCGTCAGTTGCTGCTGATGGTTACCGCTCGCGGCCATCGTGTAGTGCCGGTGGCGCAGGCCGAGCAGGCCGTGGAGATGGTGCCACGCCTGCGTTTCGATGTCGTTTTTTGCTCGGTCCGGCTACCCGGATTGAATTGGGTAGAGTTTTTCGAGCGGGCACGGCATCTGGTCGGCTGCTTCGTTCTGGTGACGGAAGGCTCAGACCCCGAACTGTCCCGCACGTTCGAATCCGGGGACGGCTATGTCCTCACCAAGCCGATTAATGATGGTGAGGTGAAGACTTTGCTCTCCACCATTGCCAGGCGGGACTTGAAGCGGGAAGCGAAACCCGCCGGCTGATCGCGCCGTACAATGACTAGTATGTTTTTTCGATCGGCTATCGTGTTCGGCGCGCTGCTGTTAAGCTCCGGCGTTTTCGGACAATCCAAGTATTCCGGCCCGAGACCTCCCAAGCCCGACGTGCCCTATTTATTGCATGCTGAAAATCTGGTGCCGACGGAGACCGCCGAAGCAAAGGAAGAGTCCCGCAGGAACAATACCACTTACACGGTTCCGGGTGCGGCGTCACCGGCACGAACGCCGCTGGCCGAACCGATTTTCCTGTTCCAGTCCCAAAGCATTTCGCCGGAGAAACTTCAGCTTTACCAACTCGAGGTCAAAGACGGCAATCGGGAAATCGAATTCCCTGAAAACCGCAACAAAGCGCCGCGGCCGTATCCCCTCTCTATTACCAGGCTGGCGCAGGGACTGTATAGAGTAGAAGCGAGCGCCACCCTCGAGAACGGACAGTATGTTCTCACGCCTACCGGATCGAACATCGTGTTCCTCTTCGAGGTGTACTGAGAAATCCGTTCATCGCGGTGAGACCCGCAATCGACGTGTGGCGCCCGCCGCCAGGCTCACCGCATACCCCGCCTTCAGGTCGCTGCCCAACTGCACCTCTTCTTTGCCACTGTCAGCGTCCTTAACGATGTAGAGGGTGTTCTCATCCACGGTATACCATTCCGGCCACTGGTTGAGGCGCGCGTAGTTCCTGCCGAGATTGAGCAAACGGCGATGGCGTGCATAGTCGAAAACGATCCTACCGGTCCACGCACCCGGTGCGTGCACGGTCACATACAGGCTGCGTCCGTCGCGCACAGCCCCCAATTCGACTCCCGGTTCCCATGACTCGAGATGGCAACCCTGTGTCTTCATAAGCGCGTAGAGCAGCAGCGTACGGTTCCAGTTGCCGTCTCCATACCAGCGCTCGATGAACCCATCAGGCTTCTGATACGGCAGCATCTTCTTCACCGAATAGTCGATCCACTCCAGCGCCTCGGGAACGGGTTCATGAGCCACCAGGTAGATGGCGCCTTCAATGGAGTCGCCCAGATCGTCCACGGTGTTCGAGGGTTTTGTCCAGTCGTAATCCCTGTACTTTACGAGGTTGCGCAGCACCCGCAGTACCGCTTCCCGATACTTCTCTTCACCGGTGGACTGGTAATAGGCGTACATGGAGCTGTAGATGTAGCCCCAACAATCCGTGAGCCAGGTATTGGTGACCTTCAGGCCGGCTACCCGAATGCCGCGATAAATCATACCGTCAGAGTTAGCTGTTTCAAGCACGCGGTCGAACACTTTGCGCAGCACAGGCCGGTAGCTCTGTCCGCGCGGGAGACCACGCTCGTTCTCGATGGCTGCCAGCAACATGAGGCCGACGATGGCCTCGTTCCCATGATCCCCCAATCCGGCAATCTCCGAAGGGACGCGTTTCTCGAAGTCGTACCGCGCCGACGGCAAGTAGTTGCTCCTTGGCAGGATTTCCTCGACGTACGCATCGCCGATCTGCTCCGCCCATCGCAACAGGCGGCCGTCTCCGGTCATGGGGATCAGCCTGCCGAGCGTCTGAAGCACATCCCCATTCAACTCCGCTCCGTCGGCTGGCAATTGGCCCCAGCGAGTCTTCACCGGAGCGCGGCGCATGAAATCCTCGGTCATGTCCAGCATGCGGTAATACCACGGGGTGCGGCCCAGCAACTCGGTTACGGCGACGGCGCCATCTTTGCAGTATTCTCCGGCCCCAAAGAAGCTCTCCGTGCCGAGTTCGTAAGTATCCAAGCGCAGATTGCCCGGGATCTGGCCCCCCACGACATTGGTGTAGCGCACCTCGCTTCGCAGCATGTCCATCATCCGGCCCCGGTAAAGCGCAGGATCGGTTAGATACGCGGTGATAATCAGGTGCGGGTAATTATCGGCGCCGGAATTGTGCGGCGTGTAGAGCAGGATACCGTCCCATTTGCCGAACAAAGAGCCTGCGATACGGTCGGGCAGCAGCAGCGTTCTTGAATCTGCAGCCGTCAGCCAGGCGTGCATCATCCTGCGTGCGCGAATGAAGGTATCGTTCACCAGCACACCGTTGGAGCGCGCCGCCCGCCACGCGTTGTCAGGCGCGGCGCCTTGCAGCGAAGCCCCCAGGAGGAATGTCCCAATCAGCGCGCGGAGCACAGCGTTAAGTAGCCCCGGGGAGCCGCACCCCGAGGCCCTCCCACGTAGGGTCGAGGACTGGCGCGCCGGTTTAGGCCGATGTTTGTGTTCCCTGTTGTCCCGCCCTTTCGTCTGCGGGTGTCACAAGA
>CAADGY010000279.1 GCA_900696665.1 uncultured Acidobacteriota bacterium
GGCGGAAGGCCAGTTCGAACTTTTCATTACTGCGGACCAGAACCTGCGCTATCAGCAGAACCTGGCTGGTTTTCGTATCGCAATTCTCGAACTCTCCACCAACGACCTCCGGCGCATTCAAGCCGCCGCCGCGCTGATTCGCTCGACGATTGATGTCGCACAACCGGGGCAATTCCGACATCTCGAAATTCCTTGATTCAACCGTAAGCCGAGCTGCTACTGCACGAGCCGGAAGAAAAGCTGCCCGCCGGAGAGGACATTCGTGTACGGGCTGGTGGCGCCGGGGACATTGGTGAACGTGCCGGTGACGGCGGGTGCGGATTGCAGGCCAAACGCCGCGTTGGTCCAACTCAGGACGACTTCCGTGCCGAGCCGTTGGATGTTCAGCGTGGGCGGCTGGTCAAAGTTGTCGTAAAACGTCGTTCCCACCTTGACGTCGTCAACGAGGAGTCTCTGGATGTTGAAACCCGGCACGCCCGTCCACCCATGAGCCCAGATACCGAAATGGCCCTGACGATAAGTCGCGTCCGTGACCTCAAAAATCAACTGACCATCACCGCGAAATCGGATGACGTCCCCCCTGTCCTCGAGTTGCCAAAGCTGGGGTGGATTTGCCAAATTAGTGGCGCCCGCTGCCAAAGGGACATACCACCCGTTATCCCAACGAAAGAGGCGAAAGCCGTGGTCCCCCAACCGATCGATCCAATCAATAGTGTAACCATTCATCGCGGAGTCAAAACGGTGAGTCGCCACGGAAGCAAAAAACATGATTCCACCGTGGCGGCCTATCTCGTCGTCGGGAACGCTGGCAAACTCAAGCTTCAATTCGGCAACGAAGTCGCCCTGGTTTACAACCGGCGGGAGACCTGCCCAGATCCAGTTTTCTTGACCAGATGTTTGGGTGACCATTCGCCCATCGAGGAGACCCCAGTCGCCGCTGAATGGAGTCCAGTACTGAGGAGGGAAATTGGTCCAGGACTGGGCCTGCACGGGCAGGGTAAGGACCAGCACGGCGAGGCAAGTGAGGAATCGTTTCATAGGTTCTATGGTCTGGTTTGTGATTTTCATACGTGTTCACCCTCACAAACGAAATCTGCGGGAAAAAGGGATCACGGAGGATGGCACTCTCGGAATTGAGCGATTCAATACGAGAAGTTGAAGCAATCAATTATCGCGCGGTCTGCGAAGCAACCTGCGTTAGCTCCTGGTTTCGGCGGCACTTCTCTTCACGGCCGATGATCTGAGCGGCAGGTTGTGGGCGAGTGGGATTGGTTGACGGCTACTTGGACTGTGCCTTCTCCTTCGATTCCAATGCCCCAATCTCCTCCCATGATGGAGCATGCCAAAGTCGGATGGTCGGATTGACCCACCATGATCCAACTGCCAGATAGCGGCCATCGGAAGAAAACTTCAGGCCGCCAGCATACGACCCAAGCGGTAGCGTAAGCATCTCTTGACTGGTCTCCAGATTCCAAAGCTTTACGGTCTGGTCATTACTGGCGGTGGCGATGGTCCTGCCGTCGGGGCTGAATCCAACACCATACGTCCCTTGAACGTGGCCTTGGAGGGTCGTCAACTGTTTCCCCGAAGGAATTTCCCAAACGGCCGCCAGGTTTGCACTATCAGCACTTGCGACCAGCTGCCTCGAATCGGGCGCAAAAGCCACCGATGCCACAGAGTCCCAAGGGACCAGCAACTCGAGGCTGGGCGCGGCGTGAGTAACATCCCAGACGAGCAAGCTTTGCCACTGCTCCCAGCCGGCCGCCAGAAACCGGCCATCTGGCGAAAAAGCGAGGCATTTGATTCTTCTACCACGACCCATGACGCGCATCTTCTCCCGCCCGGTGCTTACCTCCAGCAATGCGACGGCGGCACCCGCGTCTGTCGCGAGAAATTGACCGTCCGGTGAGAATGCGATGCACCGAACTTTGTTGGTCTGGACCTGCCAAGTGGTCTGACGGGAACGAGTCTGCAGGTTCCACACCTCCACTCTTCCGTCGTTGCGCCCCACCGCCACAAACGGTTCGGTTCCGTGGACATCAATGGTTGACACTTCGCGGGCAGTTCCCGGCGTCTCAGCAGCGAGCGGAATCCAATTGGTGGTGAGAGTTGCCAGGTCCCAGCACATCACTCCTTCGGGTGTTCCTGCGATCAGCAGTTTGTTATCAGAGGAAAACCCAAAACCTCGTTCACCGGCGCCAGCGAGCTGTGGGGGGTCATGCCTCGTCCAGGCATCCCAGAATTTCACTGTTCCATCATAAGAGAGTGACGCTACGAAATGTCCATCTGGCGACAATGCCACAGACCAGATCTCCCCAACATGACCCTGCAAAGGTGACAGCGGCTTGAGCGTTTCGGTCTCCCAAACCTGAAGCGTTCGGTCGCTGCTCGAGGTGACGAATGTCTTGCCATCCGGGGCGACTCGAATTGCGGTGAGAAAACCAAGGTGCTCCCTGGCCGAGCCAACAACGACCTTTCGCTCAAGATCCCACTTCTCTAATGAACCATCGGCATAGCCGGCAAGGAGGTGTCTGCCGTCCGGCGCATAAGCCGCACAGAGAAAATCCGACCGATTACCAAAGCCTGATACGAGTTGAAGCGATGGCAGTTGGCACAGCCGGAACGAGTAGTGGCTCTCTCGATCGGCTTGCATTACAACCCGGTTGCCATCAGGCGAAAACGCCACCGCATTGGGCCACATCAGGAATGAAGGCTCGATGAGGCAAGTCTGTTCCTGCTCCCAGGTTTTAGTGTTCCAAACCTGGTAACCGTAATCCCGTCTGGTGGTGATAATGAGCCAGTTGCCGTCTGGTGAAAACGCAGCTGCTCTGTTCGCACCGGGTAACGTGCGCATCTTCTTCCAGTTTCTGGTGCTCCAAAGAATGATTTCGGAATCACAGCCGCTAACCAGCACCTTGGCGTCAGGCGAGAAGGCCAAAGCATTGACTTGGCAGGGAAGTGTAGTCACCACCTCATGGGAAGCGACGTCACGAATCACGACATTAGTGCTGCCATAGGCGAGGAGTTTTCCATCAGGAGAAAACGCGAGGTCACCAGTGTCGAAGGCAGTGCCATAGTGATTTAACGA